>JBBSQE010000194.1:0-4955 GCA_038258095.1 Solirubrobacterales bacterium | reverse complement strand
GGGAGGGCTCGCGCCCGTGAGCATTCCCACCTTCAAGATGGCCGTGAGACTGCGATTGATCTCGACCGCCCTGGCCATGGCCGGCATGTTCGCCGCGATCCTGATGGTCGGCGCTCTCTTCCCGGCGGTCGGAGGATCGATCGGCAAACTGGACCTGCCGAAGGGAGTAACTGACCTCCTCGGCGGTGCCGACTACGGAAACCTCAGAGGATGGATGCGGAGTGAGATCGGGGCCGTCTACGGGCCTCTGGTGATCGCGGCGACGGGTATCGCAGCAGCGTCGGGGTCACTTGCCGGGGAAGAGGAGTCAGGGATCCTGGGCGTGATTCTGGCCCATCCGGTCAAGCGCTCCCGTCTGGTCCTCGCGAAGGGCGCGGCCGTCGCGGTTGACGTTCTTCTGGTGGCACTGGGCACGCTCGTCGGCCTGATCGCAGGAGTCGCTGCGGGCGGCGGCGGCATCGCGCTGGGCGACCTGATCGCGCTGTGTATCCATCTCGCCTTCTTCGGCTTGATGTTCGGCGCCCTCGCGCTGGCTCTGGCGGGCATGACCGGTCGCAAGGCGATCGCCTCGGGCGCCGCAGCCTCGTTCGGCGTGGCCGCCTTCCTGATCAATGGCTTCGCCCCCCTGGTCGACCAGATCGATTGGCTCAAGTACCTCTCCCCGTTCCACTACTACTCAGGTCACGACCCGATCAGCAACGGCCTCGACATCCCCGATCTGGCGGTACTGGCTCTGGTCACGATCTCACTGACGCTCATCGCCGTCTTGGGATTTGGGCGACGGGATCTGCACGGCTAGAACCAGAGGCGCCGACCGCATGGTCGCCCTCCTGCAAATCACTGCGCTCCGAGCTTCACACCCGCACCGCCGGATCAATGCTCCGGAATCGCCGATCCCGTCTGCTGGGCGGCCTCGAGCCGCTCCACGTCCTCGTCGTCGAGCTCGATGGCGGCGGCCGCGAGGTTTTCCTCCAAGTGCTCGACCGAGATCGCCGGTGAATGCCGATCCCAGGGGGAAATAGGGAACGAAGGCGATGCCATGCTCGCGGCCGAAGTCGAGCACCGGCTCGCCGGAGCGGTTGATGATGCTGAACTCGTTCTGGACCTCACCGATGTCCACCAACTCGGCCGCCTGCTCGAGGCCCTCGCGCGTCACCTTCGATCCCGACCGGCCATCCGGACCTACGCCCGATCCGGTTCGTGGCGGCCGACGACGCCGCGCGAATGGCTCGGTCAGCTCGCGCTCCCCGTACGACAGCCACCGGGGGCGCTGCGGTTTTCGGTGAAGGCGAGAGGGACCAGCTGGACCAAGACCTAGTGGACAGCAGCCCGAGAACCCGGCCGGGCATCATGATCCCCGTGTCGGGGGTTCGAGCCCATCTTCCGGCATGTCGATTGCGTGCTGGACCCTGTCTCGCGCGGGCATCGGCGAACCTGCCTCGCAGTTCCCGACCCGGCCGCCTAATCTTTGGCTCTTGGCTGCATCTGTCGAACAGGTCGAACTGCCGAGTGGCAGGTTCCAGATGGGCTCGAGCTTTTATCCCGAGGAGGCACCGGTCCGCGAGATCGAGGTCGACGGTTTCACGATCGATCGAAGTCCGGTGACTGTCGGTCAGTTCGCGTCGTTCGTGGACGCGACCGGCTACACGACCGTCGCGGAGCGGCCGCTCGATCCGGCCGCCTATCCCGACATCGACCCCGAGTTGCTCGTCGAGGGCTCGATCGTTTTTCACCCGACCCAGGGGCCCGTGTCCCTGGAGGATCCAATGGCGTGGTGGGCTTACGTCCCCGGTGCCGAATGGTGTCATCCGTGGGGCCCCGACAGCGACAACTCCTCGCGTCAGGACCATCCAGTGACTCACATTGCCTTCGAAGACGCGGAGGCCTATGCCGCATGGGCCGGCAAGACGTTGCCGAGCGAAGCCGAGTGGGAGTACGCGGCTCGTGGAGGTATCGACGGCGCCCTGTTCGCCTGGGGAGATGAGCCGGCCCCCGCCGGCGAGTTGATGGCCAACTTCTGGCAGGGGGACTTCCCGTGGCGGAACACGGGCGCCAAGGGTTGGAGGGGAACCTCACCGGTAGGTCTCTTTCCGCAAAACGGCTTCGGTCTCGCGGACATGACCGGCAATGTCTGGGAGTGGACCAGCGACGACTTCGCGAACCGGAACAGCGGGTCAGATGACACGGCCGCGAGCCCGTGCTGTGCTCCAGCCGACGCCCGAGTTGCGAACATCGACGGCAACCATGCCGCCGGGACCTCCGAAGGCGGCAGAGCTCGCCGCGTGATCAAGGGTGGCTCGCATCTCTGCGCCCCCAGCTATTGCCTGCGCTACCGGCCGGCTGCTCGCCAGGCCGAGACCGTTGATACATCGACGAGCCACATCGGCTTTCGCTGCATCAGCCGCTGATGCGTCTCAGGATCACATCGACAACGAGCTGAGCCCGTCGCCGATCAGCTTGGCCCCTATGACGAGGCAGAGGACGGCCATGATCGCGGCGTTTGACCCGGACAGCCACGCCTTGAGGTCGCTGAGAACCTGTCCGGCGCGGTCCCCCATCGCGAAGTAGATGACCAGCGGAGCGCCGGTTCCGAGGGTTCCGATCAACACGAAGACGATCAGCGCCACCGCCTGCGACCCGGTGGAAGCGCCGGTTTGTGCGATGGCCGCCGCCGCGCCGATGACCATCAGCAGGTTCTTGGGGTTGATGGCAGCGAGCGCTACCCCGAAGCCCGCCGCCTTGGCGGCACTGAATTGGTCGATCGTCGCCATCCACGAGGGCATCTCGGCCTCCTCGTTCGGCGCCGGACGGCCCCGCCACTGCCTCAACGCAACAAGCAGGAGCAACGTGCCGAGGATGAGCTTGAGGGTGCTCACCCAGTCGGCAGGTTGTCCGGACTCGCTCGCGCCGGCGCCGCTCGACGCGAGAAGGACGATCGTTCCCGCTCCGGCCAAGCCGAGGACCCATCCGGTGATGAACGACAGGCCATTCGTCTTCCCCTGGGGAGTCGCCAGCATCAACACGACGCCGATGATCGGGATTGGACTGATCGCCACGGCGACACCGAACGAAAGAACCTGGCCGATCGCTTCACCCATTTGCTGCCATTCCGCCTACTGCCGGGACATCGCGACGCGGAGACGTTCCTCGGGGTCGATGTGGTGGTCGTGGTCATCGTCACCCAGATCGATCTGGACCCACTCGATCTTGCCGGTGAAGCGGCTGTCCTTGGAGGTGTAGTCGGGCGTGACGGTGGTGCCCGATTCGTAGCCGATGTCGGTTGTCTCGTCTGCCGAGAAGATCATCGGCTGCGTTGCTTCGACACGCCCCTCGCCCACGGCATTGCCGTCGTAGTACAGGCTGACATCGCCACCCTTGGCCGGGCCACCGCCGTCATAGGAGAACTCCATGCGCACCTGGTGCGCGCCGTCGGGAATGGCCTCATCCGCCGCGACGGCGAACTCCTGGATGCCGAGCACGTTGTAGACGAACTTGGCCTTCCCGTCCTTGGCGTAGAGGCTCCACCCGCCGAACCGCCCGCCCTGGGCGATGATCACGCCGTCGGCTCCCCCGGCGGGAACTTCGACGTTGGCCGTCACCGAGAACGACTTGTTCTTGATGCTGACCACGCTGTTCTCCGACAGACGGCCCATGCCGGGGAAAAACAGCTGGGAGTCCCCGTGGATCAGGGTCGGGCGTCCCGCTATGTCGGGAGCGAGTCGCTCGGCGGTGCGGTCGTCCATCGGCAGGACGTCGTACTTGGTGGCTTCGATCAGCCAGAGCCGTTGCAGCTTGGCGAGGATCTCGGGATGCTCGGCGGAGAGGTCATTGGCCTGGCTGTAGTCCTTGGTGCCGTCGTAGAGCTCCCAGAGGTCATCGTCGAACGCCGGGACCTCGCCGCCCAGCATCACCCACGGCGTGCGGTGCTTGGTGACCGCGCTCCAACCCCGGTGGTAGATCCCGCGATTGCCGAACATCTCGAAGTACTGGAGGTCGTGGCGCTCGGCCGCGTCAGGCTCGTCGAACGTGTAGAGCATGCTCGTGCCCTCCATCGGCGACTGCTGCACTCCGTTGACCATGGTCGGCTCGGGGAGACCGATGGCTTCGAGGATCGTCGGCGCAAGGTCGATGACGTGGGTGAACTGCGTGCGCAGCCCGCCGGCGTCCTCGATGCCCTCGGGCCAGTGCACGATCGTCGCGTTGCGGGTTCCGCCCCAGTGCGAAGCGACCTGCTTGGTCCACTGAAACGGGGTGTTCATGGCCCACGCCCAGCCGACGGCGTAGTGGTTGTACGAGCTCGGCGAACCGAACTCGTCCATCTTGCTCGCCATGAACTCGGGCGTCTCGAGGGCGGCCATCCCGTTGAAGTTGGCCATCTCGTTGAAGGCGCCGTTGACGGTGCCCTCCGCGGAGGCGCCGTTGTCGCCGATGATGGAGTAGACGATCGTGTTGTCGAGCACGCCCAGGTCGTCGATTGCGTCGATCAAAAGCCCGACGTGGTGGTCGGTGTGCTCGAGGAACCCCGCGTAGACCTCCATCTCACGCTCGAGGACCGGCTTCAGCTCGGCGGGCATGTCGTCCCAGGCGGGGATCTCCGCGTGACGGGCGGTCAGCTCGGCGTCGGCCGGGACGACGCCCAGTTCCTTTTGGCGGGCGAGCGTGCGCTCACGCAGCGCATCCCAACCGTCGGCGAACTGCCCCTTGTACTTGGCCGCCCACTCCTCCGGTACGTGGTGGGGGGCGTGGGTGGCGCCGGGCGCGAAGTACATGAAGAACGGCTTGTCGGGCATCAGCGCCTTCTGCTGGCGCACCCAATTGCAGGCCTGATCAGTCAGATCCTCGGTCAGGTGGTAGCCCTCCTCGGGGGTGGCGGGCGGCTCGATCGGGGTCGTCCCCTCGTAGAGCGCCGGGTCCCACTGGTTGTTCTCGCCGCCTATGAACCCGTAGAAGGTCTC
>JBBSQE010000193.1:0-5039 GCA_038258095.1 Solirubrobacterales bacterium | reverse complement strand
GCCTCGAGGCGGGCCGGGATGCCGGCCCGCTCGAAGACGTCCCTGACCTGCCGCGGATCCGCCGGGCGCTCGGGGTAGTTGACGAAGTCGTAGCCGTCGGGCACGTTGGCGTCGCGCACGATGAAGGAGCAGATCTCCCTGATCTTCGTGCCGTCGAGGCTGAGCACGTCGAGCGCGAAGGCGACGTAGGCGTTCTCTTCCTCGTCCCAGACGTAGGCGCCGACCGCGGGCTGTCCGTTCGAGCGGGTCGCGCGGTGGGCCCAGCGGATGTTCCCGTTGAGCGGGCCGACGGCGAGGAAGCCGGCGATCACGTCCAGGCCGCCTCCGTACCAGGTGGCGAGCGGGGGCATCGACCACGCCGCGTCCTCGGTCAGAAGGGAGACGACCCTGTCGATGTCGTCGTTTCGCATCGCCTCCATATAGCTCTCCACGACCTCGCGGAGCTCGTCGTCCTCGAGGGCGCGATTGTTCGCCTGCTGGCTTTGGTCCGGCAGCTTCTCCTCGACCTTCTTCCGCGCTCGCTGCAGCGCGCTGTTGACGGACTGGACTGTGGTGTCGAGCGTCTCCGCGACCTCCTTCGCGGAGAAGCCGAGGACCTCGCGGAGGATCAGTGCAGCGCGCGGGTTCGCCGGCAGGTGCTGGAGCGCCGCGATGAAGGCAAGCTCGACGGCCTCGCGCTCCTCGTACTGGGCATCCGGCGCGGCGTAGCCGTCCTCGACGGCGAGCGTGTCGTCGGGATACGGCTCGATCCAGACGGATTCGACGACCGGGAGGCCGGGGCCATCGCTCGGATCCGACACGGGGCCGTAGTCGATCGGAATCACGCGCTTGGGCCGTTTGGCGATGATGTCGAGGCAGGTGTTCGTGGCGATTCGGTAGAGCCACGCCCGCAGTGCGCTCTGATCGGCGAGGTTCTCGAGGCTGCGCCAGGCGCGCAGCAGGGCGTCCTGGAGTGCGTCCTCGGCATCGTGCACCGAGGCGAGCATCCGGTAGCAATGGGCGTGGAGTTCGCGCCTGTGAGGCTCGATGAGGCGACCGAACGCATTCTCGTCGCCGGACCTTGCCGCATCGAGGAGCTGCGGGCCCGGCATCGGTGATGTGACGGAGATCGGCTTCATCGTCAGCAGGGTAGACCGGCGCCTCGCCGGAAACTCATCGCCCGATTGGTTTTCGTGCGGGGACGGGTCTTTGGTGGTGAGGCTAATGACCCCGAGCGAGAACCCGATCGTCCATCTCGAGCTCCGCACCCCGAACCTGCCCCGAGCCTGTTCGTTCTACGGCGACCTGTTCGGGTGGCGCAGCAAGACTGTGCGCGTCGCCCGCAACCCCTACCTGACTCTCGACGTCGGCGGCCGCGTGGACGGCGGCGTTGTCGAGCGGGATGCCGAGCCGTCGCTGTGGCTCCCCTATGTGGAGGTGGACTGCGTCGACTCCGCGACCGACCGGGCGCGGGAGCTCGGCGCGGCCGTGCTGCTGAAGCCGCGCGAGGGACCGATCGGCTGGCGCAGCATCGTCGAATCGCCCGACGGCGGCGAGGTGGCGCTCTGGCGGGCGAAGGCCTGACCTTGGCCTCGATGGCGTGTCGACTTGCCCGATCTTGGCCCGAGCGATGATTTTTCCGTACGCCTCAGGTCCTACTTCCGAAACGACCTAATCTGGAGGAATGACCGCGATGGGTACCGAGAACCGAGCAGACGACAACCGGCGCTGGATCGCCCTATACGTGCTCTGCACGGGGATGCTGATGATCGTCCTCGACGGGACGATCGTCAACGTCGCACTGCCGACGATCCAGGACGATCTCGGGTTCAGCCAGGCGAACCTGGCCTGGGTCGTGAACGCCTACATGATCCCCTTCGGCGGGCTGCTGTTGCTCGCGGGTCGCGGAGGCGACCTGATCGGCCAGCGCCGCGTGTTCCTCGGCGGCATGGCGCTGTTCACGGCCGCGTCGCTCTGTTGCGCAGTGTCGTTCTCGGAGGGCACGCTGATCGCCGCCCGCTTCGTCCAAGGCATCGGCGGCGCCTTCACATCGGCCGTGATCCTCGGCATGGTCATCGGGCTCTTCCCCGAGCCGAAGGATCAGGCCAAGGCGCTCGGCGTCTTCGGCTTCGTCGCCTCGGCCGGTGGTTCGATAGGCCTGCTCGCCGGCGGCGTCCTCACGGACGCGATCAGCTGGCACTGGATCTTCTTCATCAACCTGCCGGTCGGGATCCTGACCGCGTTCCTCGCGCTTCGCTACGTCGACAACACTCCCGGCATCGGGCTCGACAAGGGCGCCGACGTCCCCGGCGCCACCCTGCTGACCAGCGGCCTGATGCTTGGCGTCTACACGATCCTCCAGGTCTCCGAGCAGGGCTGGACGTCGGGCCGGACACTCGGGCTGGCCGCCGTGTCGCTCGCCCTCCAGTCGGCGTTCGTCTACCGCCAGTCGAAGATCGAGAACCCCCTGATGCCGCTGCGCCTGTTCCGCGCGCGCAACGTCTCGGGGGCCAACATCGTCCAGGCGCTGTTGGTCGCCGGGATGTTCGGCATGTTCTTCCTCGGGGCGCTCTACATGCAGCGCATCCTCGACTACAGCCCGCTCGACGTCGGCTTCGCATTCCTGCCGGCGACGATCGTGATGGGGTTCATGTCCCTGCGCGTATCCGACCGGGCGCAGCTCCGGTTCGGCCCGCGTGCCGTCCTCATCCCCTGCCTTGGGCTGATCTGCGCGGGGCTTCTGCTCTTCGCCCGCACGCCGGTTGACGGGACGTTCTGGCGCGACCTGCTGCCGCCGATGGTCCTGCTCGGCGCCGGCGCCGGCCTCGGATTCCCGTGTCTGATGACCCTCGCGATGTCCGGCGCCACGCGCCAGGACTCCGGGCTCGCCTCGGGGCTCGTCAACACCAGCGTCCAGGTCGGCGGGGCGATCGGCCTCGCGGTGCTGGCGACACTGGCCAGCCAGCGAACCGACGACCTCAAGGCGGCCGGCACCAGCGCCGACGCGGCCCTCAACTCTGGCTACCACCTCGCCTACCTGGTCGGCGCCGGCCTTCTCGTCGTCGCGACCCTCGTCGCCGTCTTCGTGATCGAGGCACCAAAGGTGAACCCGCTCTCACAGCAGATGGCCTCAGACGACGCAGCCGAAGCCGCGACGCCGAGCCCCGCGCTCGACCACGAGCCGGAGCCCGCATACTCGGAGGCCTGAGCGAGCAGTGCGGCCGCGGGGACGCTAGCCGGGGTCGGCGACCAGGACGTCGTCCAAGCCGGCCTCGTGGCGGACGAGGATCGCGCCCTCGCCGGTCACGTAGGCCTCCTCGCCGTGCTCGACGATGTCCATCCCGATCGACTCCTCGCGTTCGGACACGCGCAGGGGCATCACCAGCGCGATCGCCTTGAGGATCAGGAAGGTCATCCCGGCCGCGTAGGCGGGTGCGGCCGCTACGGCGAGGAGCTGGTCGCCGAGCTGCGCGGCGTTCCCGTAGAGCAGGCCGTCGGAGACCCCATTCCACGACGTCTGGGCGAAGAAGCCGATGAAGACGATCCCGGTCAGGCCGGCGATGCCGTGGGCGGCTAGGACGTCGAGCGTCTCGTCGACCCGGGTCCGCGGCCGGATCACGATGATCGCGTAGCTCGGCAGGGCGGCGAGCGCCCCGAGGGCCATCGCCCAGCCCGGGCTGATGAACCCGGCCGCCGGCGTGATCCCGACGCAGCCGACGATGATGGCGGTCGCGGCGCCGATTGCCGTGACCTTGCCGCCGCGGGCGAGGTCGAGGATGAACCAGACCACGAGCGTGCAGGCCGGGCAGAGGAGCGTGTTGGTGAACGCGAGCGCTGCCGACTCGTTCGCGCCGAAGCTGGACCCGCCGTTGAAGCCGAACCAACCGAACCACAGCAGGCCGGCCCCGAGGAGGACGTAGACGGAGTTGTGGGGCAGGAGGGCCTGACGGCCGTAGTCCTTGCGGGCCCCGACGACCGTCGCAGCCGCGAGCGCCGAGAAGCCCGAGCCCATCTCGACCGGGATGCCGCCGGCAAAGTCGAGCGTGCCGCCGGACTGCAGCCAGCCGCCTCCGAAGGCCCAGTGGGCCAGTACGGAGTAGACGAGAATCGCCCAGAGCGCCGAGAAGACGAGGAGCGGCCCGAACCGCATCCGCTCAACCACGGCCCCTGAAACGAGCGCGACGGTGACGATGCAGAAGGTCGCCTGGAAGGCCATGAACAGCAGCTGCGGGATGGCCGTGCCCTCGCGCGGGACGAACGTGACGTCGTGCAGGAACGCGAGGCCAAGCCCGCCGACGATCCCGTTGCCCTCGTCGAAGGCGATCGAGTAGCCGACCGCGGCCCAGGCCACCGTCGCAACCCCCAGGGCCGCAAGGACCATCATGAAAGTGTTGAGCGTGTTCTTCGACCGGACTAGGCCGGCGTAGAAGAGCCCGAGGGCGGGCGTCATCAGCAACACCAGGGCGGTGGCCGCCAACATCCAGGCGGTGTCGCCCGAGTCGATCCCGGGTGTCGTCAAGGCGCCGAGGCTCACTTGCCCACCGGGGTGACGGCGTCGTCACCGGTTTCCCCGGTGCGGATCCGGACCACCCTGTCGAGAGGCGTCACGAAGATCTTTCCGTCACCGACCTCGCCCGTCCGGGCGCCGTCGCAGAGCGCGTCGATCGTCGGCTGGACGAACGCGTCCGAGACCGCAACCTCGAACCGGACCTTCTCGGAGAGCCCCATCTGGACCGTCGTCCCGCGGTAGGTCTCGACCCGGTCGAGCTCGCCGCCGTGGCCCTGGACGCGGCTGATCGAGACGCCCCTCACCTTCGCTCGGTAGAGCGACTCGAGCACGTCATTCGCCTTCTCGGGGCGTACGATTCCGATTACCAGCTTCACGGGCGGGGCGACCCTAACCGCCGCCGCGGACGGCCAGCCCCGATCTTGCAGTACCCGTGAAGAGGTGACCCAGCGAGGCGCTCGGTGGGTCAGGGTCGGGTGTGGGTGCCCGGGAGCCGCCGATCGGGTGCCTGAGAGGCGATCGCGAGCCGTTTTGGTTCGACGATGCCGGCGCT
>JBBSQE010000192.1:0-5199 GCA_038258095.1 Solirubrobacterales bacterium | reverse complement strand
GCGACGGTCGGCAGGCCTGAGGTCGCCTACCGCGAGACGATCCGCGAGCGCGCCGAGAAGGTCGTTGGGCGCTTCGTCCGCCAGACCGGCGGCCGCGGCCAGTTCGGCCACGTGGTCATCAACGTCGAGCCTGCTCCCGGCGAGGGCTTCAAGTTCGAGTCGAAGATCAAGGGTGGCGCCATCCCCGGCGAGTTCATCAACCCGGCCGCCCAGGGCATGGAGGAAGCTCTCCTCAACGGCATCAAGGCCGGCTACCCGATGGTCGACGTCTCGGTCGAGCTCGTCGACGGCTCCTTCCATGACGTCGACTCCTCGGAGATGGCCTTCAAGATCGCCGGCTCGATGGCGATGCAGGAGGCTGCCCGCAAGGCCAAGCCGGTTTTGCTCGAGCCACTCATGTCCGTCGAGGTCGTCACGCCCGAGGAGTTCCTCGGCGACGTGATCGGCGACCTCTCGAGGCGCCGTGGACAGGTTCAGGGGCAGGACCAGCGGGGCAACGCGCTTGCCGTCCAGGCCTACGTGCCGCTCGGCGAGATGTTCGGCTACGCGACCGATCTGCGATCCTCGACGCAGGGCCGCGCCAACTACACGATGCAGTTCGAGCGCTATGAAGAGGTGCCGAACAACATCGCCGAGGAGATAGTCCAGAACCGCTCAGGTGTGCCGGTGGGCGCGGCATCGTAAGAAGCCGGAGGCGCACTTCACCGGCCAGCCCAGCGGGCTATATTTCCGAGGTTCGCCCTCAGGCAGAGCGAAATGCGCTGCCACCGAGATTCACCACGATTTGTAACGACTGACTCAGACGACAAAAGAAAAGAAAGAGAGCACTGAGAAGAGATGGGTAAGGAGACGTTCCAGCGCGACAAGCCGCACGTCAATGTCGGCACCATCGGTCACATCGACCATGGAAAGACGACGCTGACGGCTGCGATCACCAAGACCCTCTCCGAGAAGGGCGGCACGCAGGCCAAGAGCTTTGCCGATATCGACAACGCGCCCGAGGAGAAGGAACGCGGCATCACGATCGCGACCTCGCACGTCGAGTACGAGACCGACAACCGTCACTACGCGCACGTCGACTGTCCCGGTCACGCCGACTACGTGAAGAACATGATCACCGGCGCGGCCCAGATGGACGGGGCGATCCTGGTCGTCTCCGCGGCTGACGGCGTCATGCCGCAGACGCGTGAGCACATCCTGCTCGCCCGCCAGGTCAACGTCCCCTACGTGGTCGTCTTCCTCAACAAGATCGACCAGGTCGACGACGATGAGCTCGTGGAGCTCGTCGAGGAAGAGGTCAAGGACCTCCTCAACGAGTACGACTTCCCGGGCGACGACACCCCGATCGTCAAGGGCTCGGCCCTGAAGGCGCTCGAGGGCGACGAGGACGCGAAGGCGGCGATCTTCGAGCTCGCCGAGGCACTCGACTCCTACATCCCGGAGCCCGAGCGCGACCTCGACAAGCCGTTCCTGATGCCGGTCGAGGACATCTTCTCGATCACCGGCCGCGGCACCGTCGCGACTGGCCGCATCGAGACGGGCATCGTCAACACCGGCGACGAGGTCGAGATCGTGGGCATCCACGACACGACCAAGACGATCGTGACCGGCGTCGAGATGTTCAACAAGAGCCTCGACCAGGGTCAGGCGGGCGACAACGCCGGCTGCCTGCTCCGTGGCACGAAGCGTGAGGAGATCGAGCGCGGGCAGGTCCTCTGCAAGCCCGGGTCGATCACCCCGCACACCAAGTTCAAGTCCGAGGTCTACTGCCTGAAGAAGGAGGAGGGCGGCCGTCACACCCCGTTCTTCTCCGGCTACCGGCCTCAGTTCTATTTCCGCACCACCGACGTGACCGGCGTCGCCAACCTGCCCGAGGGCACGGAGATGGTCATGCCCGGGGACAACGTCGAGATGACGATCGAGCTGATTCAGCCGATCGCCATGACGCAGGGCCTGCGTTTCGCCATCCGCGAGGGTGGACGCACCGTGGGCTCGGGGGTCGTTGCCGAAGTCCTCGAGTAACGACCCGAGTGGGGGCGGGCCTGGTGCCCGCCCTTTTCGCGCCGGGATGTCCGGCCGGGAAAATTGAAAATGCAAGATACGACCGGGGCGCGCCCCAACCGATACCGGGGCGGTGCCCCGCTTGCGCGAGATCAGCCAAAAACTTAAAGCCCAAGCACGAGAGACAGAGAGACCAGAGCAGTCAGATGGCAGCCATTGCGGCCCAGAAAATCCGAATTCGGCTGAAGGCCTACGACCACGACGCGATCGATCGCGCGGCGCGGGAGATCGTCGAGACGGCCGAGCGCACCGGCGCCAGCGTGTCCGGGCCCGTGCCCCTGCCGACCGAGAAGAACGTCTACTGCGTGATCCGCTCGCCGTTCAAGGACAAGGACTCACGCGAGCACTTCGAGATCCGTACGCACAAGCGCCTGATCGACATCCTCCAGCCCACCCCCAAGACCGTCGACTCGCTCCAGCGCCTGGACTCGCTCCCGGCCGGCGTCGACATCGAGATCAGGCTATGAGCAACGAGCGCCTATCTCTGATGCTTCGCGAGCGGACCACGACGGTGGAGCTGGTCAGTTAGTTATGAGTGCGATCCTCGGCAAGAAGCTCGGCATGACGCAGCTCTTCATGGAGGACGGCACCGTCGTGCCCGTCAGCGTGATCCAGGCCGGGCCCTGCACCGTCACCGCCGTGCGGGAGTCAGAGCGCGACGGCTACTCCGCCGTGCAGCTCGCATTCGGCGAGATCCGCGAGTCGAAGCTCTCGATGCCCGAGCTCGGGCACCTGAAGAAGGCCGGCGCGCCGCCGTCGCGCCACCTCGTCGAGTTTCGCGATGTCGATCTTCCCGGCGACGAGGACACGAAGATCGGCGACCAGGTCACCGTCGCTGTGTTCGAGGAGGGCCAGAAGGTCAAGGTCGCCGGCACCACGGTCGGCAAGGGCTTCCAGGGCGGGATCAAGCGCCACAACTTCAGCCGCGGCCCCGTGACCCACGGCTCGCACAACACCCGGGCGCCGGGCTCGATCGGCGCCTCCACGTTCCCCGCCCGCGTGTTCAAGGGAATGCGGATGCCGGGGCACATGGGCGCCGAGCGCCGCACCCAGAAGGGCCTCGAGATCGCCCGCATCGACGCCGAGCGAAACCTCCTGATGATCAAGGGCTCGGTTCCCGGCCACAAGAAGTCGCTCGTGGAGGTGAGGCTCGATGGCTAGCGCCAAGGCCGCCGTCCTCGGCAAGACGACGAAGACCGATCTTCCGGAGCTCTTCACCGAGCCGTTCCATCACTCGCTCGTGCACGAGACGGCCCGCGCCGACCTCAACGCGGCCCGCCGGGGCACGTCCTCGACGAAGTCGCGCGGCGAGGTTTCGATGACCGGCGCCAAGGCTTGGCGCCAGAAGGGCTCCGGCCGCGCCCGCGCCGGCTCTCTCGATGTCCCGAACCGTTACGGCGGCGGCGTCGCCTTCGGGCCGAAGCCGCGCCACTACACGGTTAAGGTCAACCGCAAGGCGCGCCGCAAGGCAATGCGCGCCGCCCTCGCCGTCCACGCCGAGCGCGACAGCATCGCGGTCCTCGACGCCGCGAGCCTCGACACCCCCTCGACGAAGTCCGCCGCCGACCTGCTGGCGAAGTGGGGGAGGACGCTTCCGGTCCTGGTGGTCCTCACCACCGACGAGGTCGGCGCGCTCAAGAGCTTCCGCAACATCCCCCGGGTCAGCGTCGACGAGGTCACGAAGATCGGCGTCGCCGACGTGATCGGGACCGCGTCCCTCGTTGTCTCCGAAACCGCCCTGCAACACCTCGAAGAGCAGCTGAGCTGATGCGCAGCGAACGTCCATATCTGATTCGCCGTGAGCGAAGCATCAGCGAAGGGTGGTGTCGCTCCTGATGGACGCGCGCAACATCCTCATCCGCCCGGTCATCTCCGAGAAGAGCTACGCACTGATTGCGGAGGGCAAGTACACGTTCCGGGTCGCCGATCGCGCCCACAAGACGCAGATCGCCCAGGCCGTGCAGCAGATCTTCGGCGTGCAGGTCGCCGGCGTGCGGACCTCGAAGGTCCGCGCCAAGCCGAAGCGCCGCGGCGTCCACTCCGGCAAGTCCCGCGCCTGGAAGAAGGCGATCGTCCAGGTCGCACCCGGTGAGCGCATCGAGCTGTTCGAGGGCGCAGCCGCCGAGTAATCGGAGAACCCCGTGGCTAACCGCAAGACAAACCCCACCTCACCCGGCCGCCGGTTCGGCACCTATCCCCTGCGCGAGCAGATCACCGCCGACGCGCCCGAGAAGAAGCTCACCGAGGGCCTGCGGAAGTCCGGCGGGCGGAACGCCAATGGCCGCGTCACCAGCCGCCATCGCGGCGGCGGAGCCAAGCGCCGTTACCGGCTGATCGACTTCAAGCGCCTCAAGGACGGCGTTCCCGCGAAGGTCGCGACCATCGAATACGACCCGAACCGCAGCTGCTACATCGCCCTTCTTCACTACGCCGACGGCGCCAAGAGCTACATCCTCGCCCCAGCGCAGATTTCGGTCGGCGACATGGTCCAATCGGGACCGAGCGCGGACATCCGCCCCGGCAACTCCCTGCCGATGCGCGGGATGCCGACGGGAACGATCGTCCACAACGTCGAGATGAAGCCCGGCCAGGGCGGCAAGCTTGGCCGGTCCGCCGGCACGTCGATCCAGCTCGTCGCCAAGGAAGGCGACATGGTCACTCTGCGTCTGCCGTCGTCGGAGATGCGCCTGGTTCCGGCCGACTGCCGCGCCACGGTCGGCTCGCTCTCCAACGCCGAGCACCAGAACATGACGGTCGGCAAGGCTGGCCGCAGCCGCCACAAGGGCATCCGGCCCCAGACCCGCGGCGTCGCGATGAACCCGGTCGACCATCCGCACGGCGGAGGCGAGGCCCACAAGACGCCTGGCGGCCACCCCCGTACCCCTTGGGGTAAGCCGACGCTCGGCTACAGGACCCGCAAGAAGGGCAAGATGTCTGACCGCTACATCGTCCGTGGCCGCAGGCGCGGAAAGAAGAAGAGGTAACCAGTGTCAAGAAGCTCAAAGAAGGGCCCGTGGGTCGAGGAATCGCTGATGAAGCGGATCGGCCAGATGAACGAGTCGGGCAACAAGACGATGGTCAAGACCTGGTCGCGGACATCGACGATCTTCCCCGACATGGTCGGGCACACGATCGCGG
>JBBSQE010000191.1:0-5234 GCA_038258095.1 Solirubrobacterales bacterium | reverse complement strand
CCTCGCGTGTAGGCGTCGGCGATGTCCTCGACCGTCGCGGTCTCCGGCAGGTTGACCGTCTTCGAGATCGCCCCCGAGAGGAACGGCTGGGTGGCCGACATCATGTCGATGTGGCCCATGTGCGAGATCGCCCGTTCGCCGACCGCGACATCGAAGACCTCGAGGTGCTCGTCCTTCAGCCCGGGAGCGCCGATGATCGTGTTCTCCTCGGCGACATATGCCTCGATCTGGGAGATCTCGGCCTCGGTGTACTCGAGGGTCCGCAGCGCCAGACCGATCGAGCGGTTTGGGATCGTCATCGACCCGCCGCCGACCAGCTCCTTGAACTTGACCAGCGAGAAGTCGGGCTCGATGCCGGTCGTGTCGCAGTCCATCAGGAACGAGATGGTGTTGTGGCTGACGAAGCCGTTGGCGACGTAGGTGACGTTGTCCGGCACGGAGAGGTCGAACGTGGGCTGATCGTCGAGAACCTCGATCTCAGCCACCTCGTCGTAGAAGAACTCGAGGAGGTGGGCGAGCTCCGGGCTCTGGGTCCGCTCGAGCAGCGCCGTCGCCGATCGACGCGAGACATCGCCGCGCCTCGCGAGCGAGGTCGGCATCGTCTTCCGCAGAGGATCGTTCTCGGGTGCGAGCTCGTCGATCATCTCGCGACTGACCGGCACGTGGTTGTAACGCGACGCCTGGCGGTGTTGTCCCACCGAGAGTGACTCGCTCTTCCGGCTCGAGATGAACCCGATCTCTTCCTGGAAGCGGCTCGCCTCAGCGACGTTGAGGATGCGCAGCACATACCGCTCGTTCTCTCCCCAGTTGGACTCCGCCGCGTCAACCTTGCGGGTCGTCACGAACCCGAGCGCCAGCATCATGCTCTGCACGTCGCGGCTGAAGCGCTCGGTGACCGTGCTCCACGCCGCATAGCCGTTGGTTGTGGTCCCGTCGGCCTCCCAGAGGCCACGAATGAATGCGGCGTAGACCTTGGGATTGTTCGTGTGCAGAATCGCGTCGGGAACGTGGGCGTGCCAACCCTTGCCGCTGTGCTCGGCGAACGGATGCAGCTTGGAGAAGCCGCACGCCTCCCACCAAGCCGTCAGGGGCACCGAGTTAAACGCGACCTCGGTGTAGCCCTCCTGCTCCGTGATCGTGGCCGAGAGGCCAAAGAGCTCGACGCCGAGCTCGACAAGGCGATCGGCAACGTCCTGGTCCTTTCGATCGACACAGAGGCGCAGGCCCTTCGCGTGGAGGGAGCCGTCCCCCATGAAGTACCCGACGAATTCCGCCAGCTCCGGTGTGAGGGCTCGCGGGACGCGGGTGCGGAAGTCGGCGTTCCAGTGGAACTCGCCGAGAGGCGGCAGCATCACGTTCTGCGGGTCGCCGACCATCCCGTTGAGCATCAGCGGCACCCGATCGCCCTGCTCGATCTCCGCGAACCGGCGCCAGACCCACTCGCCATCGGAGTCGACGACCTTGATGCGGTGAGTCGGAGTGCCCTGGATCCGGTATCCGCGACCGGTTTCGATCGAGACCACCTGCTCGAACCCGTTGACGTAGAAGTCACTCGCCTGGCGAGGCCCCTCGTCGGTTGCGACTTCGATGTCGAGCTCCTGCCACTTCGACCCGAACGCGTCGCCGAGGGTATTGAGGCGGACAAGGCCGCGGCTCGTCGAAATGAGGCTGTCCCCTACGAGGCAGCCGGTCGGCGCCAGCACCGTCGCCTGGGCGTTGCGGTAACCGTTCTCGTCGCCCACGGCGACAGCCTCCTCCCAAGCCTGGCGTGCAGCTGCGAGAAGCTGCTCCTCCACGAGCTCTTCCGACAGGTCGTACGAAGCGTCCCGGTGCATCCGCATGACCTCGTTGTGAGGCTCGCGATTCAGTTCGTAGCCTTCGTAGGGCCCTATCTCACCGGCAACCTCTGCCGACTTTAGGTAGCCGCGCCCGGTCATCAAAGCGGTGATGGCGGCCGCGGTCGCGCGGCCCTGATCGGAGTCATAGGGAATGCCGTTCGACATCAGCAGGGCGCCGAGGTTCGCGTAGCCGAGCCCAAGCTGCCGGTAGTCGTTCGCGTTGCGGGTGATCTTCTCCGTCGGATAGCTGGAGAACCCAACGATGATCTCCTGCGCCAAGAAAACAATGTCGACGGCGTGCGTGAAGTCGTCGACATCGATCGATCCATCTTCGCGGCGGAACTTCATCAGGTTGAGCGATGCGAGGTTGCAGGCGGAGTCATCGATACTCATGTACTCACTGCAGGGATTAGATGCCGTGATCGGCCCGGTGTTCGGGTCGGTGTGCCAGCGGTTGATCGTGGTGTCGTACTGAATGCCCGGATCGGCACAGCGCCAGGCAGCCTCCGAGATCTGGTTCATCAGCTCCCGTGCGTCGACGGTCTTGATGACGCCGCCGTCGCTCCGGCCCGTCAGATGCCACTCGTCCCCGTTTTCAACCGCCTGCATGAACTCGTCGGTGATTCGAACCGAGTTGTTCGCATTCTGATACTGGATGGAACTGAAGCCGCTGCCGTCGATCGACATGTCGAAGCCGGCGTCGCGCAGGGCAGCCGCCTTGTCCTCCTCCCGAGCCTTGCACCAGATGAAGTCCTCGACATCCGGATGATCGACGTCCAGCACGACCATCTTCGCCGCGCGCCGCGTGCCGCCCCCGGACTTGATGGCCCCGGCCCACGAATCGGCGCCGCGCATGAAGCTGACGGGACCCGAAGCCGTTCCGCCCTTCGATAGAGGCTCCATCGACCCCCGGATCTTCGAGAGGTTGATCCCCGATCCGGACCCTCCCTTGAAGATGATGCCCTCCTGCGTGTTCCACTCGAGAATCGACTCCATGTCGTCCTCGACGCTGAGGATGAAGCAGGCGCTCGCCTGTGCCTTGTCCCGCCAGCCGACGTTGAACCACACCGGTGAGTTGAACGCCGCCTTCTGGTTCAGCAGGATCGAGGTGAGCTCGGCCTCGAATGCGTCGGCGTCCGTGTTGGTTCGGAAGTAGCCGCCCTCGCGGCCCCAGCCGGAGATCGTCCCAGAGACACGGCCGACCATCTGCTTGACGGAGCTCTCGCGCTGCTCGGAGCCGAGCTGGCCGCGGAAGTACTTCTGGGCGACGATGTTGGTCGCGTTCTGGGACCAGGTCCGCGGGAACTCGACGCCGCGCTGCTCGAAGGCCGGTGCTTCAGGGTTGCCGATTACCGCGTCGCGCATCTCCCACTCGATCTCGTCGAACGGATGCACGCCCTCGCGCGTGAAACGCCGTTCGATAGCCAGCCCGGCCTGGGTGCTGGCTGCGGTCTCGGTGGGCTCTGAAGCGGTGTCCGGCATGACTCTCCTCTTTCCTCGTGTAAATCGGCTCTTGGGGTGAACTGATCAGGATCACCCTCGGGTCGGACAGACTTCCGGGGCTCCGAAACGCGCAATTTGCGGCATCGCGGCGGATCGGTTCCGGTGGTGCGGAGAACGACCCGGATGCAGGAGATTCCGGGTCAGATTCTACCGCCCGGGCGGGCTCGGCTAACGTGCGCGATCGTTCCTGAAGCCGCAAAACCCGCAGTTCTCTGCGCGGCGCCTTGTATCCTGTCCTAGGCGATGGCTGACCAGCCCAAGACCGGTGCTGAGCGGGCGGCAGATCGCCTCGCCGCCGCGCGGGGCGCCGCTGGCGAACGCCGCGAAGCCATGAACGAGCGCGCCACCGCCGCCCGGGAGGCCATGAACGAGCGGGCCGCGTCCGCCAAGGAGGCGATGGGGGAGCGGGCGGTCGCCGCACGGGAGGTAACCGCCGAATCCGTCGCCGCCGCGAAGGGCGCCGCCGCCGAGGCGATCGCCGCCGTCAAGCCGAAGCTGCGCGGCGTCTCCCACGAGTGGGCCTTCTTCACGTCGATCGGACTCGGTGTCGCCCTGATCGCGGCCGCCGCCGCCCATGGCGCCACCGCGACCGTCGCCGTGGCGATCTACGCGGCGAGCCTCTCCGCCCTGCTCGGAACCAGCGCCCTGTATCACCGGGTCAACTGGAAGCGCCCCGGCGTGCGGCAGTGGATGCGCCGCCTCGACCACTCGATGATCTTCGTCCTCATCGCCGGCACCTACACGCCGTTCGCCCTGCTCGTCCTCAACGGCCCTCTCGCTGATGCGATCCTGATCGTCGTCTGGGTCGGCGCGGTCGTCGGCAGCATCGTCGAGATGCTCTGGATCGACCATCCGAAGTGGGTGGCCTCCCTGATCTATCTCTCCCTGGGCTGGGTCGCGGTCGCCGCCTTCCCGCAAATGGCATCGTCGATGGGACTGGTCGGCATCCTCCTGGTCGCCGGAGGCGGTCTGCTCTACACGGGCGGCGCCGTCGTTTACGCGACTCAGCGTCCCAACCCGAGCCCCAAGGTCTTCGGCTATCACGAGATCTTTCACTTGTTCGTGATCGCCGCCGCCGCGGCCCACTTCTGCGCGGTCGCGTTCTACGCACTGCCCAAATCCGGCTGACTCACCCCGCGCAGGCACGGCGCTCAGCTACGGTTCTCCTCGTGCCGAGACGCTTTTGCATCCTCGTCGCCGCGGCGGCGGTGGCGGCTCTCTTCGTCGCACCCACGGCCGCGCGTGCCGACTGGGGCGCGATCTCGATCAACGAGGCGACCCGCCACGCGTCGATCTCCTACGACTACGGCACCCAGGCCGGGGCGAAGATCCGCTCCCAGGCCGAGTGCGGCTCCGGCTGCCATGTGGCGGTCTGGGTCAGGAACGGCTACGGCGTGCTGGTGAAGACACGCGGCGGGCGCTACATCGCCGGCCTCTCGCACCGGACCCGCAGCGCTGCGATCCGGATGGCCCGGCGCCGTGCCCACCAGCCCACCGCTCCGCTCTTCGCCTGGGTCTTCAGCGGCTGAGTTGGCCGCGTCGTCGGAGGATTGGCGTCGCCGGGACGACACCGATCCTCCAATCAGTCGCCGCGCCCCGCTAGACCGCCGCAGGCCCGTGCACGCGCTTCGCGGCCTCGATCAGCTCGAGAACGTCCGCCTCGCGGCCGTCGCGGAGGAGGGTGACGGGGTCGGGATCGCCGTTGACGATCCCCTCGAAGAACTGCTTGCGGTCCTGGTAGGTCGGGAGGGTGGACTTCGCCCAGCCGCGGGCGTCGTTCAGCAGGACCGCGAGGCGCGCGTAGTCCTCGCCGAAGAGCTCGGAGATCTCGCGCTTCATGCGTTTCGCCAGCGCCGGAGAGGCGCCGGCGGTCGAGATCGCGATCGCGAGCGG
>JBBSQE010000190.1:0-5274 GCA_038258095.1 Solirubrobacterales bacterium | reverse complement strand
CGAGCAGAACCGGCTTGGCCTTGCGGGCAGCCTCCTGCATCGCCATCGAGCCGGCGATCTTGAAGGCCATCTCCGAGGAATCGACGTCGTGGAAGGAGCCATCGACGAGCTCAACCGAAACGTCGACCATCGGGTAGCCGGCCTTGATCCCGTTCAGGAGCGCTTCCTCCATGCCCTGGGCGGCCGGGTTGATGAACTCGCCGGGGATGGCACCGCCCTTGATCTTCGACTCGAACTTGAAGCCCTCGCCGGGAGCCGGCTCGACATTGATGACCACGTGGCCGAACTGGCCGCGGCCGCCGGTCTGGCGGACGAAGCGCCCGACGACCTTCTCGGCGCGCTCGCGAATCGTCTCGCGGTAGGCGACCTCGGGCCTGCCGACCGTCGCCTCGACGTTGAACTCGCGGATCATGCGGTCGACGATGACCTCGAGGTGAAGCTCGCCCATCCCGTGGATCAGGGTCTGGCCGGTCTCCTCGTCGGACTCGATGCGGAAGGTGGGGTCCTCCTCGCCGAGGCGCGCGAGCGCGGCGCCCATCTTCTCCTGGTCGGCCTTCGTCTTCGGCTCGATTGAGACGGCGATCACGGTCTCGGGGAAGGTGATGTTCTCGAGCAGGATCGGGGCGTCGGGAGCGGCGAGCGTGTCGCCGGTCGACGTCTGTTTGAGTCCGACACCGGCGCAGATGTCGCCCGCGTAGACCTCCTCGATCTCCTCACGTGAGTTCGCGTGCATCATCAGCAGGCGGCCGATCCGCTCGGTCTTGCCGCTGGTCACGTTGAGGACGCGCCCCCCCGCCTCGAGCTTGCCGGAGTAGACCCGGAAGTAGGTGAGCTTGCCGACGAACGGGTCGGACATGATCTTGAAGGCCAGAGCTGAGAAGGGGCCGGAGTCATCGGCCGGGCGGGTGGCCGAGGTTCCCTCGTCATCGGACTTCGCGCCGGGCTCGATGCCCTCGACCTGCGTCACCTCGAGCGGGGACGGGAGCAGCGCGACGATCGTGTCGAGGAGGGGCTGCACGCCCTTGTTCTTGAAGCTGGAGCCGAGGAGCACGGGGGTCAGGGTCACCGAGAGCGTCGCCTTCTTAAGGGCGACGGTGAGCTGTGCGGCCGAGATCTCCTCCTCGCCGAGGTAGGCCTCCATCAGCTCATCGTCCGCGTCGGCCGATGCCTCGATCAGCTCCTTGCGGTACTCCGCCGCCTGCTCGGCGTACTCGGCCGGGATATCGGTCGTCTCGAAGTCCTCGCCCAGATCGTCCTTGTAGATGATCGCCTTCTCGGTGACCAGGTCGATCACGCCCTCGAACTCGGCCTCCTGGCCGATCGGGAGCTGCATCGGGACGGCGTTCGCGCCGAGGCGGTCCCGCATCGTGTCCACGGCCTTGAAGAAGTCTGCGCCCGTCCGGTCCATCTTGTTGACATAGGCGATGCGGGGGACCCCGTACTTGTCGGCCTGGCGCCAGACGGTTTCCGACTGCGGCTCGACGCCTGCGACGGAGTCGAAGACGGCGATCGCGCCGTCGAGAACCCGGAGGCTGCGCTCGACCTCGACGGTGAAGTCCACGTGGCCGGGCGTGTCGATGATGTTGATCCGGTGCCCGTCCCACTCGCAGGCGGTCGCCGCCGAGGTGATCGTGATGCCGCGCTCCTGCTCCTGCTCCATCCAGTCCATGACCGCGGCGCCCTCGTGGACCTCCCCCATCTTGTGGGTCCGGCCGGTGTAATAGAGGATGCGCTCGGTCGTCGTCGTCTTCCCGGCGTCGATGTGCGCCATGATTCCGATGTTGCGCGTCTTCTCTAGAGGAAAGGAGCGTGGCATTTTCTTCTTCGGCGTAGAGTGTGGATTGGTTGGGGACTTGGAGAGAAACGGACTTCGCGGACATCTTGTTTCGGAGCATGAAAAAGGCCCTTGCGGGCCCGGAGTGAACGTATCTCCGCGAAACCGGGTAAGACGTCTATGTCAGGCGGCCATCCATGGTGTCAGGGAACTCTCCGGGCTCAGGGGCGAAGGCGCGTGCCTCTTGCCTGAGCGACGGGCGATGATAGCAGAGGTATGAGCCCCTTCAAGAAGCGCAAAGACGAGCGGGATGCCGACGAGAAGGCGCGGCGGCAGGCGCGGCGCGAGGAGCTCTCCGCACGCCTTCGGGGTGAGCTCGGTGAAGGCGGCGGCGAGAGCAAGAGTCCGACGAAGGCCGGAGACGGGCCGGACGCAACGCCCGCCCGGAAGCCGAAGAGGGCGGCGGCGAAACCGGAGAGCGAGTCGAAGCCGAAAGCGGCGACCAAACCGAGCGAGTCGAAGCCGCAGGCCGCGAAGCCCCGCAAGACCGACAAGCCTCGTAAGGCCGCGAAGTCGGAGCGCGAGTCGAAGCCGGAGCGCCGTGAGGGGGCGGCCGAGGCCCGAACGCCGAAGCGCCGCTCCTTCCTGCGCGGCCGCGGCAAGACCGCCGAACCCGCCAAGCCCAAAGAGAAGCGGTCCCGCAGGGCTCGCCCGGAGCGCAGTTCCGGCAAGTCCGGGGCAGCCACGCCGGGAGCGGCGCCGACTGCCTCGGAGCGCGCTTCGGCCCGGGCGAAGGCGCGCACCGAGCGCGAGAAGGCCGACAAGAAGGGGCGGGGCGGGCGGTCGAAGCAGAAGGCCTCACGCAGCGGCGATGCGGCCGCATCTCACACCCGCGGCTCGAAGCCCGCCGCCAAGGGGCCCAGGCCCGGTTCCAAGCGCCGCGGGACCTCAAGCCGTCGCGAGTCGCTTGCGACGGGAGCTGCGTCCGCTCGCGCTGCGTCCGCTCGGGGCCTCAGGGCGACCGCCAGGCGGGCCGAGGCCGTGGGGCCGCTCGCCCGGAAGGGGCTGTCGGGAGTGGCCAAGGCGCTCACTCCGGTCCTCGTCCTGGTCCTCCGCTTCGCCGGAATCGTCCAGCGATCGATCACGGCCGTCCTCCAGGGGGGCCGACGGGGGCTGGCCTGGACGATCCGCACCCTGGACCGGCTCTTCACCCCTGTCCGCGTGGTCGTGGCCCTGACGGTCGCCTGCGCCGTCTGCATGGTCGTCGCCCAATACGTCGACTACCGGGGTGTCGAGATCGGCCAGCCCGAGTATTCCCAGGTCGCCGACATCGCTCCGGCCCCCCAGGTGGACGTCCATCAGGCGGCCGACAACCACTCTCTGGTCATTCTCGGCCTCCAGGTGAGCGTGATCGTGCCGATCGCGATCATCGCCGCGCTGCTCGCCGTGGCCGCCCTGGCCGGCAACCGGCGCAGGTTTGGCCTGCTCGTCTCCCTCGCCGGCGTGGCGGGAATCCTGATCACGCTGCTCATCGACAAGCCTCGGGGGCTCGATGAAGGCGACACCGGTCTTGCCTTCGCGGGAGCCCATGCGACCCTTGCGGAAGGCTTCTACGCCGAGCTCGCGGCGTCCGCAGGGCTTGTCCTCTGCGGCCTCCTGCTGAGCCTGCACCTGCGCCCGGCATCAGCTCGCTCGCGCGGAAAGCGGCGCAGGCCGAGCCCGTCGGAGACCGATTCCTCCAGGCGGCGGAAGGGGAAGAAGCGTGCCCGTTCAAGAGCCACGATGCCCAAGGGCGTCGGCAAGGGAGACTCGCCTCTCGCCAAGGGGAGCTCCTGATGAGGCGGTTCGCGCCCGAGCGCCTGCTCCCCCTGGCCGTGATCGGGGGGGCGCTGTTGCTCGTCGCCGGCGAGTTGTCCGACACGTTCCGGTTCGAGGGCGCGGGCGCCGTGACGCTCGAGACCTCGGGCGGCGGCGACCGCCACCACTATGCCCTGCTGATCCTCGGCCTCTTCGCGATCGGATCGCTCGTCGTGGCGCTGATAGCCGGGTCGAAGCCCGCCGCGATTGCGGTGGCGGCGGCCGGGGTCACCGCGCTCCTGATCTTCCTCATCGTCGATCTTCCCGACGTCGACAAGATCGGGACCTTCGACGACCCGAACCAGACCTTCCTCCAGGCCAAGGCCCAACCCGAGGACGGCTTCTGGGTCGAGCTGATCGGAGCCCTGGTCCTGACCGTCTGCGGCGGCGCGATGGCGACGCTGAGCGGGGAACAGCTGCGGGCCCTTCGGCCCCGCGCGTCCGCCAGGAGCCGCGGCAGCCTGCCGTCGAACCGCCCTGCCCCCGAGTCGCCCTGGAAGGACGCCGAAAAGGCGCCGACGCGGCGCCGCAGGGTGCGCTCGCGGCCCAAACCCAAGGCGAAGCCCAGGGCCAAGACCAAACCCAAGCCTGCCGACGAGAAGGCCGACGCCCCCGTGTGGGGCGCCAAGCGCGGCAGCACGGATGCACCGAAGAAGGCGAACGAGTCCGAGAAGGCGAGCGGCCGGAGCGAGCCGGAGGCGGGGCGGAGCGATGAGGGCGACACGAAACGGCCGCCGAAGCCGGCTTCGAACGGCAAGGCGGAGAAGGACTCTCCCGGTGGTGACGAGGACGAGGACGGCTCAGGGGAGAAGCGGGACGTCTACCAGCGGTAGTGGGCGAACGCCTTGTTTGCCTGCGCCATCCGGTAGATGTCGTCCTTACGCTTCCAGGCGTTGCCCTGCTGGCGGTTCGCATCGAGAATCTCATTCGCGAGACGCTCGGCCATCGAGTACTCGCGTCGCGACCGCGCGTAGCTGACGAGCCACCGGACCGCAAGGGTGCGCGCCCTGCGGGCGGGGACCTCGACCGGGACCTGGTAGGTGGCCCCGCCGACCCGGCGAGACTTGACCTCGAGTACCGGCGTGAGAGTCTTGACCGCCGACTCGAGCGTCTCGACCGGGTCCTCGTTCGAACGCTCTCCGACGATGGCGAGGGCGTCGTAGACGATCTGCTCGGCCAGGGACTTCTTGCCGTGGAGCATCACCTTGTTGATGAGCTGCTGCACGAGGCGGTTGCGATTCCGGGCATCAGGCGCGACCGGCCGGATCGAAGCTGCTGAACGGCGAGGCATCTAGCGCTTGACCCCGTACAGGGAGCGGCCCTGCTTGCGGTCGGAGACCCCGGCGGCGTCGAGCGTCCCTCGAACCACCTTGTAGCGGACACCCGGGAGATCCTTGACGCGGCCACCTCGAACGAGCACGACGGAGTGCTCCTGGAGGTTGTGGCCCTCGCCCGGGATGTAGGTCGTGACCTCCATGCCGTTGGTGAGACGCACGCGGGCGATCTTCCGCAGAGCCGAGTTCGGCTTCTTCGGAGTGACGGTCGCGACACGGGTGCAAACGCCGCGGCGCTGAGGCGCGGACACGCGCTTCTTGCGCCCGTGGCCTGACTTCAGACCGGGCGTGGTGACCTTCTTGTTCGGG
>JBBSQE010000189.1:0-5360 GCA_038258095.1 Solirubrobacterales bacterium | reverse complement strand
TCGCGTGACGACCCGCATCCGAAGTTGCGGCCGGCGACGAGGATCGGGTTCTTCTCGAGCGTGATCTCGCCGTCGCGAATCCAGTCATAGAAGAGGAATTCCCCGAAGCCCGTGCGCTCCACCCGCTTCAGGAACTGCTTGGGGATGATCTGGTCGGTGTCGACGTCAGAGCGGTTCAGCACCGAGACGTCACCCACGATTCTGTCGACGGGCCTCATGCCGCGGTCCTGGTCGAGCCGAGCCAGCTCCTGATGTCGACGAAGCGCCCTTCGACGGCAGCGGCTGCGGCCATCATCGGGCTCACGAGGTGCGTGCGCCCGCCCTTGCCCTGGCGGCCTTCGAAGTTGCGATTCGAGGTCGACGCACAGCGCTCGCCATCGGCCAGGGTGTCCGGGTTCATGCCGAGGCACATCGAGCACCCGGCCTCGCGCCACTCGAACCCGGCCGACCGGAAGACGTCGTCGAGGCCCTCGGACTCGGCCTGGATCTTGACCTGCTGAGAACCCGGCACGACCATGGCACGAACGGTCTCGGCAACTTTGTGGCCGTCGACGACCTCGGCCGCCTCGCGCAGGTCCTCGATCCGGGAGTTGGTGCAGGAGCCGATGAAGACGCGGTCGAGCGTGATCTCCTGCATCGGCGTCCCGGCCCGGAGACCCATGTAGGTCAGCGCCCGCGCCGCGGTCTCCGGATCGACGGGGCCATCAGGAGCATCCGGGCCGGGAACCGAGTCGGTGACCTCGACGACCATCCCCGGGGTCGTGCCCCAGGTGACCATCGGTGAGATGCCCGACGCATCGATCTCGACCTCGGTGTCGAACTCGGCACCCTCGTCGGTCTTCAGCTCGCTCCAGCAGGCGACGGCGGCTTCGAAATCCTCCGGGACGCCCGGGCGGCCGCGCATGAACTCATAGGTGGTCTCGTCGGGCGCGATCATGCCGGCGCGCCCTCCGCCCTCGATCGTCATGTTGCAGACCGTCATGCGGCCGGGCATGGTCATCGCCTCGATCGCCGGGCCCGCGTACTCGACGGTGTGGCCGACCATCCCGCCGGTCCCGAGCCGGCCGATCGTCGCCAGGATCAGGTCTTTGGGCGTCACGCCCGGCGCGAGCTCGCCCGTGTAGTTGATCCGCATCGTCTTCGGGCGCTGCTGTCCGAGCGTCTGGGTGGCGAGCACGTGCTCGACCTCGGAGGTCCCGATGCCGAAGGCCAGGGAGCCGAAGGCGCCGTGCGTCGCCGTGTGGCTGTCGCCGCAGACGATGGTCATGCCCGGCTGGGTGACGCCCAGCTCCGGGCCGATCACATGGACGATGCCGCGCCGGTCAGAGCCGAGCGAATAGACCGGGATGCCGAACTCCTCGCAGTTGCGCTCGAGCGTCTCGACCTGCACCCGCGAGAGCTTGTCGGCGATCAGGTCGGCCGTCGGCGTCCCATCGGTCGGGACGTTGTGGTCCGCGGTCGCGATCGTCTTGTCGGGCCTGCGAACCCCGCGATCGGCGAGGCGAAGCCCATCGAAGGCCTGCGGCGAGGTCACCTCGTGGACGAGATGGAGGTCGATGTAAATCAGGCCCTCCGACACCTCATGGGACTCCCAGATCTTCTCGAACATCGTTTTCACAGCGGCCATCTCCTCTGCTCGCGCTCGTTCGCGCTCATCCGCGGCGCAGGCCGGCGGCGATCACGGCGACGAACCGCGTCGACTCGCCGCCCTCGTTCTCGAAATGGTGTGGCAGATCGGCGTCGAAGGTGACGCTGTCGCCCCCGGCCAGCTTATGGCGGGCACCGTCGACGAAGAGCGTCAGGTCGCCCGTGAGGACCACGGCGGTCTCGCGACTGCCCGGCTCGTGCATCGGCGGATCCCCGGCGCCACCGGTTGCGGCGCCCGGGGCGAGCCTGTGCTCGGACACGTGCGCGCGCTGGCCGGGCAGGGGCGGCGTCAGCTCGTCGACACGGTGCGGGCGATCGTCGGCGGGAGCACGCTCGGCTGCCCGCACGATTGCGACATGACTCGACTCGTCGAGGCGCAGGAGCTGGGACAGCGAGAGCTCGAGGCCGGCGGCGATCTTGGCGGCGACGGCCAGGGTCGGGCTCGTCTCTCCCCGCTCCACCTGCGAGAGCATCGGGGCGCTGACACCCGATCGCATTGCCAGGTCACGCAGGCTCAGGCCCATACCGTCGCGGAGCGCGAGGACGCGGGGGCCGACCGAAACGGATTCAGGGCCCGCCACGGGCTCGGCGGGTGGGGCCTCGGGGGGCATCACGATGCGTAAACTATCACATACGTTTGTATAGCGCTGCCAAGACCTGACGCGCGACCGACGTAGCGTTCGCCATGACTGTCATGGTTGAAACGTACGCCGGTCATCCCGGACGCGTTCGTTTGGCTCCCGGAGGCGTACGCCCGCCGACCCGGATCGGCCGGGTCAGCGCTGCTGGCTCGCCGGGCGCACCAGGATCTCGTTGACCGCGACGTTGGGCGGCTGCGAGACCGCGTAGTGGATGGCGTTGGCCATGTCGTCGGCCCGCAGGACGCCGTCGTCGCCGAGCTGCTCGCGCATTTCTGCGATGCGCTCGACCACCATCGGGTTCGTGTTGTGGCCTTGGAGCTCGGTCTCGACGTAGCCGGGCTCGAGACACATCACCCGCACCTTCACGTTGGCAGCCTCTTGGCGCAACGCCTCGGAGAAAGCCTGTACCCCGAACTTGGTCATGTTGTAGACAGCCGAGCCGGCGTTTGCCGTGCGTCCCGCAACCGAGGAGACGTTGACGATGTCCCCTCCCCCGGCCTCGGCGAGCTTCGGCAACGCCGCGTGGGTGCAGTAGAGGAGCCCGAGGCAGTTGATGTTCAGCATCTGCTCCCATTCGCTGAGATCCGCGCCCCAGACGAGCCCGAGGAGCATCACTCCGGCGTTGTTGACGAGGATGTCGACCCCGCCCATCGCCTCCGAGGCGTCGTCGACGAACTTCGTCGCGGCATCCCGGTCGGTCAGGTCCACCTCGAATGCGTGCGCCGAGTCCCCGAGTTCGGAGACGAGGTCATCGAGCTTGTCCTTGCGGCGTGCGCCGACCGCGACGGTGGCACCCTCGGCGACGAGCTTGCGCGCAGTTGCGGCGCCAAGTCCCGACGAGGCACCGGTGATGATGGCTTTGCGTCCTTCGAGTGAGTTGGGCATGGAGCAACTCTCCCAGATCCGCACTCCTCGGGTCGATGCGCGTTCGGGCCCTGCTACGGCCCCGGAGTCCGCTCCACCGCCGCGTCCGCCGTTGCAGCCTCGGCCTCGCGGACCGCTGCGCCGTCCAGCGCGTTGCCGAGCGCCCGGACGTAGGCGCGCGCCGATGCCTCGAGGATGTCTGTCGCCACGCCCTGCCCTGTGGCCAGGCGCCCGGCGGCGCGCAGCATCACGGTCACCTGGCCGAGCGCATCGTCGCCACCGGTCACGGCCTCGACCGTGAACTGGCGCAGCTCGCACTCGACGCCGGCCGCGTCCTGGATGGCCGAGAAGATCGCGTCGATCGGGCCGTCGCCCCCCGCCGTGCCGACCGCTTCCTCACCGGACGGCATCTTCACCGCGACGCGGGCGACCGGATCACGGCGTGAGCCGGCCTCGACCTCGAACCAGGCCATCGTGTGGGACTCTTCGCGGTCGCGCATCTCGTCGGAGACGATCGCCTCGAGGTCGAGCGCGGTCACCTGCTTCTTCTTGTCCGCGATTTCCTTGAACCGCTTGAAGGCCTGGTTCAGCGCGCTGCCCTTGACCTGGAAACCGAGCTGGTCGAGCGCATCCTGCAGCGCATGGCGCCCGGAATGCTTGCCGAGGACGATCGAGTTGGAGTCGAGGCCGACCGTGGTCGCGTCCATGATCTCGTAGGTCTCGCGGTTCTTCAGCACGCCGTCCTGGTGGATGCCCGCCTCGTGGGCGAAGGCGTTGCGCCCGATGATCGCCTTGTTCGGCGCGACCGGGTAGCCGGTGAGGCGGGAGACCATCCGGCTGGTCCGCGCCAGCTCGCGGGTGACGATGCCGGTGCCGTAGCCGTGGTGGGCGGAGCGCGTGTCGAGCAGCATCACGATCTCCTCCAGCGAGCAGTTGCCCGCGCGCTCGCCGATGCCGTTGATGGCGCACTCGATCTGCCGAGCGCCGGCCTGCACGCCCGCGTAGGCGTTCGCGACGGCCATGCCGAGGTCGTCGTGGGTATGGACCGAGACCACCAGGTCGGTCAGCCCCGGGACCATCGAGTAGAGCTGCGCGAAGTAGTCCCGGTACTCCTCGGGGGTCGTGTAGCCGACCGTGTCGGGGATGTTGACGACGGTTGCGCCTTCGGCGACCGCGATCGAGACGACCTCGGCCGTGAAGTCGATGTCGGCGCGGGTCGCGTCCATCGGCGAGAACTCGACGTCGTCACAGTATTCGCGGGCGGTCGCGACCGCGGCCTTCGTCTGACCCTTGACGTCATCGCGCGTCGTCTGGAGCTGGTGCTCGATGTGGATGTCCGAGGTCGAGATGAACGTGTGGATCCGGGGTCGCTCGGCGTCGCCGATCGCGCCCCAGGCGGCGTCGATGTCCCCCTTCTGGGTCCGAGCGAGCCCGCAGATCACCGGCCCGGCGACGGTGCGCGAGATCGCCTGCACGGCCTCGAAGTCGCCGGGCGAGGTGATCGGGAAACCGGCCTCGACCACGTCGACGCCAAGGCGAGCGAGCTGGGTCGCGATCTCGACCTTCTCCTGGGTGTTCAGCGAGATCCCCGGCGACTGCTCCCCGTCGCGCAGCGTCGTGTCGAAGATCTCCACCCGGCCGGCGTCCTCTACGTGCGTATCAGCGTCCATCGCTGACTCCTTCTCTCGAACTCTCGATGTTCCCTTTTCTCTCGCGGCTATCGCGCCGCCCAGCGCTATTCCCCCCGCAGGGGGAGGAGAAGGAGTAGCGCGAGGCTGGGTTGCCGGCGGGTCATCGGCTAGGGACTGTAGCGAACGGAAGGCCTTCGTCAAGGGCCTCGACCCGAGCTAGGGGGTCAGCACGACCTTGCCCACGTTGCGCCGCTCGTGGATGAAGGTGTGCGCCTCGCCGGCCCGCTCGAACGGGAACGACTCCGCGACGACGGGCGCGAGCGCCCCGGAAGCGAGGTCGGCCCCCAGCGGCTCGATCAGCCGCCCCAGGCTGCCCTCGCGATCCCACCAGGCCAGCATGTTGAGGCCGAAGACGCCCTTGTTCTCGTTCATGATCGCCATGCTCTTCCACCAGGGCAGCGTCGCCGTCATCATGCTCGCGAGGCCCTTGACCACCCCCGGGATGCTGCGCCCGTCGCCGCTCTGCGCCTCGCTCATCCCGAAGCAGACCAGGCGTCCTCCGGCCCGCAGCAGCCGG
>JBBSQE010000188.1:0-5436 GCA_038258095.1 Solirubrobacterales bacterium | reverse complement strand
GCCGTCATGTAGTTGAACTGCTTCGCGGCCTCGATCTTCGTCGCCATCTCGGCGAACTTGTGGCGGATTGCCTGAAACTTGCCGATCGGGCGGCCGAACGCCTCGCGCTCCTTGGCGTAATCGAGTGTCTTCTCCATCATCCGCTCAGCGCCGGCGTGGCAGCCGACCGAGGCGACCAGCCGCTCTCCCTGGAGCTCCCAGGAGATGTGGTAGAAGCCTTTGCCGACCTCGCCCAGCACCGCATCGGCGGGGACGCGGACATCCTCGAAGGAGATCTCGCCGGTGTCGGATGCATGCATCCCGAGCTTCTCGAGCTCGGCCGAGACGGTGAATCCCGGAACCTTCTCGCCTGACTCGTCGCGCAGGTCGACGAGCAGCAGCGTGATGCCCGCGTGGCGCTCGGAGGGGTCGGTCTTCGCGACGAGGACGATGAAGTCCGCGCGCGGGGCGTTGGTGATGAACGTCTTCGAGCCGTTGATGACGTACTCGTCACCGTCGCGGATCGCGGTGGTGCGGATCCCGGCGACATCGGAGCCGGCGCCAGGCTCGGTGATTCCCAGGCAGCCGACCTTGTTGCCCTTCAGGCCGGGAGTCAGGTAGCGCTCCTTCTGCTCCTCGGTCCCAAGCATGTGGATGGGAGGGAGCACCATGTCGGTCTGGACCGCGAACCCCATGTTGGTGCCGCCCGAGCCGGAGTAGCTCATGCACTCGGCGCGCACCAGCGAGTAGAAGTAGTCGCCCCCCTGGCCGCCGTAGCGCTCGGGGAAGCAGAGGCCGAGGAAGCCGAGGTCACCGGCGCGCTTCAGCGCCGAGGTCGGCCAATAGGTGTCCTCCCACTCGTTGCGGTGGGGGTACAGCTCCTTTTCGACCCAGGACTGAAGCGACGCGCGCAGATCCTCGTGCTCCTCGGTGAAGATGAAGTGCTTGCTGCTCGAGGCGTTGTGGTCGGGCTTGATGACGGAGGTTGCGCCGCCATTGGTCGTTGCGGTTGCCACTGGGTCTTGCTCCTCGGCTCGGGGTCTCTTGCGAGAGTGGACAGTAGCACTTCCCACTTCTCATTCGGTGGTATTCTGCCGCGAATGGCCTACGAGAAGATCACCTACGAGGTGGCGGACGGCGTGGCGCGGATCACCCTCGACGACCCCGACAACCGCAACGCGCTCTCGAACGAGCTGCTCGGCGAGCTGCTCGAGGCCCTCGCCTCGGCGCGTGAGGACGAAGCGGTCCGAGTCGTCGTTCTCGGCTCCTCCCACGAGAAGGTCTTCTCGGCCGGCGGCAACCTGGGCGGGTTCGGCGCCGATGTCCCGCTCGTCCACAAGCACTTCGGCGCCGAGTTGTTCGTCGACGTCTTCAAGGCACTCGGCGAGCTCGGCAAGCCTTCGGTCGTCGCCGCCAGCGGGCACGTGCTCGCGGGTTCGCTCGGCATCGCCCTCGCCTGCGACCTGATCATCGCCAAGGACACCGCGGGGTTCGGCACGCCCGAGATCAACGTCGGTCTCTTCCCCTTCATGATCATGGCGCTGATCTACCGCAACGTCGGCCGCAAGAAGACCAACGAGATGCTTCTGCTCGGCGAGCGTCTCACCGCCGAGGAGGCCCGCGATGCCGGGATCGTCAACAAGGTGGTTGCCGCCGAGGACTTCGATGCGACGGTCGACGAGTGGACGGCGAAGCTGGCCGCGAAGTCGCCGCTGATCATGCGGATGGGCAAGGACGCGATGTGGCGCCAGCTCGACATGCCGATGGTCGACGCGTTCGACTACCTGCGCTCACAGCTCACGATCGAGCTGTCGACCGAGGACGCCATCGAGGGTGTCACCGCCTTCTTCGAGAAGCGTGACCCGGAGTGGAAGGGGCGCTAGATGACCGCTTCCCGACCGATGCCGCTACCTGGGCAGGTGGGAGTCGACGATCGCCGTGAGCTGGGTGATCACCGGTTCGAGCCGCTTCGGGACGTCGGTCTCGGCTCGGTCCACGGTGTGCCCGCGGTAGGTGATCCGGTACTCGAAGCAGTCTGCGCACGACGTCGGGCCCGCCGCGCCGATCCCGGCAAGGCCTGCTGCTGCGAAGCCGGAGCGAAGCGAAGCGAGTCGGCTCCGCGCCAGGCGGAACCTCGTCGTCTCGACGCTGCCCGGGAAGCCGGTGCGCAGGGCCGCGCGTCCGTTGCGGGCGATGTGAAGCCGCTCGAGCACCGGTGCGAAACCGCCCGACTTGGTGAAGTCGACCGGTGGGATGACCCGGGCCGGACGGCGACCCCGCTCGGCCGACGCCGTGCCCCCGCAGCCCAGCAGCGCCGCGCACGCCGCCGCCACGAGAAGAGCCCTTCCGATCACGCTCACCATGGTGACTCTACGGCGATCGGGCCGACCCATCACACGAGGAGGACGAGACGTGGCGACTGAGGAGACTGTGAGTGGCGCCGAGGCGCCGGAGCCCCCGGCGGGCACCGAGCACGGCGAGCAGACGGGCATGCAGAAGTTGGTCGAGGATCTCCACGGGCGGCGCGAGAAGGCCAAGCTCGGTGGCGGCGAGGAGAAGGTCGAAAAGCAGCACAGCCGCGGCAAGCTGACGGCCCGCGAACGGCTCGATCTCCTGGTTGACCCGGGCACCTTCAACGAGCTCGGCATCCACGGCCGCCCGCACTTCTCCCAGAAGGCGCTGGAAGGAGTCGACGCTCCCGCTGACGGCGTGATCACCGGCTGGGGCGACATCAACGGCCGTCCCTGCGCGATCGCCGCCTACGACTTCACGGTGATGGCCGGCGCGATGGGGATGACCGGGGAACTCAAGGTCACCCGCCTGCGCGAGATGGCGCTCTCGAAGCGGATGCCGTTCATCTGGCTGCTCGACTCGGCCGGGGCGCGGATCCAGGAGGCCGCCGGGTCGCTCTTCGCCGGCTCCGGCCACCTCTTCCGCGAGGAGGTGATCATGTCCGGCGTCATCCCGATGGTCGCGGCGATGATGGGGCCCTGCGCCGCGGGCACCGCCTACATCCCGGCGCTGTCGGACTTCGTCCCGATGGTCTCCGGTCAGGGAGCGATGGCGCTCGCCGGCCCGCACCTCACGCAGGCCGTGACCGGCGAGGAGATCTCGATGGAGGACCTCGGCGGCGCCAAGGTCCATTGCCGCAAGTCGGGAGTCGGCGACCTCGAGGTGGCAGACGACGCCGAGTGCATCGAGGTCGTCAAGCGCTACCTCTCGTTCTTCCCGCAGAACTGCGAGGAGAAGCCGCCGGTGCTGGAGGCATCAGACGCTGAGGACCGCATGTCGGAGCGCCTCCTCGACATCGTTCCCGAGTCACCTCGCAAGCCCTACGACATGTACGAGGTGATCGCCGAGGTCGTCGACGACGGCGAGTACCTAGACATCAAGCCGAAGTTCGCCAAGACGCTGATCACGTGTCTCGCGCGGTTCGGCGGGCAGCCGGTCGGAATCGTCGCCAACCAGCCGAAGCAGCTCGCCGGCATTCTCGACAACGACTCGGCTGACAAGGCGGCGCGCTTCATCAATCTCTGCGACGCCTTCAACATTCCGCTCGTCTTCCTTCAGGACGTGCCGGGGTTCATGGTCGGCTCGAAGGTCGAGCACGCCGGGATCATCCGCCATGGCGCGAAGATGCTCTACGCGGTCTCCCGGGCCACCGTTCCGAAGATCACCGTGATCGTCCGCAAGGCCTACGGCGCCGGCTACTACGTGATGAACGGACGCGCCTACGAGCCGGACCTGATCGTCGCCTGGCCCGGAGCCGAGATCTCGGTGATGGGCGCCGAGGGCGCGGTGAACATCATCGGCCGCTCGGCAATCGAGGCATCAGATGATCCAGGGGCGACCCGCGAGCAGATGCTCGCCGAGGTCCGCAAGATCATCGACCCCTACATTGCGGCGGGCAACGCGATGATCGACGACATCATCGACCCGCGCGAGACCCGCCCGATCATCATCCGGGGCCTGCGGATGGCGAGGAACAAACGGGTCGAGAGGCCATGGAAAAAGCACGGGGTCATGCCCGTATGACCGCGACGCCGACGCGAATTGTCGTGTTTGTCCCGCATGGCGATACATACGCGACAACTGGAGGAGAGGACCGATGAGCCGATTTGAGGACCCGGTCATCGTCACCTGTTCGATCTCGGGTGCGATCGCTAACCGCGACCAGTGCCCCGCGATCCCCTACACGCCGGAGGAGTACGGGGCGGAGGCACGGCGTGCGGTCGACGAGGGCGCCTCCCAGATCCACATCCACGCGCGGACGCCGGAGGGCGTGCCGTCGTATGAGGTCGAGGACTTCGCGGCGATCACCGAGGCGATCAAGGGCGAGGTCGACGACGTGATCATCAATTACTCGACCGGGGCAATCGGGGTGCCGATGGAGAAGCGCCTGGAGTACCTGCGGGCGCTGAAGCCGGACGTCGCCGCTCTGAACATGAGCTCGATGAACTACGCGAAGTACTCGCGGCGGCGCAAGGACTTCGTCTTCAAGGCCGTGTTCGAGAACAGCTTCGACACGATCACGGAGTTCATCACCGAGATGAACGAACTCGGCATCCAGCCCGAGCACGAGTGCTTCGACACGGGGCACGTCGCCAACCTCGACCCGTTCCTCGACATGGGCACACTCGAGCCGCCGCTTCAGATCTCCCTGGTGATGGGGGTGACCGGCGGGGTGCGTCCGTTGCCGCGCAACGTCGCCGCGATGTCGGATCAGATCCCCGGCGGCCCCGAGGGGCCGAACAACTGGCAGGTGATCGGGGTCTCGCGCGATCAGTGGAAGCTGCTTGCGTCGTCCCTCGTGCTCGGCGGCAACATCCGCGCCGGGCTCGAGGACAACCTCTATCTCCCGAACGGCGAGATGGCCCGCTCCAACGGCGACCTCGTCGGCAAGGCACGCCAGATGGCCGAGGACATCGGCCGCCGTGCCGCGACCGTGGCTGAGGCCCGGGAGATGCTCGGCCTGACCGGCGAGGTCAGCCGCCGCGACGCGCTGCTGCACCCGATCGAGGCCGCCGAAAAGGCACCGGAGTGAGCGCGGACGAGCAGTCGGTGGGGGACCTGCCGCTCTCCGACGTCAAGGTCCTCGACCTCACCCGGCTCCTCCCTGGCGGGTTCGCCACGCAGCTCCTCGCCGACTTCGGCGCCGAGGTCCTCAAGGTCGAGGACACCGGCATGGGGGACTACATCCGCTGGGCTCCACCCTTTTATGGCGACGATTCCCACCAGGCGCTCGGCACTCGCTCGGCGCTCTATCTGTCGCTGAATCGCGGCAAGCGCTCGGTGCGGCTGAACCTCAAGTCCGACGAGGGGCGCGAGGCGCTCCTGAAGCTGGTCGCGAGCCATGACATAGTGATCGAGGGCTTCCGGCCGGGCGTCATGGACCGGCTCGGCGTCGGCTACGAGGTGATGAAGGAGCGCAACCCCGCGATCGTGCTCTGTGCGATC
>JBBSQE010000187.1:0-5510 GCA_038258095.1 Solirubrobacterales bacterium | reverse complement strand
GGAGCCCGCTCCTGCGCCGGCGCAGGCGGAGCGGCGGGCTCCGGCGCGGGGGGAGCGGCGGGGGACTCCGCGGAAACCGGAGGCGGAGCGGCGTTGGCGATGGTCGGCGGCGGCGCCGCTGGTCGGGCGCGGATCCTCGTGGCCCCAGCGCCCCCCAGCTCCGCCTTCCAGACGGTGTCGCCGATGCGCAGCTCGTCGCCTTCGGCCAGCGCCCGCTCGCTCACCTCCTCGCCGTTGACGAAGGTTCCGTTGCTCGACCCCAGGTCCCGAACGAGAATCGTCCCATCCTTCACCTCGAGCGACGCGTGGCGGCGCGATGCCTCCGGGTCGTCGAGAACCACGTCGGTGTTCTCGCGGCCGAGGGTGAGTGCCTCGGCGACCGACAACTCGGCACCGGCCTCGGGCCGGACCTGGACGAGGCGGAGGAAATCGGTCACGGCGTTCCTTTCGGGGTCTCCTGTTGGGATGCGGCGAGTTGCAGCATATGTCCGAAGGTCGTCGCCGTCGGGGGTCGCGCGGCCGGGTCCTTCTCAAGCGCCTTGCCGAGCGACCAGCAGAGCTCCTCGGAGAGCTCGGTCCGGTGCTCGCGCGGGTCCGGCGGTTCCTCGCGCATGTGAGCCCACATGATCTGCATCGCTCCGGTCCCTACGAACGGAGGAACACCGCACAGGCACTCATAGGCGACACACCCGAGGGCATAGACATCCGATCGCGCGTCGACGTTCGAGGGATCGCGGATCTGCTCGGGGGACATGTAGGAGATCGAGCCGAGCGTCTGCCCCATCTGGGTCAGCACGGTGCGAGCGCTCGAGTCCTTGACCAGACCGAGATCGGCGATGAGAGCATTGCGATCCTCGTCGAGGAGAACGTTCGCGGGCTTCAGGTCACGGTGGATGATGCCCGCAGCGTGGATCGCGTCCAGCCCTGCCGCGATCTCGGCGCAGAGCCCGACGACGTCCGCGACGGGAAGGCCGCCTCCGGTCCGCTCAACCAGCTCCTCGAGCGTTCCCCCGACCACGAACTGCTGGGCGAGGTAGAGGGACCCGTCCACCTCCCCGTGCTCGATCGTGGCGACCACGTGGCTGCTGGTGATCCGGGCGGCGGCGCTCGCCTCACGTCCGAAGCGCCGCCGGTAATGCTCATCGGCGCCGAGCTCGGGACGGAGGATCTTCAGGGCGACGTCGCCCGCCCCTTCTCCCGGCCCCGTCGCCCGGTACACGCGGCCCATCCCGCCCTCGCCGAGAAGCGTGTGGATTCGGTAGGCACCGAAATCGGATCCGGGGATTGGTTCGGGCATGTGCTCTGGGGATTCTGACTAGGCTGGGCGAAGTTTGGAACCCGAGGGGCCATCAAGCGGGAGGCGGGTCGGCCTCTTCTATCTGGCGCTGGCCGGCCTCGTCGCCGCGGGAATCGCTTTCAGCGTCGTGGTCGGGGGCGCTTCCGATTCGCGGACGGCCGTCGCGGGCCACTACGAGATCCAGGGCGGCGGCTGCCTCCCCGGTGAATTCGACCTCGACCAGTCGGGCTCATTCGTATCCCTCTCATCGGAGGCGAGCAACGCATCGGGGAGGCTGCGCCTCGACGGCAACGGCAATCTGACGGGCAGCGTCAGCTGCGCCGCAGGCGGCTCGAGCGACCTCGACCTGCACGCCGGGGACCGGGAGCTCACCGGCACGATCGGCGACGAGCCGGTGACCGCGGCCCTCACCGAGGCCCCACCGCCGCCCGGGACCGGGCAGCTCAGGGAGCCGCCCTCGGTCAGCGGCGACTACCGCCTGGGGCCGCCATCCGCCTGCCTCGGCTCCGAGTTCGCTCTGTCGGGATCGGGGCGGGATGTCGCCCTCGAGGCAGGCGAGGCGACCGGGAGCCTGACCTACGACAGCGGATCGCTCAGAGGACGGGTCGAGTGCCAGGGGGGCCGCTCCGTCGATCTGGCCGGCAAGGCGAAGGACCGCACGATCGACATCACGCTGACGCCGGTCACCGGGACGCCCGGCGAGCCGGAAACAGTGGAGGCAACGAAGACCCGGGAGTTCGGAAATACGCTCGCCGCGTTCTTCATCGCCGTGGCGATCGTGATGCTGGTCGCGCGCGCCTTCGGTGCCTTGGCCGTCCGGGTCGGGCAGCCCCGCGTGATGGGCGAGGTGGTCGCTGGTATCGCCCTCGGGCCAACCCTGCTGGGAGCCGTGGCGCCGGGCCTCGAGGAGGCCATATTCCCGTCCGACATCATTCCGCTGATCGGGGTTGCGGCGAATCTCGGCCTGATTTTCTACATGTTCATCATCGGCCTCGAGCTCGACCCGGCGGTGCTGAAGGGAAGGCTCACCCAGGCGCTTGCGATCTCCAACTCGAGCGTGATGGTCCCGCTGACGCTGGGCATGCTCGTGGCCCTGCCGATCTACCCGCTGCTGGCGCCTGACACCGCCTACCTGCCGTTCGCCCTGTTCGTCGGGGTCGCGATGTCGATCACCGCCTTCCCCGTCCTCGCCCGGATCCTCGTCGAGCGGCGAATGCTGACCCGCCCGGTCGGCGCCGTGACGATGGCCGCCGCCGCGGTCGACGACCTGACCGCCTGGTTCCTGATCGCGCTCGCGAGCACGATCGCGGTCGCCGGAACAGCGAGCGAGGTCGTCCGCACCATCGTCCTCGCAGCCGCCTTCGTGGCCCTGATGTTGTTCGTCGCCCGGCCCCTGCTCGCCCGGCTCTCGAAAGCCTACGACGAGGCGGGACGGGTTCCGGGCGGTTGGGTTGCAGCAATCTTCGCCGGGGTTCTGCTCTCGGCCTACGCGACGGAGACAATCGGTATCGCTCTGATCTTCGGGGCCTTCGTGATGGGCCTGATGATGCCTCGCCACGCGGGCCTGACCGAGGATGTCACCGGCCGTATCGAGGATTTCGTCGTGACGCTGCTGCTGCCGCTCTTCTTCGCCTACACAGGCCTGCGCACCGACATCGGCCTGCTCGACCGCCCGGTGCTCTGGCTGGTCACCCTCGGGCTGATCGTCGTGGCCGTCACGGGCAAGCTGCTCGGGGCCTTCGTCGCGGCTCGGGTGACCGGGTTCAGGGCGAGACCCGCGGCCGCGATCGGGGTGCTGATGAACACCCGCGGTCTCACCGAACTGATCGTCCTCAACCTCGCCCTCGAGAAGGGCGCGATGTCAGCCGCCCTGTTCGCGGCGCTCGTGATCATGGCTCTTGCCACCACCTTCATGACCGGTCCGCTCCTGCGCCGGATCGACCCGCGAAACGAGTTCGGAGAGCCGGTCGAGGAGGAGTTCAAGCGCGCGGGGGCCAGGGCGGCGACCGAACACCCGCAGATCCCCGTCCCCGACCGCTCGATCCTCCTGGCTCCGCAGACGGACGGGGCGTTGGAGCAGCTCGTGTCGATCGGAGCGCCGCTCGCCGCCTCCACCCCGCCCCGCGAGCTGATCCTCTCGCGCCTCGTCCTGCCTCCCCGCGGCTCGGCGGCGGGTGTGCGGGGAGGGCTCCAGACCGAGGATCTCCTGCTCTCCACCGCGACCGGCGCGCTGAACGTCGAGCGCGAGAAGCTCGCGGCGCTCGGGGTTGCAGCGCGCTCGGTCGCCTTCATCTCGGCGTCGCCGGACGAGGACCTGGTCAGGGTCGTCGAACGCGAGAACGTCGACCTGGTGATCGCCGACGGCCGGCGGCCGCTTCTCGGCGGCGGTGTGCCCAGGGGACCGGTCGGCGCGCTCCTCGATCGTGTGGAATCCGACATCGCGGTTCTCGTAGCTTCCGACACGGAGCCGATCAAGCCGGGGCCCGAGGCGCCCGTGGTGGTGCCGTTCGGAGGCGCCGAGCACGACTGGGCGGCGCTCGAGCTCGGCGCCTGGATCGCCGCGGCGACCGGATCCCCCCTGAGCCTCCTCGGAGCTGCCGGGGACACCACCGAGGGAGGGAAGGTCACCCACCTCCTGGGCGACGCGAGCCTCCTCGTACAGCGCTTCACCGGCATCGCAGCCAGCCCCACCATCATCGAGCCGGGCCGCGACTCGGTCGTCTCGGCAGCAGCGGGCGCCGGACTCCTCGTGATGGGCCTATCGGCACGCTGGCGACAGGAGGGACTGGGCACTACCAGAGCCGCCATCGCGAGCGCGGCACCAGCCCCGATCCTCTTCACCCGCCGTGGCACGAGGCCCGGAGCCCTCGCCCCGGCCGATGACATGACCCGCTTCTCCTGGTCGGCGGCCTAGCGCCGTAGCCCGTCCGGGGACCGGTGTCGCTCGCTCTACTCCGGCCGGTCGAGGAGGCTCGTCTCCTCACCCGCTGACTCCGAGCTCCCCGCAGGCATTCCCGTCGCGATCACCGTTTCGCCCAGGCGAATCTCGACCCCGGCACGTAGGAAGGCGTCGGTCACGGGGTGGCCGTTCAGGAGGGTCCCGTTCCGCGACCCCAGGTCGGCGATCTCGAAGCCGCCGCCGGAATTGCGGATCTCGGCGTGGCGTCGTGACACGTCGGGATCTGACAGCTGCAGGTCGCAGACGGGGTCGCGGCCGATGACGAACTGCCTCGAGCCCACCTCCGCGCGCAATCCCGAGTCAGGACCCTGGATGACCGTGAGCCTCACGCCGAAGACTCTATCCTCGGCTGGGCTCGCCGTCCAGGGATTGAACCCGCTCGCAGCGCGAACCCGGGCCACGACCCTGATCCCACCACGAAAGGACTCGTCCCATGCTCGGCTTCCTGATCTACCTGTTCTTCATCGGCATCATCGCCGGGTACCTCGCCCGCCTGCTCGTGCCGGGTCGCGACAACATCGTCTTTCTCCGGACGGTCGTCCTCGGGATCGTCGGCAGCTTCATCGGCGGGTTCCTCGGCTATCTGATCTTCGAGAACGACATCAACCAGGGCAGCATCCAGACATCGGGCCTGATCGGGTCGATCATCGGGGCCGTAATCGCCCTTCTCATCTACCGCAAGGTCAAGGGCGACTCCTACGGCCGCCGCTGAGCCCGGCCGCCTCCCCCCGGGACCCCGGGGCCCCCGGGGTCCCGGGGACACCGATCCCGATACCGTTCGGCGCCGACCTGCACAAGACCGAGGAGACGACTAGAGAAATGGGACAACTGGACGGCAAGACGGCGATCATCACGGGCTCAGCTCGCGGGATCGGCCGGGCGACGGCGGAGCTATTCGCCTCCGAGGGCGCGAAGGTCCTCATCAATGACCTCGACGGCGATGTCGCCGAGCAGACCTCGACCGAGATCAACGGCGAAACCGCCGTCCATGCCGGTGACCTGACCCAGGAGGGCGCCGCCGATGAGCTCGTCGCCGCCGCGGTCGACGCCTTCGGCTCCGTCGACATCGTCGTCAACAATGCCGGCTACACGTGGGACGGCGTCGTCCATCGCATGGAGGACCGCCAGTTCCAGGCGATGCTCGACATCCACACCGTCGTCCCCTTCCGGGTCGCCCGGGCCCTCGCACCGCACTGGCGCGAGGCCGCCAAGGCAGAGGCCGCCGAGGGCAACGAGGTCTTCCGCAAGCTGATC
>JBBSQE010000186.1:0-5564 GCA_038258095.1 Solirubrobacterales bacterium | reverse complement strand
TACGTCGGAGAGCGCTGAGATGACGCAGGCGATCCTCCTGAAGGACGTCGAGGACCTCGGGGTCACCGGAGACGCCGTCGACGTTTCCTCGGGGTACCTCCGCAACTACCTCGTGCCGCGCAAGCTGGCCCAGCCCGCCACCAAGGGCGCCCTCGAAGAGGCCCAGCGTCGCCGGGCCGCCGCCGAGAAGTCCGCGCAGGAGGCACTTGAGCGCGCCGGTCAGACAGCCGCCCTCCTCTCCAAGACCGTGCTCACGATCCACCATCGCGCGGGCGAGGACGGCAAGCTCTTCGGCTCCGTCACCTCGAAGGAGATCGTCGAAGCCATCCGCGACGCGCGGAGCCTGAAGATCGACAAGCGCAAGGTGCGCCTCGATCAGCCGATCCACGAGATCGGCACCTACATGGTCGAGATCGAGATCCCCGGCGGTGCCGTGGCCTCGGTCAAGACCATCGTCGCCGAAGAGAAGTAGGCGGACCGGCTGCCAAGGGCCGCAGCGCCAAGTCTCGGGCGGGGCGCGCCCAGGCTGGACGCTCCGGGGCGCTTCCCGGCCGGACGCTTGGCCGCTTCGTTGTGGATCTAGCGGCGTCCTGGCGCCGCTGATCCCTCAACCTCCGGGCGCCGGGGAAATCAGGAGCCCTGCGGGCCAACCATCGCCGTCATCCCTCGGCAATTTCTCCCACCTAGCGGGGAGAGGGGTAGCGACCGGGTGTCCGCTCTGTTTGTCTAGGGATAGGGGGCGGATCCGCCGCTCTCCACCCTTTACTGACTGGATACATGGCGCAGTCCCCCCCAGCCCACGTCCCCCCCCAGAACATCGACGCCGAGGAGTCGGTACTCGGCGCGATGCTCGTCTTCGAGCCCGCCATCACCAAGGTCATCGACGAGGTCAAGCTCAAGTCGACCGACTTCTACCTCGACCGCCACCGGGTCATCTTCTCGGAGGTCTACGACCTCTACGAGGCCTCGAAGCCGGTCGACGAACTGACCGTCACCGAGGCCCTCACCCAGCACAACAACCTCGACGACGCGGGCGGCAAGGAGTACGTCTCCGAACTCGCAGCCAAGGTCCCGGCGGCCGGCAACGCCAAGCACTACGCCGAGATCGTCCAGGAGAACGCGCTCCTACGCCGCCTCCTCGAAGCCGGCCAGTCGATCCAGGGCTGGGTCAACGAGCGCGACGGGGAGCCGAAGCAACTCTCCGAGCGGGCGGAACGGCTCCTCTTCGAAGTTGCCCACTCCGAGCAATCGAGTGACTTCCGCGAGATCAGAGAGATCCTCTCCGACGAAGTTGACCGTCTCGAGAAGCTGTCGACGGGAGAGAGCGACCTGACCGGGACGCCCTCGGGGTTCCGGGACCTCGACGCCCTCACCGGTGGCTTTCAGCCGGGCAACCTCGTGATCATCGCCGCAAGGCCATCGATGGGAAAATCCGCACTGGTCGTGAACATGGCCGAGAATATGTCGGTCAAGCATGGACGCCCGGTCGCATTCTTCAGCCTTGAGATGTCGGAGGTCGAGTTGGCGCAACGGTTCATCGCCTGCCGGTCGCGCATCCCCGGCGACCGGCTTCGCAAAGGCAAGGTCTCCCAGCGTGACTGGCCGAAGGTCGTGCGCGCCTGCGGCGAGTTGGAGGACGCACCCCTCTGGATCGACGATTCGTCCGATCTGGGGTTGCTGGATCTCCGGGCCAAGGCCCGGCGGCTCCATGCCCAAGAGCAGGACAAGGGTGGCTTGGGGGCTGTCATCGTCGACTACATGCAGCTCCTCCGGGCGGACGATCCGCGTGTCAACCGCGTCGAACAGGTCGGGCAGATGAGCCGAGGCCTGAAGATCCTCGCCGGCGAGCTCCAGATACCTGTGATCGCCCTTTCTCAGCTTTCCCGTGCCCCGGAGCAGCGCCCCGACAAGCGGCCGATCCTCTCCGATCTGAGGGAGTCCGGAAATCTCGAGCAGGACGCTGACGTCGTCGCCTTCCTCTATCGCGACGAGTACTACGACCATGATTCCGAGGACGAGGGGCGAGCCGAGGTGATCATCTCCAAGCACCGCAACGGTCCCATCGGGAACACGAAGCTCGCCTTCCTCAGTCAGTACCCGAAGTTCATGGACCTGGCGCAGAGCGAGCGGCCGATCGAACAGGCCGCCGGTTCAGGTCCCGCGATGGCTGAAGTGGCTGAGTTCTGATGGCCCTCGTCGCTACGGCTGAATTCGTCGAGCCTGTATGCCCACTCGGGGTCTGCGACGGATCCGGGTGGATCCCTGGGCCGGAAGATCTCGCCCGCCCCTGCGATTGCCGTGCCCAGCGCCAGCGCCGCTCGCGCACCAAGGGTATGTCGACGGTCATCCCCAGCCGCTACCGCGGCGTGTCGCTTGACCGGCCGCCGGTCTCTGACATGGCTCGGGCGCTTGAGACCAAGGCCGCGGTGTCGGACGTGCGGAAATACGTGGAGGACATCGACAGCCGGCTCGACGAGGGCCAGGGCCTCTGGCTCTTCGGTGACACCGGGACCGGCAAGACGACGCTCGGGATGCTTGTCTCCAAGGCCGCGCTGGAGGCCGGGCGCTCCGTCGCCATCTACTCGCTGCCGAAGCTGCTCGCGCAGATTCGCCGGACCTATGACGCCGAGCCGGGGGGCGACTCCTACCTCCAGTTCTTCGAGCGCCTGACCTCGGTCGACCTCCTGCACATCGACGACCTCGGAGCGGAGAAGCGCTCGGACTGGGTTCTCGAGCAGCTCTATGCGCTCGTCAACGAGCGCTACGAGGCCGAGAAATCGATCCTCGTGACCACGAATTTGAGCCATGAGGAGTTGGAGGACCAGATCGGCCCCCGGACCGTGTCGCGCCTGAACCAGATGTGCGACGAGATCCCGGTCTTCGGAGTCGACGCCCGTTACGGCAACGCTGCCTGAGCGCACGCGCTCGGTCAGCCGCACCCGTCACAATCCACCGCTGATGCCGGGACTAGCCATAGTCGGGACCCAGTGGGGGGACGAGGGGAAGGGGAAGGTCACCGACCTGCTCGCCGAGGACGCGTCGACGATCGTCCGCTTTCAGGGCGGAAACAATGCCGGCCACACGATCGTCCGTGACGGAGAGGAGTTCAAGTTCCACCTGATTCCCTCCGGGATCCTCCGCTCCGACAAGACCTGTGTCATCGGCAACGGCGTCGTGCTCGACCCGAAGGTCCTGGCCGGCGAGATCGATGGCCTGCGCAGGCGAGGGGTCGACGTGGGCAAGCTGAAGATCTCCGCCAACGCGCACCTGATCATGCCCTACCACGTGCTCCTCGACACGGCGGGCGAGGCGAAGCTGGGCAAGCTCTCGATCGGCACCACGCGCCGCGGAATCGGCCCTTGTTACGCCGACAAGGCGCTGCGGCTGGGCATCCGCGTCCAGGACATGCTCGACGAGAAGATCCTCCGCAAGAAGATCCTCGCCGCCATGGAGAACAAGCAGCAGGCGCTGCGAGAGCTCACGGTCCGCCGCCGCAAGCTGCGCAAGGAGGCCGTGGAGCCGCCGACCGAGGAGGGCGCCGACCCGCGCCTCGACCTCCACGCGATCACCGAGGAGTACGTGATGTACGGGCACCGGCTGGAGCCCCACATCGCTGACACGGCGAAGCTCTGCTGGGAGGCCCTCGACCGCGGCGAGAAGGTGATCTTCGAAGGCGCCCAGGCCGCGCTCCTCGATATCGACCACGGGACCTATCCGTTCGTAACGTCGTCCAACCCGATCGCCGGCGCCGCCTGCGTGGGAGCGGGCATAGGGCCGCGAGACATCGACGAGGTGTGGGGTGTCGTCAAGGCCTACCAGACGCGCGTCGGCGCCGGACCGTTTCCAACCGAGCTGACCGACGAGATCGGCGACCGCCTCGTCGACGCGGGCCGCGAGTTCGGCACCACCACCGGGCGCCGCCGGCGCTGCGGTTGGCTCGACCTCGTCGCCCTTCGCTACGCCGCGCGCCTGAACACGCTCGACGCCCTCTGCATCACAAAGCTCGACGTCCTCACGGGAATCAACCCCCTGAAGGTCGCCGTCCGTTACCGAGGCGCCGACGACGCCGTCTTCGACGAGTTCCCCTACCACCAGTCGATTCTGCATTCGGCCCGGGGCGAGTACGAAGAGCTCCCGGGCTTCGAGGGCGACATCACCGGCGCCCGCAAGGAGTCAGACCTCCCCCAGGAGGCCCGCAACTACCTCACCTACATCAGCGACTTCGTCGGCGTGCCGATCAAACTGGTGAGTGTCGGCCCGGGGCGCGAGCAGGTCATCACCCTCGACTGAAGCGCGGAGCGGACGCTCCGCAGCCCCAGGTTCAGCTCAGAACAGCGGCAGCGGCGGATGCCCGAAGTTCACGACGGGAGGTGGAATTGCGCCCGCGCGCTCCTGGCGCTGCTCACCGCGGCGCAGCATCCTCAGTACGAGGATCGTCGAGGCCAGGATCGCGGAGAGGCCGAAGCTGACCTGGACACTGAGAAGGCCCTCGCGTGACCAGTAGACGTCGCGCAGGTCGAGCAGGAGGGCTGCCTCGTCGAAGGTCAGGCCCATGCCGACGCCCATCGGGATCGCGAGGCGGTCCTCGAGCTTCGTCCCGTCCGTCATCAGCGCCGCCGTCCCCGACCCGAAGGCGATCAGTATTCCCGGCACGAAGTGGTGGATGTGGCGCTTGCCGATCCTGACGTTGCCGAACGGCCACCAGCTGTCGCGGATGCCCCAGGTCGACAGACGCACCACCGCGAACGCGCCGAGAAACCCGGTGAGGATGTTGAGCAGGACCGTCTCAGAGCGCGGGGTGGCCGCGTAGCCCTCGACGGCGACGCCCACCGTGTCGAGCGCCGCGGCGGGCGCGGTCGGGATGTCAGGCTCGCGCTCGGACTCCGCACGCTCGTGGGAGCGGCGCACCAGCATCCGCCCGTACTGGCCGACCAGAACGGTGCCGGCCGTCGCCAGCGCCGTCGCCGCGAGACCCACAGTCACCGTGTCGGCCCGCCGTCGCGAGGACGCCGCTGTGCGGAGGCGGGCCGGGAGCCTCAAAGGCGGACCAGGTTGTCCGCGGTGATCGACCGCGTCACGCCGCGGAAGTCGATCACGAGCTGCGCGCGCGCCACGAGGTCCTCGTAGTCGATCTCGGGGTGGGCGGTGACGATGGCGATCAGGTCCGCTGCGCCGACGTCCTCCTCCAAGGGGACCGAGGAAAGGCCGGTCTGCGGAAGTTCCGGGACGTGCGGGTCGTGGTAGGCGACGTCGCCGCCGAGCGCCTGCAACCGCTGGATGATCTTCAGCGAGGGCGCCTCTCGTGTGTCGCCGACCCCGGCCTTGTAGCTCGCGCCGAGCACCAGAATCCGCGAGCCGTTGACGGGCTTGCCCGCCGTGTTGAGCGCACGCTCGATGCGCTCGATGCAGAAGTGGGGCTGGGACTGGTTGATCTTCCCGGCGAGCTCGATGAACTCCGGGTAGAAGTCGTGCTCGCGGGCCTTGAAGGCAAGGTAGAACGGGTCGACCGGGAGGCAGTGCCCGCCCATCCCCGGCCCCGGCTCGAAGCGCATGTAGCCGAAGGG
>JBBSQE010000185.1:0-5585 GCA_038258095.1 Solirubrobacterales bacterium | reverse complement strand
CATCACGGACCTTGCCGGAGGAGTGGAGCTTGAGGTCATCGAGCGCGGAGGGCATCGGGCGGCTCCGACTCTAGCTCTCCGTTGCGGACGATCCTGCCCTCGGGGCTCGGGCTCGGCATGCGCCGGCCGCCCGAATGCGCGACGCTGTGACCGTGACGCCGACGAACTTCCCGCCCGGCCCCACCGCTTCACCTCTGAAGCAGACGCTCGGCTGGTTCTACCGGCCGCTCAACTTCCTGGAGGCTGCGCGCCGCGAGCACGGTGAGATCTTCAGCGTCAACTTCGTGGGTTTCAAGACCCCGATGGTGATGTTCTCCGACCCGGCCGGCGTCCGGGCGCTCTACACGAACCCCGCCAACACCCTGCCGCCGGGGCGCAACCTGCTGCTCGAGCCGCTGATGGGAAGCCGCTCGATACTGCTGCTCGAGGGCTCCGAGCACCTCGCGAGGCGCCGCCTGATGCTGCCGGCCTTCCACGGCGAGCGGATGCGCGCCTACGAAGAGGTGGTGACCGAGGCCGTCGAGCGCGAGATCGACTCCTGGCCGATCGGCGACGCCTTCCCGGTCCATCCCCACATGCAGGCGGTGACGCTGGAGGTGATTCTGCGGGCGGTGTTCGGCGTCACCGACCCCCGGCGTCTCTCGCGGCTTCGCGACCTGCTCGGGCGGGTGCTGCGGCAGACGGCAGCGCCGGCCATGCAGCTCATCGGCCTCGCCACGCGCCGGTTCGGCTCCCGCGGCCCCTACGGTCGATTTGAGGCCCTGCTCCGTGTCGCCGACGAAGAACTGTTCGACCTGATCCGCGAGCGCCGCGCCGACCCCGGCGTAGGCGAGCGCGAGGACATCCTCTCGATGCTGATCGAGGCCCGGTTCGAAGATGGCGAGGGGATGGACGACCGCGAGATCCGCGACCAACTGATGACCCTCCTGCTGGCGGGCCACGAGACGACGGCGACCGCGCTCGCCTGGGCCTTCGAGCTCATCCTTCGCACCCCGGCGGTCCACGAGCGCCTGCGCGAGGAGATCCGCGCCGGAGAGGGCGACGAGTACCTGCGCGCCACGATCACAGAGGTCTTGCGTCTGCGCCCCGTGATCCCGATCGCCGGGCGCCAACTCGCCGACGACCTGGAGGTCGACGGCCACCTCCTCCAGGCGGGAACCGATGTCGCCCCGACCATCTGGATGACCCATACGCGAGAGGACCTCTACCCGGAGCCGTTCGCCTTCCGCCCCGAGCGCTTCCTAGGGACCGGTCCCGACACCTACGGTTGGATCCCCTATGGCGGCGGCGTCCGCCGGTGCCTCGGCGCCGCCTTCGCGGAGTTCGAGATGCGGCTCGTGCTCACCGCCGTCCTCGGCCGCTGCGACATGCGACCCGGGGCCGAGCATGCCGAGCGCGTCGGCCGGCGCAACATCACCCTCTCTCCGCGAGGTGGGACCTCGATCCTGGTGACGGAGCGCCGGACGGCACGAGAGCTCATCCCGGCCTAGGACGGGAACCACGGCCGGGCGCGCATCGTTGAACGATTGACGTCGCCAGAGCGACATCGATGGTTCAACGTGTGGGAGTCACGTGGCCTTGGCCGCCGGGTGCTCCTTCGCCCACTTGACGATCGTTTTGGAGCCGCTGATCACTTCGCCGTCGTCGAGGACGAGGATCGGGACCTCCTTGGTGCCGGAGAGGCGCTCGACCTCAGCCCGGTCCTCTGCCCGCGTGCGCCAGGTCCAGGGCATCATCCGGTAGCCGCCGACCGTTTCGATCTCGTACTCGTAGCCGGCCTCGTCGAGTGCGCCGCCGGCCTTGGAGCAGGGATGGAGGGCGCCGGGGCCCATCGTCTTCGTCTCGCAGGTGTAGAGGATCATCGCCTCAACCTACCGCGGCCGAGCCGGGAGCCTCCACTAGCCGATGGCCTCGAGCCGCGCCACGACCTCGGGGACGTGGGCCAGATAAGCGTTCGGGTCCAGCACGACGTCCAGGTCGAGCTGTGGTGCGTCCGCGGCGATCAGCTCGCGGAACGGTGTCCCGGTGTCAAACGCCTGCTGCGCCGAGCGCTGGACGATCCGGTAGGCGTCGTCGCGCGACATGCCAGTCTCGACGAGCGCGGTCAGAGCCCGCTGGCTGAACAGCGCGCCGGAGGTCATGTCGAGGTTGGCCTGCATGCGTTCGCGGTTGACGGTCATGCCGAGCACGACCTTCGCCGCGATGTCCTGCATGTAGTCGAGGAGGATGGTCGCGTCCGGCAGGACGACCCGCTCGGCTCCCGAGTGGGAGATGTCGCGCTCGTGCCACAGGGCGACGTTCTCGAGACCCGTCTGCGCATACCCCCGCAGCACCCGGGCGAGGCCGGTGAGCCGCTCGCTCGTGATCGGGTTGCGTTTGTGGGGCATTGCCGAGGAGCCCTTCTGCCCCGAACCGAACGGCTCCCCTACCTCGCGGACCTCCGTGCGCTGGAGGTTCCGCACCTCGGTCGCGAAGCGCTCGAGGCCGGCGCCGGCTAGGGCGATGGCGGAAAGGAGCTCCGCGTGGCGGTCTCGCGGGACCACCTGCGTTGAGACGTCCTCGCGCCGCAGGCCGAGCGCGTCCATGACCCGCGCCTCGATCGCCGGCGGCACCGACGCGTACGTCCCGACGGCGCCCGAGAGCTTCCCAACCGCCGCCTGCTGCACTGCCCGCTCGAGACGGTGGAGGTTGCGATCCGCCTCAAAGGCGAACCCCGCCAATCGCAGGCCGAAGGTCGTCGGCTCGGCATGGACACCGTGCGTCCGGCCCACGCAGAGCGTGTCGCGGTGCTCGATCGCGCGCTTGACGAGGGCGTTCCGAAACTCCGTTGCACCGCGCAGAAGAAGAAGCCCGGCCTCGGTCAGCTGGATGCCGAGCGCGGTGTCGAGGACGTCGGAGGACGTGAGGCCGTAGTGGATCCAGCGCCCCTCCTCGCCAACCGATGCAGAGACGATGTCGACGAAGGCGGCGACGTCATGGTTCGTGGTGCGCTCGCGCTCCTGGACCGCCTCGACAGTGAACGCGGCCCGCGAGCGAGCGGTCTCGGCGACCGCCTGCGGCACCACTCCCTCGGCCGCCCAGGCCTCGGTGGCTGCGAGCTCGACGGCAAGCCAGCAATCCATGCGCCGCTGCTGGGTCCAGACGGCGCCCATCTCCGGGCGGGTGTAGCGGTCGATCATGCGTGGGAGGGTATCCGGAGGAAGTGCGATGTCGGTTTCGGGCCGCTGACGTGCGCGGTAAGCGGGTAGCGCTTACACTGGTGCTGTGATCAAAGCGGCCCGCGGGGCCGTCGGGTTGGGGGGCCTATGAAGCGCAGATCGATCTTTGCAGTCGCATTGGTGAGCTTAGGGATGCTCGGTGCCTCCGGGGCATCGGCTGCACAGGCCGAAGGCCCGACGCTCCTCCTGTTTCCCAACTGCTTCGTGACGACTACCGGGCCTGATCCGGGCCAGCTGATCTACGCGATCAGTGGCGGTTTGGCTGGATTTCCTCCCCACATCGAAGTCGTGGCAAGTGGGGAAATGATCCCATATGGCGCCAGCGAGCCCGAGACCATCGTGGGGCCGGCGCGGGTGGAAACGGACTCGAACGGGAGCTTTGAGATTCCGCATTTCGGCAGCGTGCGGGCGACGAGTTACACGCTCAGGGTTGACTACGGTGGCGAGACCTTCACGAAGACACTTCCTGTCCTCTGCGCCGACTTTTCTGACACCGAGATAGATTTCGCGCCCGCGGAGGCGCCGGTGCCGGTCGGCTCCGACAGTGAGACCAGGTCCGTTTCGCTGTCGAACGCCGGCTCGGCGGACCTCGATGTCTCCGCGCTGTCCGTCGTGGGAGACGATGCCGCCGATTTCACCCTGTTTGCCTCAGACTGCGTCGGCTCGCTCGCCCCCGACGAAAGCTGCGAGGCCAGGGTCCGGTTCTCGCCGCAAGCCGAGGGGGACCGGAAGGCGGTGCTGACGGCGGAGACCAACGCATCCAACTCCCCGACTGTCAAGCTGTCCGGAACGGCAACACACCAGCGAAAGCCCAACCCGGGCTCGCGCCACCACACGCCCAAGCTCAGGCTGAAGGTCCTCAAGCGACACGTGTCCGCGACTGTCGATGCGATTCTCCTCAAAGGCATCCGCTCCAAAGTCGTCTGCTCGATCTCGTGCCGGGTCGGCATCCAGTTGAAGTTGAAGGAAGGCTCGAGGAGGGCTCTCGGCATCGACTCCCCAGTCCTCGGCGCCACCACGAAGCGCGTCGCCGCCCACAAGCCGTCCTGGGTCATCGTCAGGATCCGGCCGGCGGCGGCGCGAGCGCTGCGTGCGGCACCTGCCGGTGCGGCGATCAACTTCACCACGTCCTACCGCGCGAGGCGCGGTCAGAACAAAAGCCGCCGTTTCGTCTTGCGCTGAGCCGGCCTTGGCTTCACTCCCCCCAGGCCCGAGGTATCCCCCACTCATCCAGACCGCGATTTGGGCTCGGCGGGCGCAGCCCTTCCTGACCGCCTGCGAGCAACGCTACGGCGACGCGTTCACGGTGCGGCTCGCCACCCAGCCGCCGGCGGTGATGCTGTCGAGCCCGGAGGCCGTGAGGCAGGTGTTCATGGGCGACCCATCAATCCTGCGAGCCGGCGATGCCAACCGGATCCTGTTGCCCCTTGTCGGGCCGAGCTCCCTCCTCTTGCTCGATGGCGACGCGCACCTGCGCCAGCGCAAGCTCCTGTCGCCCCCTTTCCACGGCGAGCGCATGCAGAGCTACGTGGAGCTGATGGCCGATGTTGCGGGGCGGGAGATCGATCGATGGCCCGCGGGCAGGCCCTATCGGACGCGAACCCGCATGCAGGCCATCACCCTCGAGATCATCCTCCGTGCCGTCTTCGGAGTCTCCGACGGCGAGCGCAAGGAAAAGCTGGGCGACGAGCTCCGGCGCCTGATGGATCTGATCACCTCACCGTGGCGCACCCTGGCGATCATGGCTCTTGGCCCCGATCGCGTAGCCGCCTCCTGGACCGCGATGCGGGAGATGTCCCGAACTGACGGCCCGATCTTCGCGGAGATCGCCGACCGGCGGCTGACGCCCGATCTCGGTGAGCGAGAGGACATCCTCTCACTCCTCCTGACGGCCCGGTACGAGGACGGGGAGGGGATGAGCGACTCGGAGATCCGGGATGAGCTGGTCACCCTGCTCGTCGCCGGCCACGAGACGACGGCGACCAGTCTGGCCTGGGCGATCGAGCGCCTTGCGCAACATCCGGAGAAGCTCGACCGGATCGCCGAGGAGGCCCGGACGGGTGACGATGCGTACCTCGAGGCCGTCATTCGCGAGACGCTCCGGATCCGGCCGGTCATACCCATTGTCGCCCGGATGCTGTCCGAGCCGACCGAGATCGACGGCCTTGAGCTACCCGCCGGGATCGCTGTCTGCCCATGCATCCACCTCCTGCACCGGAGGGCGGACCTGTATCCGGAGCCGGACCGATTCCGCCCCGAGCGGTTCCTCGACGAGGCACCAGGCACGTACACGTGGATCCCGTTCGGTGGAGGCACTCGAAGGTGCATCGGCGCTTCGTTCGCCCAGCTCGAGATGAAGGTCGTCCT
>JBBSQE010000184.1:0-5734 GCA_038258095.1 Solirubrobacterales bacterium | reverse complement strand
TGCAAGAACGACCCGAACCTGAAGCAGATCTTCTCGAAGAGCTCGGCGTACTCGATGCTGATCACCGAGTACATCGAGCGCTGCCATCACTACGAGGGGTTCTTCACACGCGACAACGTCGCCGCCTTGACCCAGGCGGCGGGCGCCGACGAGCGCTACGAGCACGGGCATGTCTTCGACTGACCCGTCGTCGACCGGCGACACCGCAACGAGCTAACGAAGGGAACGAAGCAGGATGGAGAAAATAGGTACCAAGGTCCTTTGGGCGGTTGGCATCGTCGTCGTCGCGCTGATCGCGCTCGGCTTTGTGAGCCCGGTGTTCTGGTGGTTTGAGATTCTCTTCGCGCCGCTGTTGGCGCTGGGTCTCTGGGACCTCTTCCAGCCCCACCACAGCATCCTTCGCAACTACCCGCTAGCCGGCCACCTTCGGTTCGTCCTCGAGGGGATGGGCCCAGAGATCCATCAGTACCTGGTCGAGTCAGACGAGGACGGGCGCCCCTTCTCGCGGGACCAGCGCTCGACGATCTATGAGCGTGCGAAGAACGTCGAGGACAAGAAGCCGTTCGGTACCGAGCTGAACGTGATGGCCGCCGGCTACACCTGGCTCGCGCATTCGATCGCCACCCGTCCCGTCCTCGAGGACGCCGAGGCCAAGATGCGCACCACCGTCGGGGGCTCGCAGTGCGCCAAGCCCTACTCGAGTTCCGTCCTGAACATCTCGGCGATGAGCTTCGGCGCGCTGGGCGCACCGGCGATCATGGCGATGAACCTCGGCGCCAAGAAGGGCAATTTCGCCCACGACACCGGCGAGGGCAGCATCTCCCCCTACCACCGAAAGCACGGCGGCGACGTGATCTGGCAGCTCGGCACGGGCTACTTCGGCTGTCGGACGCAGGATGGCGACTTCGATCCGGACTCGTTCGCCGAGCGGGCAACGGATGAGCAGGTGAAGATGATCGAGATCAAGGTCTCGCAGGGAGCGAAGCCGGGCCACGGCGGCATCCTCCCGGGTGCCAAGGTGACCAAGGAGATCGCTGAGACTCGTCTCGTCGAGCAGGGGAAGGATGTCTTCTCGCCGACCTACCACAAGGCGTTCTCGACGCCGCTGGAGATGACCGCCTTCATCGCGCAGTTGCGTGAGCTCTCGGGCGGCAAGCCGGTCGGGTTCAAGATCTGCATCGGCAACCCGGTGGAGTTCATGGCGATCGTCAAGGCGATGATCGAGACCGATATCTACGCCGACTTCATCGTGGTCGACGGCGGCGAGGGTGGAACGGGCGCGGCGCCGATCGAGTTCTCGGACTCGATGGGGTCGCCGCTGCTCGAGGGCCTCCTGGTCGTGCAGAACACGCTGGTCGGCGCCGGGATCCGCGATCGGTTCAGGGTTGGCGCAAGCGGCAAGCTGGTCAACGCAGCCTCCATCTGCGAGGCGATGGCCCTTGGCGCGGACTGGTGCAACTCGGCCCGCGCATTCATGATGGCCGTCGGGTGCATCCAGGCGCAGCGATGCCACACGAATCGCTGTCCGGTCGGGGTCACTACTCAGGATCCGAAGCTGCAGCGGGCGCTGGTCGTGCCCGACAAAGCCGAGCGTGTCCACCACTACCACCGCAACACGGTGGAGGCGGTCGCCGAGATGATCGCGGCCGCCGGCGTCGACCATCCGAGCCAGCTGGGGCCCGAGATGATCTTCAAGCGCATCAGCCAGACCCGGATGGAGACGATGGCCGAGATCTACGACATGGCGGAGCCCGGGCAGCTTCTGGATGGGACGGCAACCCCGCGCTTCCAGGGCTTCTGGGATGGCGCAACCACGGGCCGCTTCCGGCCCGACCCGGGCGAGGCGCCCCTGGCCCGGGCGGCCTGATCGGATGGTGTCTCGGGCGAAGATGACGGTGGACTCTTGAACTGGGAGGATCTGACTCCATGGATCTGAGCCTGCCGATGGCGACCGACCAACTGCTCGTCGCGCGCGAGCAGATGGCCTTCACGCTGGGCTTCCACATCATCCTCGCCAGCCTCGGCGTCGGCTTCCCGGCGATGATGCTGATCGCCAACTACATCGGGCTGCGGCGCGAGGACCCGGTGGCGATCGAACTGGCGCAGCGCTGGTCGAAGGTCGCGGCGGTTACCTTCGCCGTCGGCGCCGTCACCGGGACCGTGCTCTCCTTCGAGTTCGGGCTGCTCTGGCCCGAGTTCACCGGTCGCTTCGGCCAGGTGTTCGGAGTCCTCTTCACGATCGAGGGCATCTTTTTCTTCCTCGAAGCGATCTTCCTGACGATCTACATCTTCGGCTGGAAGCGGCTCTCCGGCTGGGCCCACTTCTGGACCGGCGTACCGGTGGCGATCTGTGGGATCGGCGGAGCATTTTCGGTGGTCGCGGTCAACTCATGGATGAACCAGCCGCAGGGCTTCACCCTCGGCGCCGACGGCTCGGTCACCGACGTGAAGCCGCTGAAGGTGATCTTCAACGACGCGGTTCCCTACGAGGTCCCGCACATGATCCTGGCGGGGTACCTGGTCACCTGCTTCTTGGTCGCCTCCGTGTATGCCGTGGGGATGCTGCGGGGTCGTCGTGATCGCCACCACCGCCTCGGCCTCCTGATCCCGCTCACCGTCGGCTGCATCTTGGCGCCGATTCAGTTCGGTGTCGGCGACTCCGCAGCGCGGGCGATCGCCAAGGATCAGCCGATCAAGTTCGCGGCGATGGAATGCGTCCAGACGACACACCGCGACGTGACCGAGTACATCGGCGGCCGCTGCACCAGCGATGGCATCAAGGGCGGCATCGGGATACCAGGGCTCGACTCGTTCCTGGTCGGATTCAGCACCAACACGAAGGTGACCGGCCTCGACACCGTGCCGCCGTCCGACCGGCCGCCGGCCAACACGCTCCTCCACCTGGCGTTCGACTTCATGGTCGGGGTCGGCTCGGCGCTGATAGCGCTGGGCCTCTGGTTTGGGTTCGTCTGGTGGCGCAAACGCGACATCCCGAAGACGAAGTGGTTCCTGCGAGCGGTTGCGGTCTCGGGGGTGGCCGTCGTCCTCACGCTTGAGGCCGGCTGGATCGTGACCGAGGTCGGACGCCAGCCCTGGATCGCCTACGAGGTGATGAGAACCAAGGACGCGGTGACCGCCTCCGGCGGCGTCTGGGTGACGTTCGTCCTCATCCTCGCGCTCTACATGGCCCTCGGGGTGGCGGCGATCCTCGTCCTCCGCTCGATGGCGCGCCGCTGGCGCGAGGGCGAGTCTCTCGACTCAGAAGTTCCCTACGGCCCGGGAGAGGGTCCGCCCGCTCCCTCCGGGGGGGCGGGGACGTGAGCACCGCCGACGCCGTCGCCGCGGTCCTCTGGGTCGGCGTCACCCTCTATGCCGTCTTCGGCGGCGCTGATTTCGGGGCCGGCTTCTGGTCACTCGCCGCTGGGGGCGGGGAGCGCGGGGTCCGGGTCCGCTCGCTGATCGACTGGGCTATCGGCCCGGTCTGGGAGTCGAACCACGTCTGGCTGATCTTCATTCTCGTCGTGCTCTGGACGGCCTTCTCGACCGCGTTTGCCGCCCTGTTCTCGACGCTCTTCATCCCTCTCAGCCTGGCTGCATTCGGGATCGTCCTGCGGGGCGCGGGCTTCGCCTTCCATCGCATCGCCCCGGGGGAGCGGGAGCGCCGGGTCTCGCAGCTGATGTTCGGCTTGGCCTCGCTCGTGACCCCCTTCTTCATGGGCACGGTCGTCGGGGCGGTCGCCTCGGGCCGCGTCCCTCTCGGCAACGCCGAGGGCGACCCCGTGACCAGCTGGTTGAACGGCGTCTCGATACTCACCGGCGCCCTCTTCGTCGCGACCAGCGCCTACCTCGCAGCCGTCTTCCTCGTCAACGATGCCCGCCGGGCGGGGGACGAGGAGCTGGAGCGCTACTTCAACGTCCGCGCCCTCGCGGCCGCCGCCGTGGCGGGCGCTCTCGCGGTCGCCGGTCTCTTCGTGTTCCGCGCCGACGCCCGCTACTTCTACGACGGGCTGCTGGGAGAGGGGCTGCCGCTTGTGATCGCGTCGATCCTCTGCGGGGGCGCCGTGTTCGCGCTCCTGCACAGCGGCCGCGCGGCGCTCGCCAGAGTGCTGGCCGTCGGTGCCCTGGTGACGATGATCTGGGCCTGGGGAGTCGCCCAGTACCCGTACCTCCTTCCGGAGCGGCTCACGATCTCCGCCGGCGCCGGCAACTATTCGACGCTCGTCGAGATCCTGATCGTCTTCGGGGCCGCGGTCTGTCTGGTGATCCCCTCACTCGGGCTGCTCTACACGCTGACTCAGCGCAGCCTGCTCGAGGGCGAGGTCGCCGCTCCAGCGCAGAAACCGAACGCGGAGGGCTGAGTGGAGGCCGGCCAGACGCCTCGGCCGAAGACGGCCCGGCGGGGTCCTGAATCGAGCGATACGCGGCATCGGGTGGTCGTCGTCGGAGGAGGCTTCGGCGGGCTCTTTGCGACGCGGGCGCTGAGAAGGGCCCCGGTGCAGGTCACCCTCGTGGATCGCGTCAACCACCACCTCTTTCAGCCATTGCTCTACCAGCTTGCGACCGGGGTGCTCTCGGAAGGGGAGATCGCCGTGCCGATCCGAGGTGTGCTGAGGCGCCAGGCAAACGCCCGGGTCGAGTTGGCGCAGGTCACCGGCTTCGACCTCGAGGATCGCAGCGTGCAGACATTGCGGGCCGACGCCAGCGCCGCCTCAGTTCCCTACGACAGCCTGATCGTGGCCGCGGGCGCCGGGCAGTCCTACTTCGGCCACGACGAGTTCTCCCGCTGGGCGCCGGGGATGAAGACCATCAACGACGCGCTCGAAATGCGGGGGCGCATCTTCGGCGCTTTCGAGATGGCCGAACTGGAGCCCGACCCGAAGCTGCGTCAGGCCTGGCTCACCTTCGTGATCGTCGGGGGAGGACCGACCGGCGTCGAGATGGCCGGGCAGATCGCCGAGCTCTCGCGGCGCGTTCTGCGCCGCGACTTCCGAGCGATCGATCCCAGCAGTGCGCGCGTTCTCCTCTTCGACGGAGCCGAGGAGATTCTCGCGTCATTCGGCGACAGTCTCTCCTCGAAAGCCACTGCCGAGCTCGAACGCCTCGGCGTCGAAATCCACTCCCGCAGCATCGTCACCGGGGTCGATCGCGACGGGGTCGAGGTGAAGGATGCCGACGGCGAGGTTTCGCGGGTGAGGGCCGAGACGAAGCTCTGGGCGGCCGGCGTCCAGGCATCCCCTCTGGCCGGAATGCTCGCCGAGGCCACCGGGGCCGAATGCGACCGGGCCGGGCGCGTTGCGGTTGCGCCGGACTGCTCGCTGCCCGGCCACCCGGAGGTGTTCGCGATCGGCGACATGATGTCCCTGGACGGCCTTCCGGGCGTCGCCGAGGTCGCGATGCAGCAGGGCATCCATGCCGCCGCGACGATCAAGCGGAGCTTGCGCTCGGAGGACCCGACGCCGTTTCGCTACCGGGATCTCGGCAGCATGGCCGCGCTCAGCCGCTTTCACGCAATCGTCAGCTTCAAGGGCATTCGTCTCTCGGGCTTTCTCGGGTGGCTCGGTTGGCTGTTCGTGCACCTCGCCTTTCTGACCGGCTTCAAGAACCGCTTCACGACCGTCGGGCAGTGGGCCCTGGCCTTCATCGGCAACTCCCGCAGCGAGCGGACGATCACGATGCAGCAGGTCATCGCCAGGGCCGCGATCTCCGAAGCGGGCGGGCTGCCCTACCTGATGGC
>JBBSQE010000183.1:0-5756 GCA_038258095.1 Solirubrobacterales bacterium | reverse complement strand
TAGGGCCCGCAGGCCCCAGGTCCCGCCGAACGGGAGGAAGGCTCCTGATTCCGGCGACTCAGGTGCCGCTCCGAGAGGGGGATCGCCTCGACGGATTCCCGTTCAAATTGTGGGCGAGCAAGACCGGTCATCGGTCCGTGCTCTCAAGCTTCTATACAGACTGTAGACTATCTCTATACAAGATGTCGCGCCCCTTCTCACACCCACTCCTGACCGCGAGCGCGGGCCGATGACCCCGGGGGCCGGGCTCGGCATCGCCGAGGTCGCGGCCCGCAGCCGGATCGACCAACGGACCCTGCGCGTCTGGGAGGCTCGACACGGGTTTCCGGCGCCGACGCGGCTGCCCAACGGCCGGCGCAAATATACGGACGCCGATGTCGAGCTCCTTCGCGAGGTCGTGACCCTTAGGGATACCGGGCTGTCCCTCCCGGCTGCGATCGACCGAGTCCGGGGCGCCCCACCGCCCGCGTCGTCGTCGTCGATCTTCGCCGGCCTGCGCACACGCCGGCCCGAGCTCTCCCCTGGCACGATGCCGAAGGGACTCCTCACCTCGCTCAGCCGGGCGATCGAGGATGAGTACTGCGCCAACGCAGACCGGGGAGTTGTGTTCGGGAGCTTCCAGTCGGAGCGGCACTACAGGGTCGTCGAGAGCCGGTGGCGGGATCTCACGGCCACATCGGACCTGTGCTGCGTCTTCGCGGACTTCGATAACGCGAAGGCGCCCGCGGGCGGACCCGTGGAGGCACCGATCGGGGAGGCTGACCCGCTGACGAGGGAGTGGTCGGTCATCTGCGACGCGCCGACGTTCAGCGTCTGCCTGCTGGCCCGCGAACGCCCGGGCCAATCGGACCGCCCGGACGCCGGACGGTTGTTCGACATGATCTGGTCGGCCGAGCCGGAGGTCACGCGGGCCGCCTCCCGCACTGCCATGTCCCTGGCCAGAGCAGCGACGCCCGACCTCGTACCGACAGTCGAACCAGAACAGCTCTCGGGCGAACCGCTTCCGAGCTCGCCCGAAATCCGCGCGCTGACGTCGCTGACCAACCGGATGCTCTCCTACGCCGAGGGCGGGAGCGCGGCGGGCTGGGGGCACCGGCCTGTTTAGGAAGCCTTCCGGGCGGGAACCAGGGAACCTGGAGGCGCGGTTCGCGGCGACGCGGGCTTGTGGCTTTCCCTTCGACCACCCGTTCGGACGCTGGGTCCTCCCCCTTCCCGGCGTTCGGCGGGTTGGTCGATGCTCCTGGACGCACGGATGCTTCGGAAGGCGCCCATCTCGCACGCGGGGCGAGAGGTGTCCACCGCCCGCTCCCGCGGGCGACGGGCGAGGAAACGTGACGCCCAGGCAGCCGCGAGGCCCGCGACGGCAGCCAGCAGCAGGGCGACGCGGGGGCTGTAGGCCTCCGAGAGCCACCCCGAGAGAGGACCGCCCACGGGAGTCGAACCGAGAAACACGACCGAGTAGAGCGCCATCACACGACCGCGCATCTGCGGATCGACGGCCAGCTGAAGTGACGAGTTGATGGTTGCCGCGAAGGTCACGGCGGAAGCGCCGAGCAGGGCCAGCACCGGGATCTCCAGCGCGATCGTCGGCGCAACGGCAGCGAGTAGACAGAGAACCCCGAAGGCGCCCGCCGAGGCTGAAACGACGGCCGGGCCACTCTGCCCTCGCGCACCGGTGGCGAGAGCCCCGGCGACCGAGCCCACCCCCATCGCGCTGAGGAGGATCGCGTAGGCCGTCGCCCCGCCGTCGAAGCTGAACTTCGCAAGCAGCGGCAGGATGACCTGGAAGTTGAGCCCAAGGGTCCCGACCAGCGCCATGAGCCCGAGCGGCACCGCGAGCTCGGGCGTCGCGCGGACGTAGCGCACGGCAGCACGCACTCCCCCGCTGCCCGGGCGGGCAAGCGGCGGCTCGTGAAGCCGCCCCGGGTCCATCCCTCGCAGGGCGCCGATCATCACGACGAAGGAGAGGGCATTGAGGGCGAAACACGGCTCGACTCCGACCAGCGCGATCAGGACACCTGCGAGCGCCGGCCCGAGGATGCGGGCACAGTGCACGATGACGCTGTTCAGGCTCACCGCGTTCACAACCCGCTCCGGGCCGACCATCTCGATGACGAAGCTCTGGCGCGTCGGGTTGTCGATCGCGTTGATCGCCCCACGGGCGAAGACCAGCGCGTAGACGATCCCCGGCGTGACCAGGCCCGACAGCGAGGCCGCGAGGAGCGCCAGCGGCGGGAGGATCATCAGCGTCTGCGTGGTGAGCAGGAGCCGGCGCTTCGAGAGGCGATCGGCGAGCATCCCGCCCCAGGCACCGAAGATCAGGATCGGCAGGAACTGCAGCGCCGTCGTGAGGCCGACGGCGAAACCGCTGTCGGTCAGCGCCAGGATCAGCCAGATCTCGGCGACCATCTGCATCCAGTTCCCGGAGAGCGACACCACCTGGCCGGTGAAGTACCGGCGGTAGTTGGGGACCTGGAGGGAGTCGAAGGAGCGGCGCAGGGCGGCGGTCAAGCGGCGTCACCGCTCGAGGATGGCCGCTCGGACTCGAGCAGCCGCTCCAGAATCCCGGCCGCGCGCTCGAGCGGGACCACCTCATCGGGTGCCATCGCGCCCTTTCGCTTCGCCAGGTACGCGTTCTTGCGGCGGCGCAGCCGCCGGAGCTGCTCCTTACCGTCGGGCGTGATGCTCACGAGAGCGCTGCGGCCGTCGGTCGGGTCCGGCGTGCGGTCCACCAGGCCGGCATCGAGCAGGCAGCGGATCGCGCGGGTCGCCGTCGGACGCTTGACGCGCTCGATGTCGGCGAGATCGGATGGCGTCAGAGGACCCCTGCGTTCGACGGTCGCCAGAGCGGCCGTCGTGGTGGGAGTCAGGTTGCCGGAGGCCTCCTGCCGCAGTCGTCGCGCGGTGCGGGTGATCGCGAGACGGAGCCGGGCGGCGGTCTGGGCGAGATCCGCGGTGCTCGAGGCACTCGCGGGGTCACTCTGGCCAAGGACGTCCGACCCGCCGTTGGTCGGGGCGTCAGACGTTGGCTTTCGGGGATTGATGATCATTTAGTTAGCTTTTATAATTAGTCTAGCGAACTTCTTTGCCATGGTCAAAAGCTGGCGCTCGCCGTATTCTCGATCGAGGGCCTCGGCTATGCGAACCTGCTCGCGGTTCTCACGACCCTCGGCGGCGGAGCCGTCTTCAACGCCTTCGAGTCAGACCAGCACCTGAGCGCCTGGCAGGGCGTCTACTGGGCCATCACGACGATGACGGCGCTCGACTCCGACATCTACCCGCAGTCCACCGGCAGCCAGGCCCACTGCCGTCGTCCTCGTCCGGTCGGCATCCGCTTCGTCGCTCTGCTGACCGGTGCGATCGCCCAGCGGTTCCTCAACCCGGACGCGCCCCTGGTGCCGGCCGAAGCCGCCGCCCAGGGCACCGAGTCGCCCGGCTCAGTCCTCTGAGCCCCCCACCTTCTCCGCCAGCTCCTTGACCACGTCCGGGTCGCGCAGGGTCGTCACATCGCCCAGCTCGCGGCCCTCGGCCACGTCGCGCAGGAGCCGGCGCATGATCTTGCCGGAGCGGGTCTTCGGGAGGTCGCCCGACCAGATGATGCGCTTCGGGCGGGCCAGCTTGCCGATGCGATCGGCCACGTGTTCGCGCAGCTCGGCGACCATCTCGTCGTCGCCGTCGAGGTCGCCCTCCAGGGTCACGAAGGCACAGATCGCCTGGCCGGTGTCGTCGTCCATCTGGCCGATCACCGCGGCCTCGGCGACCTTCGGGTGGGAGACGATCGCCGACTCGACCTCGGCCGTAGACAGCCGGTGGCCGGAGACGTTGATGACGTCGTCGATCCGCCCGAGAATCCAGAGGTAGCCATCCTCGTCGCGGCGAGCGGCGTCGCCCACGAGGTACGTCTCCTTGCCGAACTTCTCGAAATAGGTCTCAACGAAGCGGTCGTCCTCTCTGTAGAGGGTCCGCAGCATTCCGGGCCAGGGGCGGGTGAGGACCAGCAGCCCCTCGGCCTCGCCGACGTCCTTACCGTCCTCGTCGTATACCGCGGCGGTGATCCCGGGTAGTGGCACGGTTGCCGACCCCGGCTTGGTCGCCGTGATGCCCGGTAGCGGCGAGATCATCATGTGCGCCGTCTCCGTCTGCCACCAGGTATCGACGACCGGGCAGCGCTCGCCACCGATGACCTTGTGGTACCAGAGCCAGGCCTTCGGGTTGATCGGCTCGCCCACCGTCCCCAGCAGCCGCAGCATCGAGAGGTCGTGCCCTTCCGGGTACTTCGCTCCCCACTTCATGCAGGCGCGGATCGCGGTCGGCGCCGTGTAGAGGATCGTGACGCCATAGCTCTCGGCGATCTCCCACCAGACATCCTTTTCGGGATAGTCCGGAGCGCCCTCATACATGACGCTGGTCGCGCCATTCAGGAGCGGCCCGTAGACGATGTAGGAGTGCCCGGTGACCCATCCGACGTCGGCCGCGCACCAGTAGACGTCCTCGTCGGGCTTCAGGTCGAAGACGTACTTGTGCGTATAGGCGACGCCGGTCAGGTAGCCGGCGGTCGTGTGGAGGATGCCCTTCGGCTTCGCGGTGGAGCCCGAGGTGTAGAGGATGTAGAGCGGGTCCTCCGCCCCCATCGGCTCGGCCTCGTGCTCGTCACGGGCGGCTTCGAGCGCCTCGTGAAACCAGACGTCTCGCTCGTCATCCATCTCGCAGTCGGTCTCGGTGTGCTTGACGACGAACACCGTCTCGATCGAGTCGACCTCGCCGAGGACCTCGTCGACCGCGGGCTTGATCGGAGCGGTCTTGCCCTTGCGCCGCGCGCCGTCGACCGTGATGAGCGCCTTGGCGTCCGCAAACTGCATCCGCTCCTTGACCGAGCCGACGCTGAAGCCTCCGAAGACGACGTTGTGCGGCGCGCCGATGCGCGCGCAGGCGAGCATCGCGACGACCACCTCGGGGATCATCGGCAGGAAGATCCCGACGACGTCGCCCTTCTCGATCCCGCGGTCGGTGAGCGCGTTGGCGAAGCGCTTCACGTCGACGAGCAGATCGGCGTAGGTGACGTCCCGCGTCTCCCCCTCCTCGCCCCGCCAGTGGTAGGCGACGCGGTCGCCCAGCCCGGCGTCGACGTGGCGGTCGAGGCAGTTGACGGACGTATTCAGCTTCCCGTCGGCGAACCACCTGTAAAATGGTGGGTCAGACTCGTCGAGCCCCTCGGACGGCTCGGTGTCCCAGGTCAGCAGCTCCTTGGCCTGCTTGCACCACCAGGCCTCGGGGTCGTCGTTCGCCTCCTCGTAGATCGCTTCATCGGACCAGAGGGCCTTCTCGCGGAAGTCCTCGGGCGGGTCGAACTTCTCGACCTCGAGCAGCTCGGTCAGTTCCTGCTCGAGACTTCCGGATCCAGAGTCGGGTGCCATCGTGAGGTTCCTCCTGGCGTCGTGGTGGTCACCGGTGGGAGGTGGCCAACACTACCCGCGGATGAGCGGCGCTATCCGACGCCGTTCAAGGTGTCGACCACTCTCTGGGTATCGCCCTGCTTCCAGAAGTCGACGTTGAGGACGTTCGGAAAGGCGTTGCGCTGGCGCTCGCAGCGCCGCGCCCGCGGCAGGAGGAAGTCGTAGGCATTGACCTTTGCGGCGTTGGTGGGCCGCGGCGTCGGGTCGGTGCTGATCCAGTTGTTGATCAGGAAGAGCGAGTTGTCGGGCCCACCCCGGTTAGCCGCGCAGCTCATCTCCGCGGGCGTCTTGAAGTCGAACGGC
>JBBSQE010000182.1:0-5764 GCA_038258095.1 Solirubrobacterales bacterium | reverse complement strand
CGCCTGGACATGGGAAATCCATCCCCAGCGCCGAACGCTGAGCGTAACAGGGTCTCCACCCCGCCCAAGGGGGTGGCGGCCGCCTGCACGACCACTTCCGGGCCGCCGCGAGCACCCTACTCGTTCAGCGCAGCCACGTAGTCGAGATTGCGGTAGCGCTGGTCCACGTCCAGGCCATAGCCGATCGCGAAGCGGTTCTCGATTTCGAAGCCGAGATAGCGGATCGGGAGGTCGACCCGCCGCCGGTCCGGCTTGGTGAGCAGCGCGCAGACTTCGAGCGAGCTCGGGCCGCGAGCATTGAGGTTCTTCAGCAGGTAGTGGAGGGTGAGGCCGGAGTCGATGATGTCCTCGACGATGAGGACGTTGCGGCCGGCAATCGGGGCGTCGAGGTCCTTGAGGATGCGGACGACGCCGGAGGAGTCCGTCTGCGATCCGTAGCTCGAAACGGCCATGAAGTCGATCTCGCAGGGGACGGTGAGGTTGCGCACCAGGTCGGCGATGAAGAGGATCGCCCCCTTGAGGACCCCGACGATCACCAGGTCCTTGCCCTCGTAGTCCCGGCTGATCTCCTCGCCGAGAGCTGCCACGCGCTCGACGAGCTGCTCCCGGGAGACGAGCGTCTCCCCGATGCGCGGATCCGATTCGCTCGCTCGCTCAGCGCTCACGGTCACAGCTCCCACGCTACTTGCTGACGCGCGTCGCGGTCACGAGCACGGCCGCCTCGGCGGGAGCGGCCAGACGAAACTCCTCGGAGAGGGCGACCCCGGCGACCCAGGCGACCGTCCCGTTCTTGACGACGACCGGCAGCGTCCGGCGCAGCGATCGTGGGATGCGCTTGTCGGTGAAGAGGTCCTGGAGGGTCTTGTGGCCGCTCATGCCGAGCGGGCGGATGCGATCACCCTCCTCCCAGGCGCGGACCTCGAGCTCCGCGCCGACGGCGCCCAGGGCGAAGAGCGCCGTGTCCTCGCCGTGAAGGCCGACCTCGGGTGCGGGGTCCACGTGCTCGGCCCGTAGCTCCCAGGAGCCGAAGCGCGCCGTGCCGGGCACCGGCAGGGTCGCCGGCACGAGTTCCTCGGCGGCCCTGGGGGCGATGATCCTGACCAAGCCGCTCTCACACTGCGCGGTCAGGCCCCCGCCCAGATCGGCCTCGCCGCCCTCCGGCTGGGCGGCGAGAAGAAGCACTTCCGCCGCAAGGTCGGAGCCGAGTGCGACCGGACGCCCCGCCACCCGTTCCGCGAGCGTCCTCAGGGCCAAGCGGCGGATCGCGGCGGGAAGCGGCTCAAGCCCCTCGGCCGAGACGACGGCGCTCTCCCCCACCGCGCCGGTGGTGGCACCGGCGGCGTCGAGCGCCTCGGCGGCGATCGCCTCGAGCGCCTCGGCCTCCTCGGTGAGCTCGGCGTGCGTCGCCGCGATGGTCTGCTCGGCCGCCGGACCGAGGTCGCGCAGCACCGGCAGCACCTCGGCCCTGATCCGTGCGCGTGCGAACTTCGGGTCCCGGTTGGATGGGTCGTCGTGGAACGGCAGGGACGCCGCGAGCGCCAGGCGGCGGGTGTCCTCGCGGCCGAGCGCCAGGAGCGGCCGCACGATCCGCCCGCGGCGCGCGGGAAGGCCGAGCAGGGCGCGGCGGCCGGGCGAGGTGGCGAGGCGGTAGATGACCGTCTCGGCGAGGTCGGTCCGGGTGTGGCCGGTCGCGATCCAGTCGCCGCCGGTGGTCGCTCGCAGCTCCTCGGCGGCGCCGTAGCGAGCGTCGCGGGCCGCGGACTGGACATTGCCCGCCGCGGCGTCCAGAGACACCGCCGCCACCCGCGACTCGATCCCCAGTCGCTCGCATAGCTCCAGAAACGCCGCCTCGTCTCGGCCGGAGTCGGGCCGCAGCCCATAGTTGACGTGGACGGCGCTGACCGAACCGGGCCCGAGCAGCACGACCAGTCCCGCAGCCAGGCACGCCGAGTCCGGCCCGCCCGAGAGCATCGCCACCCCACGGGTTCCCTCCCCGGCGAGGCCGCTCTCGCGCACCGTCCTCGCGAGCATCTCGAGGGCCGTGTCGCCTTCCGGGTCCACGCGCGAGCCTCCTCAGGCCCGGCTGCGGACGAGGAACAGCGGCGTAGCGCTCGGAAAGCCCTTGAGCACCACCGCGCCGATCGGCTCGAAGTCCAGGTATTCCGACTCGCCGATCGCCCCGACGACCGAGTCCGTGACCATCACCTCGCCGCCCTGAGTCCGGGTCACGACGCGGTGGGCGAGGTTCACGTCACCTCCGAAGTAGTCGCCGTCGCGGTAGACCGCCTGCCCGCAGTGGATGCCGACCCGCGGCTGTGGGCGCTCCTTGAAGAGGGACAGGAAGCCGGCGGCCCACTCGGTCAGGGACAGGGTGTCCGGGGAGACGATCATCACCTCGTCGCCGATCGTCTTGACGATCGTCGCCTTGTTCGGGAGGGTCGCCTCCACCGTCTCGACGAAGCGCTCGATCAGGTCGAGCGCCTCCTCGTCGCCCTCCTCCTCCGTGTAGCGGGTGAAGCCGGTGATGTCGATGAAGCAGATGGTCACCGGGATGCGGCCGAGGTCCGTACCCTCGGAGCCGCCGAGATCGGCCTCCATGTGCCCGACGACGTCCTGCTCGGTGAAGAAGCGCAGGTAGCGCGTGTGCATGTACTCGAACAGCGGCGATGAGAGCGGCAGGAGGTCCTGGGCGAGCCCCTCCATCTCCTCGGCCATCTCGAGCTCCGGCACCCCGTCGCGGATCAGGGGCTCGTGGATGTAGAGGTGGAAGAGGCGGACCTCGGCCTCGGCGATCTTGCGCATCGACTGGGCGTAGACGCGGACGAGCTGCAGGAAGGCCACGAGCGGCAACCCGGCGCCGAGCACCCTGGCGCACTGGTGCATCGCCTCCAGGTCGTCCTCGGTGAGCTCACGCTCGTGGCCGGTCGGCGTTCCCATCAGGATCATCAGCCGCTCGATCAGCTCCACCTCGAGGCCGGTCTGCTCGGCCGCCTCCTCGACCGAGACCGTCTCCTCGGAGCGTTCGAACAGCTCCTCCGCGTAGCCGAAGGCGAGGCGCCCCTCCCGGCCCGCCTGCTTCAGCTGGTCGAGCGAGTAGCCGCGGTCGCGCATCCGCGCCACGATCCGCGCCTGCGCAGCCGCCGTCGGGGTCCAGTTCCCGCGGCGAACGGGCACGATCTTCTCCTCGGCCCAGCGCTTGAGCGTCGAGGTCGACACCCCCGAGCGCCGGGATGCCTCTGAGAGGGTTATCTGGTCAGCGGGCGGCAGGACGGTTCAGGCTACCCCGTGGGGCAGCGGACCACCTGCGCCTCAGGTGACCACGAGGTGGGGGTAGTCAGCCTCGATGATCGCCCGGTAGTGGCGGATCAACTCGCGCGTGGCGGGAACGAAGCTGAGGGCGGAGCGGGACTTCGGGCAGGAGACGCTGATCCGCCCCCGGGCCATCGCGATCGCGAAGTTCTCGCGGCCCTGGAGGAAGCGGTTGGCAACATCGCAGGACATCTCCATCGTCAGGGCGGGCGGGAAGGCCTCGCCGTCGTCGAAGTTCCACTGCAGGCAATGGCCGGGGTCGTCGGCGGCGGTCACATTGAGAACGATGCCCGCGTCGGTGAAGATCAGGCGGTGGGGCATGTCGGACTGGCGCATCAGCGGGCCGGCGATGGGATCGCCATCGGTGTCTTCGAGCAGGCGGTCGAGGACCTCGCGCATCTCCCCGGCGGACTCGTAGAGCCCGGCAGGCCCTTCCACTGTGACGCTCTCCTGGATACCCGCTCCCACGCGTTCGAGTCTACAAACGCCACGGAAACGTTGTGTTCACGGTCACATGCGAAGGTCGTCCCCGACCTGGCAAGGGGTCGGAGCAAGGTGGGAGTCGCGAAGCCGGTAGGGACGACGCGAAGCTCCGGCGTTGCAGGGCGAGGCGCAGGGGCATCACCCGGCTCGGGGAGGCAGCCGGGTGATCGTCGTTGCGCCGGGGACGGACAGAGAGAGCGGGGCCCCAATTGGTGACCCCGCCCCTGCCTCTCGTCCGATTTCCGCGGGCGTTTGTCTACGCAGCGGCCGTTTCGCCCTCGGGGTGGGCCTGGAGCACCTCCTCACCGTCTTCGCCGGTGCGGATGCGGATCGCCTCCTCGACGTCGGAGACGAAGATCTTTCCGTCGCCGACGCTTCCGGTGCGTGCGTGCTTGAGGATCGTCTCGACGACAAGGCTCTTGTCGGTATCCGAGACGACGACCTCGATCTTCAACTTCGGCCGCACGTTGACGGTCAGCGTCGAGCCGCGGTATTGCTCGACGATGCCCTTCTGGCGACCCGAGCCCTTTGCCTCCATGATCGACAGGGAGGGAAATCCCTTGTCGAGCAGGTCGGACCTGATCGGCTCGAACGCCTCGTGGCGGATGAATGCCTCGATCTTCTTCATGTGGGTTCCTCCTCCCTAGTTCTCGGGTTTGGTCATCGGGGTCACCGTCGCAGGTGCGGCGGTGGCTGCGGGCACTGGGCCAGGCAGGCCTGTGGAGTACTCCGGCCGGGGAATGAACTGCTCCGGGTACCCGTACATCCCGTGCTCGGAGATGTCGAGACCGGCCTCTTCCTCTTCCGGTGTCACCCGCAGGCCGATGGTGGCCTTGATCGCGTAGAACACCGCGTAGGACGCGACGAACACGCTGGCGAACGCCGCGCAGATGCCGAGCGCCTGGGCGCCGAGCTGGTGGAACGTTCCACCGGCGACGTTCGAGTCGGTGAGCTGGTACCAGATGCCGGCGTCACCGACGCCGTTTAACTCGGCCAACCGCGGCGATGTGAAGATGCCGCAGGAGAGCGTCCCCCAGATCCCGGCCAGGCCGTGAGCCGAGAGAGCGCCGACCGGATCGTCGAGCTTCTTGTCGATTGCGAGGACTCCGTACACGACCACGACTCCGGCGACCGCCCCGATGATCGGTGCGGCCCAGTACTCGACGTAGCCCGACGGTGCCGTGATCGCGACGAGCCCTGCGATCGCGCCGTTGCCGGCCATGCCGATGTCGATGGTGTCCGTCTTCAGGTACATCACGGTGACTGCTGCGACGACACCGGCGGCAGCCGCGAGGTTGGTCACGACGACCACTTCCGCGAAGCGTCCTCCGATCGCACCGATCGTCGAGCCCGGGTTGAACCCGAACCAGCCGAGCCAGAGGATCAGGACCCCGAGGCCGACCAGCGGCATCGAGTGCCCGGGTATGGCCCGTGGTGATCCGTCGGCTGCATACTTGCCGACGCGCGGGCCGAGCAGCAGCAGTGCCGCCAGAGCTCCGGTTGCGCCGATCAGGTGGACCACCGTCGATCCGGCGAAGTCCTGCATCCCGACGTTGACCTGCAGCCATCCGCCACCGAAGATCCAGTGTGAGATCACCGGATACAGCACGGAGCTGAAGATGATCGCGTAGATCACGTATGCCCCGAACTTGATCCGCTCCAGGGTCGCGCCCCAGACGATCGCCAGCGAGACGGCGCAGAACACGAACTGGAAGAACATGAACGCCGCCGGACTGATGCCCAGGTCTCCGACGAGCGGAATGCTGCTGCTCGCCTGCTCCACCGAGGAGCCGACATCGAGGAAGAATCCGTGTGTCCCCGCGATCGCGCCGGTGCCGCCGAATGCGAGCGCAAAGCCGACCGCCCAGTAACAGAGCGAAGCGATCGAGAAGTTGACCAGGATCTTCGCCACACCCGCGCCCGCGTTCTTTGCTCGTGAGAACCCGATCTCGAGCAGCGCGAAGCCGGCCTG
>JBBSQE010000181.1:0-5786 GCA_038258095.1 Solirubrobacterales bacterium | reverse complement strand
GAACCGGAAGGAAGTTCTCGATTTCGTAGGGGGTCACCTGGACGCGGTAGTCGTCCCACTCCTGGCGCTTGATTTCGACGAAGCGGCGGAAGGTGTGCTCACCCAGCGTCCGCAGGACCAACTCGGACTCGGCCGCGACCTCGATCGCTTCCCCTAGAGTGGCCGGAAGCTGCTCGATCCCGCGTTGCGTGCGCTCCTCCGGCGCCAGGTGGTAGAGGTTCTGCTCCATCGGCTCGGGGAGCTCGTAGCCCTTCTCGATGCCCTCGAGGCCCGCCTGGAGCATCCCGGCGAAGCAGAGGTAGGGGTTGCAGGCCGGGTCCGGGCAGCGCAGCTCGGTACGGGTCGCCCCCTCCTTGCCGGGGTGGTAGAGGGGGACGCGGATCAGCGCCGAGCGGTTGCGGCGTGACCAGGCCAGGTAGACCGGGGCCTCGTAACCGGGAACCAGCCGCTTGTAGGAGTTCACCCACTGGGCGAAGAGCGGTGAGATCTCCCGGGCGTGGCGCAACTGGCCGGCGATGAAAGCCTTGGCGGTGTCCGAGAGGAAGTACTGGTCATCGGGGTCATAGAAGGCGTTGCGTCCGTCCTTTGCGAGCGACTGATGGACGTGCATGCCGGACCCGTTCTCGCCGAAGAGCGGCTTCGGCATGAAGGTCGCGTGCCATCCGTACTTCATCGCGTACTCCTTGACGACGATGCGATAGGTCATGCAATCGTCGGCCATCTCGATCGCGTTCTTGTAGCGCATGTCCACCTCGTGCTGGGACGGGCCGACCTCGTGGTGGGTGTACTCGACGTGGATGCCGAGCTTCTCGAGGGCGAGGACGGTTTCACGCCGTACGTCGGACCCCGCGTCGAGGGTCGTGAGGTCGAAGTAGCCGCCCTCGTCGAGGACCTTGGGCGGACGTCCGCGCTTCGGCTTGGCGGATTCGAAGTAGTAGTACTCGAGCTCCGGCCCCACGTTGTAGGCCTCGAATCCCATGTCCTCGGCCCGCTTCATCGCGCGGCGCAGGATGTAGCGCGGGTCGCCCTCGTAGGCATCCCCGCCGGGAACGCGAACATCGCAGAACATCCGGGCGACCGTGTTGTTCTCCTCGGGCCGCCACGGGATCAGGTCGAATGTCGTCGGGTCCGGCATGGCGATCATGTCGGACTCCTCGACCGGGTTGAACCCGGTGATGGAGCTGCCGTCGAAACCCATGCCTCCCTCGAAGGCATCCTCGAGCTCCTCGGCGTTGATCGAAAAGCTCTTCAGCTGCCCGAGGACGTCGGTGAACCAGAGCCGCACGAAGCGAACGTCGCGATCCTTGACGGTCTTCAGCACATCCGCAGAGGTCCGATCTCGATCTGCCATGCGGCAACGATAGGCGATGCCGGTGAACCGAAGGTGCTTCGGATTACGTAGTAAGGGGTACTCGTGGAGCCCGAGACAGGGCTTGTAAGAGGCACCCCGAGTGGGTAAGCTTACGTCTCGTAAGTAACCCGCATAAAGTAAAGCGAGGCCGCACCTCGTCGCGCCACCGGCACGAGACGACCGCGGCCACCGATCCCACTGAAAGCAGGATCAAAAGTGACGATCAAGACAGAAGTCAGCAGATTCCATATCCACGACGAGCTCACCGCCCCGGACGAGAGCGCTCCGATTCTCAAGAGCATCCAGGCAGCGGGCGGCTCGGTCTCGAAGTTCGTCGGCGTCCTCGCCGGCGCCCCCTCGGTTCTTCGCGCCTATACCCGTATGCGCTCGGAGCTCCGCGGCGGGGTCCTACCGGTGGCAACGCGTGAGCGCATCGCGCTCGCGGTCGCCGAGCATCGCGGCGACACCTACAGCATCGTCCAGCACGCGAAGTCGGCACGGCGAGCCGGTCTCGGTCTGGACGAGGTCTCCCGGGCCCGGGGCTTCGGCTCCGGGGACGAGAAGGAGGCGGCGCTGCTCGAGTTCCTTCAGGCCGCGCTCGAAGCGACGGACGACACCCCTCCCCCGCACTACCTCCACGAGGAAGCGCGCGAGATCGGCTGGACCGACGAGGAAATTCTCGAAGCCGTTGGGCATCTGGCCCTGAACGAGTTCCAGAGCCTGATCGCAAGCGCCGCGGCTCTGCCGAAGGACCAGGCCACACCGCGGGTGCTTCCCGCCGCCGCCTAGCCAGGACATTTACCGCCTCTTGACCACGGTCGCCGTGTAGAGCAGACGGGCCGTCGAGTAGTTGCACCCGTATTCCCGGGTGCTCCTGACCATCTGTTGCGGCCTACCGTCTACAACGGCCCCGACGCACCTGCCCTCATCGCGGCTCGCACGCCAACGACTGGTCGAGTCCAGTCCATCCGCGAACGCCGGCGCCCAGGTCGGGACGGAGAGGGCGACGATGTCGCCCTTGAGGACGCGCATCTGGTTGCCGAGCTTGAACCGGACGGTCCGGCCCAGGAACGGTGTGAGGATCCGGATCCGGCTCTGGCGTCGCAGCCGGTACTTCGGCGGGTCCGTGCGGGGGATGTGCCGGAGGATCGCGAGGTGCGCCTTGGGCGGCTTTCCGTAAACGTTGTTGAAGTAGGAGCGCTGTGCGTTGGTCGGCTGGCCGAGCGTAATCGTCCAGGCAGTGACCACGCCGTCGAACGGCACCGTGAAGGGCAGCTTGCCCTGCTCGTTCGAGGTCTGGAAGCCCGTCGAGCTGACAATCCCGCGGCAGATCTGGGGGCAGTTCGGGACGGGCGTCGTCGCCGTCCTTCCGAGGACCACGGTGATTCGTCCGGGTACGGCCGCTCCAGCGGTGCCGCCGGAGCCTGCCACAAGCGCGGCGGACGAAGCGACGACCGCGAGACCCACGGAGGCGGCGGCAAGCGTGCGGCGACGGGAGATGAAGTCCCTGGTCTTGATCATGCGTACTCCTTCTCGAGGGGCTCGGCTCGGCGCGTCCGGACTCGCGGCGCCGGCGGGGGTGTCAGAGAGAACCCTTGGGCCGGCGAAAGTTTCGGCGGGCGGAGAGTAACGGGCTATTGGTCGATGGCGAAGTGGACGTTGGCCACCCCGGCCGCCGTCACGCCGAGCGCATCGCTCGCAGCCCTGGTGAGGTCCCACGCGCGCCCGCTCACGTACGGGCCGCGGTCGATCACCCTGGCCACGATGTAGCGGCCGCGGTAGGCGAAGGTCACCTTGGTGCCGCATGGCAGCGTCTTGTGAGCCACGCCGATGGTGCCGGGGCGAAGGATGCCGCCGCACGCAACGTGGTTGCCATACAGCCCGGGTCCATACCAGGAGGCCTCCCCGATCTGCATGGAGCGAGTGAGCTGCCGCGCCGTTGTCGAATTGACGACACCGTTGGCCCTGAGGCCGCGCCTTGCCTGGAAAGCTCGGACGGCGGAGACGGCGGGCCTGCGATAGACCTTGGTCAGGGGGACGGATCTCGCGTAGCGCTTCGATGAAACGATCCCGTTGAGGACCAGGACATCGTCACCAGCCATGCCCGGGCGGAGGACCCGCTTGCCGAAGGTGGTCCCGGCGGGAGCGGAGGCGCTCCGCGGCGGAGTGGACGACCCGGGCGTCCCGACTCCTCCGGACCCCGCGAGCGCGGCGGCCGGCGCAACGGCAAGCGCGAGCAGGGCCAGAAGCGCCGCAGGGCGCAGTGTCAGGGTTTTCGCCCTCCGGGGGCGTGCAAGGGGGTCTGTCATGTCTCTTTCTGGTGCTTACGGGGTTAGCTGACGGGCTCGCGCTGAAAGAGCTGCGCTACACGGCAAACAACCGGGATTCGCCCCACACTTGGGTCCCCCGTCTCTCACTTTGTTAGCAAGAGCTCAGCAAATGATCGGGTGATCCTAGCAAAAGCTGGGGAACTTATGGAAACTGTGAGCAACGGCTGCGAGGAGGGGATCGGCCGTCCGTGTCGAGGCCCGGAGTCCTGAAACGAACCGTTCGGGCGTCGATCCATATCCTCACCGGCGTGAAGACTGCGGTGGTCACCGGTGCCGGGCGTGGATTGGGGCGGGCAATCGCCGTCGCCCTCGCCTCTCGAGGCATCGCCGTGCACCTCACCGACGTCGACGCGAAAGCGGTCATCGAGGCTGCCTCCGAGATCGGCTCGGGTGCCCGCGCCTCCGAGCTCGACGTCCGGGACGCCGAGGCCTGCCTGGCCGTGGCCCGGGAAACCGTCGAGCGCTCCGGCACGCTGGACCTGTGGGTCAACAACGCCGGCATCCTGAAGACCGGGCTCTCGTGGGAACACGATGCGGGCCAGCGCGGCCTGATGATGGACGTCAACGCCATCGGGACGATGAACGGAACGGTCGCCGCCCTGGACCCGATGCGAGCGGCCGGGCGGGGCCATGTCATCAACGTCGTCTCGCTCGCCGGGATCGTCGCGGCACCGGGCGAGGTCAGCTACGCCGCGAGCAAGCACGCCGCGATGGCCTTCTCGATCGGCACCCAGTACGACCTCTGGCGTGCCGGCCACACGGGGATCCGCGTCTCGGCGCTCTGCCCGGACGGGATCTGGACACCGATGCTCCACGACCGCCTCGACGACCCCGATGCCGCCGGTTCGTTCTCCGGCACCCTGCTGCGCCCGGAGGAGGTCGCCGAGGCGGCGGCTGCGCTGGTGGACCGGCCGAAGGTCGTCACCGTTCTGCCTCGGTGGCGCGGCCCGGTTCTCCGCTTCTTCGATGCCTTTCCCGGCCTCGGACTGCGGATGCTGCCGCTCGTGCTCAGGGACGCTCAGCGGCGCCAGGCGAGCTTCCGGCGCAAGGCAGAGCTCGGCGAGCCGCTGCCGTAGACCGGAAAATAGAAAGAGCTCCCGAGGGAGCTCTTTCCTTAGCGGGCCTCTAAGCCGGATTCTGTCGTGAGCGACCATCTATCTCGCCGGGGCCGAAGCCCCGCCGGGGCCGTCGAAGCGACCCTGCGGCCCACCTGGACCTGACCGGGCCGGGTCATCGGTCCTGCTTGGCCTTGCACCGGGCGGGGTTTGCCTGGCCGCCGCGTCGCCGCGACGCCGGTGCGCTCTTACCGCACCCTTTCACCTTTGCCTGTGCGCGACTCACGTGTGGCCGCGCCATCGGCCGTGTGTTTCTGTGGCACTTTCCCGCGGGTTTCCCCGGGTGGCGTAACCCACCGCCCTACCCTGTGGTGTCCGGACTTTCCTCGAAGGGTTTTCTCTCCCTCCGCGATCGCTCGGCCCGCCCCTCAGATGGTAGTCCTAGTTGCGAAAAGCGCAAGCGGCCCGGAACAGATCAGGTCAGCTGGGAACCGCAGCTCCGACATCCAGAGCCCGCCCGCATCTCACCCGAGCAGACAGGACAGCTACCGCGGCCGGTGACAACCAGGTCCTCCCATACGCCGAGAATCGATTCCTCGAGCGTCGACCCGGCCGCCACGGCCAGTCGCCTTTCACGCAACCCCGAAACAATCGTGGCCTTCGTGGGCGCTGTGGCGAAGCAATCCGAGGAAGCCGGCCGCCGCCCTTGCCGGGGCAAGGGAAAGGCCAATGACGAAGGAGTGCGCCGCGCCACAGCGCTCACGAGACCTTGCGGAAGACGCCGACTACGCGGCCCAGCACCTTCGCATCCGTCGTGATGATCGGCTCCATCGTCGTGTTCTCCGGCTGGAGGCGGATGTGATCCTGCTCGCGGAAGAGTCGCTTGACGGTCGCCTCGTCCTCGACGAGGGCGACAACGATCTCGCCGTTGTCGGCGTCGTCGGTCGGCCGGACGATCACATAGTCGTCGGTGAGGATCCCCACATCGCGCATCGAATCGCCCTGGATGCGGAGGACGTAGTCACCCTCCTCGCCGCCCATGACATTGGG
>JBBSQE010000180.1:0-5819 GCA_038258095.1 Solirubrobacterales bacterium | reverse complement strand
TCAGCAGCAGGTCGAGATCGGCGTTCATCGTGGCTCCTTTGAGTCGACGGTGTTGGTTAGACACCGCCGACTTCGACCTGTCTGCTTAGGTCCCCTTCGAGGCGCCCTGCTGCCTGAGGGGCGTGGAACTACTCATCTAGTTAGCTGGGCTCAATCAACGTGGCCGCGACGCACTGCAAGCGTACGGTCGGCACGTTGGTCTCCCCGCTTAGCGCTAAGAGACCATCATCCAAGCTCTTGAGGGTGCCTTCTTCCAGCAGGTCGAGGACCGTTTGAATGCCGGTCCCCCACTCCCGCGCTACTTCCGCCGGTGAAAGGAGTGGATCGCTGGAATCGAGCTTCTCCACCTGCGGCACCATAGGGAGCAAAGGGCCGACCTACGGACCCGCGGTCCGGGACGAATTTCGGGACGAAATTTTGTCGCGCGCAAGACAATGTCCCCGTTTGCAGGGCTTTTGATGGGCCGGGAAGGACTCGAACCTTCGACCTACGGATTATGAGTTGAGGGCAAGCTGTGCTCGGAAGCATCGCTGAGCAGGGATTCGTCGCTCACAGTTGCGCTCAGTTGCGCTCAGAATTCGGCACTTCGGCACCCATTTAACACCCGATGGGAGCGCTCGCACAGCTTGCGCTCGACCCAATGCTCTCGATCCCAGGTCGAATTACGTGGCAATCTCGGGGCACTGTGCGCCGGGGCCACCACCACGAGCACTGACCCCGGCTGTGGCGACGTCAGCGTGACCGGGCGTTCGCCCGATACGGCCGGACCTGCGTCTGCTGCACGCCCCGGCGACCGACGTCGATCACGTCATCCCGATCCTCGACGAGGGCCACGACTCCCTCGCGAACCTCCGACCAGCCTGCGCCCGATGCAACCGGAGTCGGCAGGACTAGGCGGCGAGAGAGTCGCTTTGCGTGGAAAGCGGTAGCCCAAAGCGCATCCGCTTTGCATGGAAAGCGGCTGCTTGGGCCAAAGGGTTTCGCTCGGATCGAACGAAGCTGGACGACCTCATCCACGCAGTCGTATGCGGTCCCGGTTTTAGCCTCTGCTGGCCTGCCGCTTTCGGTGAACAGAAGAGCAGAGCGGATCTGAACTATCGGATTTCCCCCCGCTTTCGGCCCCCCGTCGCCTTGTGTTGAGCTCCACAGCCAACTAGCAAGTAGGACCGGTGCGAGGACCGCGGTGGGCTCAAGTCAAACATCTACCTGCAGATCTCGAATCCAAACCGAACTGCGATCGCAGCGGAATCGGTGCTCCCGATCCCGTCAGTGGCACTCGCAGACTCCTCTGCGAGCCGATCGGTCTCGGCTTGATCCGACGAGCGGATCGCATCGGCGAGCGAGCCCATGATCTCGGCCCGCTCGTCGAGGGCCTCAACGAAGGCGGTGGCAACCTCGGCGTCCACATCGGGCTGGGGCAGTTCCCTGATATCCCCAGCCAAAGCGGAGGTCCTGGATGACAGTTCGTCGGCCGCGTCGGCGGCTGTATCGGAGTCTCCGAACGTCAGGGCGTCGTTGATCTGCCCGCTCAAGCTCCCAAAAGAGGCTGTGGCCTCTTTACAAGCGGAGTCCGCGTCTTTAACGAACGCCCGCTTCGCGACTGTGGCGGTGTTGACCGGCGCGGCGGCCTCGTCATCACTACCGCACGCCGACAACGCGATGGCAGCTATCACGACGAGTCCGACCATTCCCGAGGTGGGTCTCAAGCTCTCCCCCAATCCGATACGCAGTTTCCTCGGGCCAGCCGCTGTGTCTGCCCTCGCCTGAGCGAACCTCTGATGTTCCTTCCCCAGAACATTAGCCGCTCTCGGAAGATACCCCCGGGCCAGACCCTCGCGGCGTTGACTTCGAGAGTCCCTGCTTTGGACGAAAAGCGGCTATCTGAGTTGAGACCGATGGCGCGCGCCGGTCGTTGGGGGCGCGCCGACGATGTGCAGCAGCGCGTGCTGAACCCCGTCCGGGTCGTCCCTGTTCCTACCTAAGCGCCGGGTACTTCTTGCAGACGCTCAGGGTTGGGTACTTGGTGCAATCGCCTGGCTTGTACCCGTCGAGGGCGGGGTCCAGGCCAGTGGCTGACAGGCGTAACTCATCGCGAGCGCTAGGGCCAGCGCCTTTGCAGCGTCAAACGGATTGTCGAGCAGGTACGTCGCCGGGTCTCGACGGAGCGCCGCCGTTGAATTGATCACCTATTGCAAGCGAGAAAAGCACAGCGAACGTGCTCAGCGTGGCTCCGATGACGACGAGTTCGGCGGCCTCGCGGAGGGGCGTCCGCTCCTGCCAGGGCCGTGAGCCAGGCATCCCGGTTGCGAGGCGTAGTGGCGGAACATGGGTCAGCGCAAAGTCGTCCTCACTCAACTGCAGCGGTGTGCCTGTTCAGACCGCTGAACTTCTCCCGAGCGAAAGGGTCTTAACGTTTACGATTGAGAGCGGTCAACCGGACCGTTGATCACATGTCCCCCTCCCAGATGACGTGCACCGACCCCGCCCCTCGGAGCAGATTAGGATCGGTCCGGTGAGCACGGAGGCCGACATCAGCGCAGATGACCGCGAAGCAATCCTCGCCGCGGCAACCGACTACATCGAATCTTGGCTTGATGGCGATTCGGAGCGAATGGCAAGTTGTCTTCACGTCGAACTCGCGAAGCGAGAGCTTGAGCACGACGATGCGGGTTTCCATGTCGATTCGATGTCGCGCGACGACATGATCGCGGCAACCGCGGAGGGCTACGGCCGACGCCACGACCGCCCCTACGACGTCACGCTCCTCGATGCGTTCGAAGACATCGCAACGGTGCGGGTCCTGTCGTCGGTGTTCATGGACTACCTGCACATTGCTCGGTTCGAGGAGCGATGGCTGCTTGTCAACGTCCTCTGGCAGCGTCGGCCCGGCAAATGACGATCGTCGGCGTCACGCCCGTCCGGTCGGGTTACGTCGAGCGTGCCGGCCAGCGCATCGCCTGGCAGGAGTTCGGTGAAGGCGACGACGTCGTCCTGCTTTTGCCGACCTGGTCGATCGTTCATAGCGACCACTGGCGCCACCAGGTGCCGTGGCTGATGGAGCACCACCGGGTGATCGTGTTCGACGGGCTCGGAAACGGTGCTTCCGACCGGCCGACTGACCCAGCTCTGTATGGCGATGTCCCATTCGCCGATGACGGCGTCGCCGTGCTTGACGCATGCGGTGTCGAGCGGGCGACAGTGTTTGGTTCATCACTAGGCGGCGCCTGGGCGTTGACTCTCGCCGCCCGTCATCCCGAGCGTGTCAGCGCAGCCGTCTTCATTGCGCCAGATGTCGCGCTGGCGCCCGGTCACCCCGAACAAGACGCAGCGGACGAGACCTTCCTCGACAAGCTGGCCGAGCACCCCGGCTGGGCGAAGTGGAATCGCGCGCACTGGCTCGCGGACTTCCCAGACTTCCTGCGTTTTTTCTTCTCGCAGTGCTTCACCGAGCCGGACTCGGGTCCCGAGATTGAGCACTTCTTCAAGATGGGAATGCAGACGAGCCCGGAGGTGTTGCTTGCCACCGCGGGTGTGGACGAGAACGACCTTGGCCCCGATTTGGCTCGCGAGTACGCGAACGGCCTGCAGTGCCCGGCCCTTGTGATCCATGGCGACGCTGACGCGATCACGCCGCTTGCGCGCGGCCGCCAGCTTGCGCGGCTGAGCGGTACACAGCTGGTCGTTATGCCCGGGAGTGGACACGAGCCGCACTGCCGCGATCCGCGGCGGACCAACCGGCTCATCGGCGAATTCCTCGCGGCGACTGACCAGCGGTCCGAGTCGGGCATTTCGGTACAGGAGCCTTGGCCGTAACTCGAGAGATGATCGGCGATAATCTCGCCGTTTGCGAGGGTGAATTTGATGGGCCGGGCAGGGTTCGAACCTGCGCTCTTCGGATTATGAGTTCCGCCGGAAAGCGTCCAGGGAGATCGTTTCCGTCCAAGGAGCTCGATCTGGTTCGATTCCGTCCAGGGAGTTCGGTGGAGTTGGGGACAAAGTTCGGGACAAAGTCCGTCCACGTCGTCCGACCGGAGACGCATCATCGAAGCGTGCCGCGACTCAGCTCCTTCTATGGGATTGCCGTCTTCATGTACTGGGACGAAGGTATCCACGCCCGACCCCACTTCCACGCTCGGTATGCCGGACAGGCCGCATCGATCGACTTCGACGGCAACGTCATCGCCGGGTCCTTGCCGCCGCGTGCGCTGAAGCTTGTGAACGAGTGGGCGCGCCTTCATCGAGACGAGCTGGCCGAGAACTGGGACCGAGCCCGCGAGAAAAGGCACTTGCGGGGCATCGACCCTCTTCCGTAGACTTTTACGCGATGGAGGAACTTCATGACATCACCGCAGTCGAGGTCATCGGTCATCACCGACTTCGCTTGAGCTTCGACGACGGAACCGTCGGCGATGTCGATTTTTCGACGCGGGAGTGGCCGGGAGTGTTTGAGCCCCTCGCCGATCCGGCGAACTTCGCGAAGGTCCAGGTCAATCCCGAATCGGGGACGATCTCCTGGCCCGGCGATCTCGATATGGCCCCTGAGCCGCTGTACGAAGAAGCCCGGCACCACACCGTCGTGACGCAGTAGCCCCTCGCTTCCGACAATGAGATAGTGGGCCGGGAAGGACTCGAACCTTCGACCTACGGATTATGAGTCCCGCCGGAAAGCGTCCAGGGAGTTCGTTTGTGTCTGAGGAGTTCGATCTGGTTCGATTCTGTCCAAGGAGTTCGCTGGACTTGGGGACAAAGTTCGGGACAAAGTTTCTGCAGGGGACCCAGCCCCGCACTCGATGCGTCGGCTAGCGCGGTCCGGTCGGCGGCGGAATCCCGACGTCCTTGCAAATCTTGCGCGCAAGACCGAACCCGATCTCTCGATGCCTCGGCACAGCGCTTGAACGCTCGCCATCGAATCCCCAGTAGCTGTGCCTCCCGCCCTCTCGAAGGAGGCGAGCACCTTCGTTTCGCAAATGTCGGTCGAGGTCGCGGCGCTTCACGCAGGAACAACGAGCTCAAGCGATTCGCTGTCCAGGCGATTCCCTGTCAGTTCGTAGCCGCTGGCCCTCAGTTCGAGCAGCCCACGGAGAGCATCGAGCACGTTTTCCCGAGCCTCCTCCTTCGTATGCCCTTGGCTGTGTGCACCGGGCACCTCCGGAACGGAAGCAACGATTAGATCGTTCTCGTCCTGCTCATAGACAATCGTCAGATGAAGGGATTCGCTCGCCATCGAACCGCAGGATACCGCCAAGGCATGTCGTCGAACCGCGCTTGGCCGCGGATAAGCCTATCCATGGCACCCACGCCGAAACCGGTTTCTCGGCAGACGATCTTGACGCAGCGCCGGAGCCTCGCTAGGTCGAGGCCATGTGCAAGATCGTGTTGACGCAGTAGTCGCTCACCTTCGACATCTGTGGATAGTGGGCCGGGCAGGACTCGAACCTGCGCACTGCGGATTATGAGTTCCGCCGGAAAGCGTCCAGCGAGTTCGTTTTCGTTTGGGGAGTTCGATCTGGTTCGATTCTGTCCAGGGAGTTCGCTGGAGTCGGGAACAAAGTTCGGGACAAAGTTAGGTTCGGCTTTGCGGCAAGACCTCAGCCATCGCCTTCACTTGCTGTGGCTGCAAGCTCGCGGAGACACGGAATGACGACCGTCTCCGCTCGCTCTTGGCTCGCCGAGTCCGGGAGAAGCTGCGCATAGATGCCGTCGACTGCACGCTCGTTACTGATGAGGGAGCCCAGCTCTTCGGCGAGGTAGATCCGAAGTTCGACCGGCGACGCCTTCACCTCTTCAAGCAGTTCCGCGCGCCCATCGACCAGAGCGAC
>JBBSQE010000179.1:0-5838 GCA_038258095.1 Solirubrobacterales bacterium | reverse complement strand
CTGCCGATCGTCACCGACGTCAGCTCATCCTTCTACCTGCACCTCGAGGTCGCCGATCAGCCCGGGGTCCTCGCCGCGGTCGCCGAGGTCCTCGGCCGCCATGAGATCTCCGTCAAGAGCGTCGTCCAGCGCGGCGCCGGGTCCGACGCTCGTCTGGTGATGGTCATGCACGAGTGCTCTGAGGCGGCGTTCGCGTCGGCGGTGGGCGAAATAGCGAAGCTGGACCTGATGCGCTCGCCGCCGCGGGCGATCCGTGTGATCGACGAGGAGTGGGAGTAGTGGCGGTCCCGCTGATCGAGCGCTACCGCGAGCACCTTCCATCGCTGAAGGCGGACGACCCGGTCGTGACCCTGAACGAGGGCTCGACTCCGCTGATCCACGCGCCGCGGCTCTCCGAGCGGGTCGGCGCCGACGTCTGGCTGAAGTTCGAGGGTGCCAACCCGACGGGCTCCTTCAAGGACCGCGGGATGACGGTCGCCGTCTCCCACGCGAAGGGCGCCGGCGCCGAGGCCGTCATCTGCGCTTCCACGGGCAACACGGCGGCCAGCGCCGCCGCCTACGCGGCGCGCGCGGGCCTCCGTGGCGCGGTGATCGTGCCCGAGGGCAAGATCGCGATCGGCAAGCTGGCCCAGGCGCTGATGCACGGGGCGTCGGTCGTCGCCATCCAGGGCAACTTCGACGACGCGCTGACGATCGTCCGCGAGCTCGCCGAACGCCACCCGATAGAGCTCGTCAACTCCGTCAACCCCTACCGAATCGAGGGCCAGAAGACCGCCGCGTTCGAGCTGATCGACGAGATCGGTGACGCCCCTGACGCTCTGGCGATCCCGGTCGGCAACGCCGGCAACGTCACGGCCTACTGGCGCGGCTTCCGCGAGCGCGACACCGCCCCGGTCCTTCATGGCTTCCAGGCAGCGGGCGCCGCCCCCCTCGTCAGCGGTGAGCCGATCGCGAAGCCGGAGACCGTCGCGTCCGCGATCCGTATCGGCAACCCCGCGCGCTGGGAGGAGGCCATGGATGCATTCACGGGCTCGCGCGGGCGGGTCGCCGCGGTCACCGACGAGCAGATCCTCGACGCCTACCGCTGGCTTGCCGCCAACGAGGGCGTCTTCTGCGAGCCCGCCTCCGCCGCCTCCGTGGCCGGGATCCTCGCCCACGGGATCGTCGCCTCGCCTGATGCGGACCCGCCCAGCACGATCGTCTGCGTCCTCACCGGCCACGGCCTCAAGGACCCGGATACGGCTCTCGGCAAGGCTCCGGCCGTGATGACCTGCGACAACGACCTCGCCGCGGTCGAGCGGCTGGTCTTCGCGGACCAGTGACCTCACGCCGCCGCCTCGTTCGCGTTCCCGCCTCCTCGGCCAATCTCGGGCCGGGCTATGACGTGATGGCCGCGGCCATGGCGCTCCACCTAGAGCTGGAGGTGGAGGAGACAGGTGAGTTCTCGGTCGACACCGGCGGGCTCGACGTCGACGACGGGCGCGACAACCTGATCGTCCGGGCCTTCGAGAGCCTGCACCCCGCCGACGGGATCACCTTCAGGATTCAGAGTGAGATACCGCTCGCGCGTGGCCTCGGCTCGAGCGCCGCGGCGATCGTCGCCGGGCTCGCGGCGGCGGATCACCTCTTCGAGCTCGCGCTCTCCAAGGACGAGATGCTCGCGCGAGCTGCCGAGCTGGAGGGCCACCCGGACAATGTCGCCGCGGCGATCTATGGCGGGCTCGTCATCTGCGAGAACCGGGATGGCACCCCCCGTGCCGCCCGCTTCGACACACCTGAGGGACTCGAGGGGTTGGTGGTCATCCCGGCGGACGAGGTCTCCACGAGGCTCGCGCGGGAAGCCATCCCGGCCGAGGTCCAGCTGGCCGACGCGGTGGCCAACGTCTCCGCGGCTTCGTTACTCGTCCTTGGCCTCGAGCGCGGCGACCTCGATCTGATCTCACGCGGCCTGCGTGATCGCATCCATCAGCCGCGGCGGCGGGCGCTCTACGAGCGCTCGATGGACCTCATCGATCGGGCGACCGACCTCGGCGCGCTGGGCGCGACGATCTCCGGGGCCGGCCCGACCGTCCTCGTCTGGACGACCTGGCAGGACGCCGGCGGCGTCTCGAAGGAACTGGAGGCGCTGTGCGAGGGCTGGGCCGAGGTACGGCGTCTGCCGTTCAGCCCGCACGGCGCTGACGTGCCGGAGCTTTGAGCCCTCCGGGCCGGCTGAAACGTCCGGCGACGTAGGCTGCCGACATGGACTGGGTCGTTCAGATCGGACTGGTCGAGCTGGCCGTCGGCGCGCTGCTCGGCTGGGCGATGGTGATCCGCTCCGAGCGCCCCGAGTGGCTGAAGCGCGCCGGTGTCGTCGCTCCGCACCGGATCCTCCAGGTCCACCTCGACTACGTCTTCATGGGCCTGATCCTGATCGGGGTCGGCACCGTCGTCCCCGACCTCCCGAAGGCCCTCGCCATCGCGCTCGTGTTCGGGACGCTCGTGAACCCGTTCCTCTTCGTCCCGCTGATGTTCGACCCGGCAACCGAGAAGCGCGGCTGGTACCGGGCGCTGTCGGTCACCTCGTTCATTGCCCTCAGCGTCTCGTTGGTCGCCGCGGCGATCGTCGGCCCGGGTGGAGGGGCATAGGACGGCGCCCGCGGCCCCTGGCGCCTCACACCTTCGGCTTCGGCGCCAGCTCTGCGGCCATGCGGTCAACTTCAGCCTGCTGGTCGGGCATGTCCAGGCGGTCGAGGATCTCGCTTGCCAGAAGCAGGTAGTCGCGGCCCTGGCGGGGCCGGTAGGTGAGGATCGGCGTCGCCCGCTCGGCCGACTCGGCGTAGGCGATCGAGCGGCGGATCACGGTCTCGAAGGGGAGGTTCCCGAAGTGCTCGCGGAGGTTGTCGTATGTCTCGCGGGCGTGGCGGGTTCGCATGTTCGCGAGGTTGAGGGCGATGCCGAGAACGTCGAGCTCGGGGTTGAGGTTCTCGCGGGCGAGTGTGATCACCTCGAGGGCCTGCTCGACGCCCTGGAGGGAAAAGTACTCGGCCTCGGTGGAGAGCAGGGCCCGGTCGGAGGCACACAGGGCGTTGACCGTGAGCAGCCCGAGGGTGGGGGGGCAGTCGATCAGGATGACGTCGTAGCGGCGTTTTGCCTCGCGCAGCGCGTTGCGCAGGGTGAGCTCACGGCCCATCTTCCCGCTGAGGATCAGCTCCGCCTCGGCGAGCCCGAGGTTGGCCGGGATTACGCTGCCGTGGATCGCGTCGACGGCTTTGGCCTGACCGGCCAGCACCTCTCCAAGCGTCGGCTGGGCCGCCGGGTCGGTATCGAAGTAGTCGGAGAGGTTTCCCTGCGGATCGGCGTCGACGGCGAGGGTGGACAGCCCGACGCGTTCGAAGACGTCCGCGAGCGAGCGGGTCATCGTCGTCTTGCCGGTTCCGCCCTTCTGGGAGAGGACTGCGATGGTCGTGGCCACCGTTTGAGCCTACCCCGAATCCACGGCGACGCCGGGCGCCGCCACCGGCGCTGCGCCCCTTCCTCGCCGCGTCGTTAAGCTCGCAGCACAGTCCGAAATGGAGGCGATGAGAACTTGAGCTTGGCCCAGGATTCACCCACGACCGGTGTCGATGAAGAGACCGCCCAGACCGCGATAAACACGATCCGCGGGCTCAGCATGGACGCGGTCCAGAAGGCGAACTCCGGGCATCCCGGATTGCCGCTCGGGATGGCGCCCGTCGCCTACGTCCTCTACGCGAGGATCATGAACCACGACCCCTCGGACCCCGCCTGGCCGGACCGCGACCGGTTCGTCCTCTCCGCCGGGCACGGGTCGATGCTCCTCTACTCGGTCCTGCATCTCTCGGGCTACGACCTGCCGCTGGACGAGATCAAGCGCTTCCGCCAGTGGGAGTCGCTCGCCCCGGGCCATCCCGAGTTCGACCGCGAGCGCCAGACCCCCGGGGTAGAGACGACGACGGGCCCGCTCGGGGCCGGCTTCTCGACCGCGGTAGGCATGGCGATGGCCGAGAAGTTCCTGCGGGAGCGCTTCGGCTCCGAGGTCATGGACCACCACACCTACGTGATCTGCTCGGACGGAGACATGATGGAGGGCGTGAGCTCCGAGGCCGCCTCGCTGGCCGGCCACCTCGGCCTCGGGCGACTGGTCTATGTCTACGACGACAACCACATCACGATCGACGGACGGACGGACCTTGCCTTCACCGGCGAGGACGTCGAGGCGCGGTTCCGCGCCTACGGCTGGGACGTCTCCCACGTCGATGATGCGAACAACGTCGACGCCGTCGAGGCGGCGATCGTCGCGGGCCGTGAAGAGACCGAGCGCCCGACGCTGATCCGCGTCCGCTCCGTCATCGGCTGGCCCGCCCCGAACAAGGGAGATACGAAGGACGCCCACGGGTCACCCCTCGGCGAGGACGAAATCCGCCTGACAAAGGAGATCCTCGGCCTCGATCCCGACGTTCAGTTCGCTGTCCCGGACGTGGCCAGGGGAGCCTTCGAAGGGGCGCGGGAGCGGGGCGCAGCGGCCCACGCAGCGTGGAAGAGCCGTATGGCCGACTGGCGCAACGCGAACCCCAACGGGGCGACAGAATGGGAGGAGGCCTGGAGTGGGGATTCTCTGAAGAAGGTCGCGGCCACGCTGCCCAGCTTTGCCGGTGAAGAGTTGGCCACCCGCGCTGCCTCGGGAAAGGTCATGGAGGGCTTCGAGGACGCCGTCCCGACGATGATGGGCGGCGCTGCGGACCTCGTCGGCTCGACGAAGACGAAGTTCCCCAACGGCGGCGATTTCTCACCTGGGCACGCGGGCCGCAACATCCACTTCGGCATCCGCGAGCACACGATGGGCTCCGCCGTCAACGGACTGGCCCTGCACGGCGGCATCGCCAGCCCTTACGGCTCCACGTTCCTGGTCTTCTCCGACTACATGCGCCCGGCGATCCGCCTCTCGGCCATCATGGGCCTGCCGGTCGTCTGGGTTTTCACGCACGACTCGATCGGGGTGGGGGAGGACGGCCCGACCCACCAGCCGGTCGAGCACTACGCCGCTCTCCGCGCCATCCCCGGGCTCACCGTGATCCGCCCCGGCGACGGTGACGAGACTGCTCAGGCGTGGCGCGTGGCGATCGAGTCCGAGACGCCCGTCTGCCTGCTCCTGACCCGCCAGGGCCTCCCGCCGATCGAGCACGACGTCCCCGCCTCCGAGACCGTCCCCAAGGGCGCCTACTTGGTCTCCGAGCCCGATGGCGACGCACAGGTCACGCTCGTCGGGACCGGCTCGGAGGTCCAACTCGCAAGTGGGGCCCGCGATCTCCTCGCCGAGGACGGGATCGGGGCCCGCGTGGTCTCGATGCCCTCCTGGGAGCTGTTCAACTCCCAGGACGACTCCTACCGGGAGTCGGTGTTCCCCGCCGGTGTCCCGGTCGTCTCGGTTGAGGCGGGAGTCGCGCAGGGTTGGCAGCAGTTCGCCGGGTCCTCGGTCTCGATTGAGCGCTTCGGAGCCAGCGCACCGGCTGAAGAGGTCTTCCAGAAGCTCGGCATCACGGCTGAGGCCGTCGCCGAAACGGCAAAGAACGCGATCCAGGAGGGACAGTAGACATGGAGCACCGTGACGCACTCGAGGCGACCGCGAAGGCGATGGCCGCCGATGGGAAGGGCATCCTCGCCGCCGACGAGAGCACCGGCACGATGAAGAAGCGACTTGACGCGATCGGCGTCGAGTCAACCCCGGAGACCCGTCTCCGCTTTCGCGAGCTGCTCCTCGAGACGCCTGGGATCGCCGACTGGATCAGTGGCGTGATCCTCTACGACGAGACGATTCGCCAGGAGATTTCGACGGGAACG
>JBBSQE010000178.1:0-5997 GCA_038258095.1 Solirubrobacterales bacterium | reverse complement strand
GTCCGAGTAGCGGTCGGTGTCGATCGGGAAGAGGCCGCAGAACACCATCGGCCGCACCTCCCGGTAGCCCTCGAGCGCTTCGGTGGTCGGCCGCTCACGGGTCGTCAGCGTGTCACCGACCCGCAGCATCGAGACGTCCTTGACGCCGGTGATCACGTAGCCGACCTCGCCCGCGACCATGCCTGCGACCGGAGTCATCTGGGGCCGGAAGAACCCGATGTCGTCGATGTCCGACTCGGTGGCGACCCGCATCGCGGTGATCCGGTCGTGCTTTCGAAACTTGCCGTCGACCATCCGCACGTAGGCGACGACGCCGCGGTACTGATCGAATTCGGAGTCGAAGATGAGGGCCCGAGCCGGCGCGTCGATCTGGCCCCCGGGCGGCGGGATCCGCTCGACGATCGACTCGAGGACCTCGACGACGCCCTCCCCGGTCTTCGCGGAGATGCGCATGATCTCGGACGGATCGCCGCCGATCAGGTCAGCGATCTCGCCGGCAACGCGGTCGGGCTCGGCACCCGGGAGGTCGACCTTGTTCATGACCGGGATCAACTCCAGCCCCGCCTCGATCGCGAGGTAGGTGTTGGCCACGGTCTGGGCCTCGACCCCCTGAGCGGCATCGACGACGAGAAGGGCGCCCTCGCACGCGGCCAGGCTGCGCGACACCTCGTAGGAGAAGTCGACGTGGCCGGGCGTGTCGATCAGGTGCAGGTGGTAGGTCTCACCGTCTGCCGCCGTGTACTCGACGCGAACGGCCTGGGCCTTGATGGTGATCCCGCGCTCGCGCTCGAGGTCCATCGAATCGAGGACCTGGGCGCGCATCTTGTTCGGGGCGACGGCCCCGGTGATCTCGAGGATGCGGTCGGCGAGCGTCGACTTGCCGTGGTCGATGTGGGCGATGATCGAGAAGTTGCGAATGCGGTCCATCGGAACCGCTGAGTATGGCGGTGCGGATCTCCTGGGTGAGCCCCGCGGCCGAGAGCGCGTCATCCCGCCCCTGCCCTGGCGCCGCTTCTGGTAAAGTATTTTATACTGCAAAGTCTACCGACTCTGGAGAGCCATGAGAGACACAGATGCTTCACAGACCCTGCTGGAGGTCGAGAGGGTCCGTCGCTCGACCCGGGAGCTCCTCGACGTGAGCTGGTTTCCATTCCTGCTCTGGGGCTCGCTGGTCATGGTCAGCGCCCCCTTCACCCAGATCGGAGATGGCGCGGCGATTGCGATCTACTGGATACTGGTGTCGCTGGTCGCCGTGCCGGTGCACTCGCGCTACTACCGCCGGCGTGAGATCTCGCTCGGGGTGTTCCATCGCAACGCGCACGCGTATCTCGCGATCATCGCCGGAATGGTGATCGGCGCGATGCTCATCGGGGCGCTCGCCAATGGAATCCTCGCCGACGTCGGGGCGGTCTATCCGATCGCGCTCGGACTTCTGGGAATCGGGTTGCTCAACCGCAGCGCCCTGTTCGCCGCAACCGCGATCGCCCTTGCCGCCGTCGCCACCGGACTGCTGATCGCGGCGCCGCAGGACGCCGCCCTCTACGCAGCGCTCGGCGAGGGGGCGATCATGGTCCTGGCCGGCGGGTTCGCCTTCGTGGGGGACCGATCTCGCGGGCTCGCCGGCCGTGGCGAGTCAGCGGCGGCGGCGGGCGGATGACGTCCCATCCGTCGTTGCGGCTGGACGATGTCGTTCACCAGCGCGTGCGACTGGGAATCCTCGCCGTCCTCGAGGAGGCAAGCCGCGCCGATTTCTCCTTCGTACGCGACGCGCTCGACCTCTCGGACGGCAACCTCTCCCGTCACGTCAGCACCCTCGAGAAGGCAGGGCTGGTGGAGGTGGAGAAGGGCTATGAGGGTCGGCGGCCGAGAACCTGGCTGTCGGCGACGCCGGCGGGCCGGAAGGCCCTGTCTGACGAGATCAGCGCCATGCGCGATCTGATCTCGCGAGTCGACAACGGGGGGCCGCCGCCCGAGCCGTGACCTCCGGCCGGTCGAGGTTCACGGCTCGCGGATCCGCCGGCATCTCGAGCGATCGAGGCGATTCGGAAGCGCGAACACCGCAGTCGGAGCACGCTTGAGCACAGCGCGGACTCCGGGCTGGGCGGCGGTCCACCCGACCTCGGGAGGGAACGGGGTCTTGCCGGTGATGCGGTCCCGGCTGGCGACGACGTAGTCGTAGTCCCCGGCGCTGAGAGCGTCGATCCACGTTCGGCAGTCCTCCGGGGCCACGAATCCTCCGTGGGGCTGCTCCACGCCCACGAACTGGACGTGGTTTGAAAGGTCCCGGCCGAGCAGCGGGTAGGTCCGGGTCGTGCTCGTCGCGATCCTCTTGCCGGAGATCGGCTGTGCCCACTTGAACGCGGCATCGAGCCCGGCGATCGTGAACTGGGGATCGGCGTAGCGGTTCTCGAGATAGGTGCGCTGAACCCTGTATCCGCCGGCGACCAGGAGCAGGGCGAAGACGGCCGCGGCGGCGATGCCGGCGCGGGTGGAGATCCGCGGGCGCCCGGGCCACGTCGCCGCGAGGACGGCGGCGGCGAAGAGGACGCCCGCGGCGAGGGCGGTGGCGAGGTAGCCCGAGCTCCAGTCGCCCACCGAACGATCGGCGAACGGGAAGGCGAAGGCGATCACGGCGAGCAGCGCAATGCGGCGCCGCGGCTCGCGCAGGAGCGGGCTCAGCGGGGCGAGGGCAGCGCCGAGGAGGAGTGCCGGGGCCAGGTAGCGCAGACCTGACTCGAAGCCGCGCGGCATCCCGTCGGGACCCGAGGCGGAGGTGGGCGCGACCAGCCAGGTCGCGATGGCGACGAGGCCGACCAAGCCGGCGGCCCGCAGTGCCGGTTGGGAGCCGCGCCCGAGGCAGAGGACGAGCCCTCCGATGCCGAGCAGGAGGAGCGCCGGCCAGAGCAGACCCAGGCCACCGTGGAGCCCCGGCCCGGACCAGTCAGAGAAGACCGAGCCGTCGGTCAGATACGAGAGGACGCTGTGCCCCTCTCGGCCGCCCAGGGTCTGCGAGGGCGCTGGCAGGTCGATCGGTCCGACGCTGCGGATCTGCGGCACCGGGTTACCGGCATGCACGAGGTTGCGGAGGTACCAGAAGCCCCCTCCGATGAGGGCTGCCGGGACCGTGACCGCCGCGGCGTGAGCGCGCCGGCTGGGAGCTGCAAGCCAGATGAGGGAGAGAACGAGCGCTCCCGCGACCGGCAGGAGGTTGACCTTCGTGCCGGCGGCCAGGCCCGCGGCCAGTGCGCACACTGCCAGCGCCCCTGATGGGGGCCGCCGATCCTCGCGGCCCGATACGGCGCTGACGAGGATCGCGATTGCGGCGAGCAGGAAGAAAGCCGCGGCGAGGTCGTTTCGCGCCTCACCCGCCTGGTCGGCCAGGACCCCGGTATCGAGGACGAGCGCAGCGCCGGCGGCCGACACCGGCCCCGCGCCATAGGGTCGCCCGATCGCCCAGGCAGCGCCGATGCAGCCGGCGAACCAGCCGAGGTTGAGCAGCGGCGAGAGCAGGTCCCGGCCGTAGAGAAGGTCGCCAACGCCGTGCAGGAGCTCCGAGTTCTGGGGGTAGAACCAGGCGAGGAACTGCGGCGCGATCAGGTGCAGGTCGAAGGTCCGGCCATCCTGCGCGAAGCCCGCCGCGAACGGGCCGTGGTACCAGGTGGAGTCAAAGCCGGTCATGCCCGTGCTGAGCCGCAGCCGGACGCCGATCGTGAAGTGGGCAACGGCGATGGCGGCCAGGGCGATCCCGGCGAGACGCATGCCGGCGAGCGCCCTGGTGTTCGCGGGGTCCGAATCGGGCTCAGGCTCGGCGCGGTCGCCCGCGGCGGGCTCCGGGACCGGGAGGCGCAGCCGCAACCCGGCACCGACCATCACGACGGCGACCACGTAGGGAGCTTCCTCGAACAGACCGACGAGCCCCAGTCCCTCCGCGACAACAAGAAGAAGCGCGACCGAGAGCACGGCCGTGCCGACCCATGCGGCCACGCCGCCCAGCTCCGGCGCGAGCCGGCGAGCCAGGCGAGAGCCTCCGAGAAGCGCCGCGCTGACAACAGCCGCGACCTCGAGGGTCCCGAGTAGATATGAAGAGGCCCCGAGCATGCTCCGGCCGCGGCCTAACGCCTCCGCACGAGGCGGAGGATCTGGTCGAGCTCGGCGATCCGCAGGGCCTTCGCGGCAGCCACGTACACCAGGCCCCCGGCTCCGAGCCCGGCGCCGAGGGAGACGATCTGAGCCCACAGCGCCCGGCCGAGCTCGTGGTCGAGCCCGTCCCAGACGAAGAAGCTGACTGCCGCGAGCGCGGCGGCGGCCAGGGTGATGCGCAGCACGGAGTTGAGGAACCGGGTCAGCTCGAGCCCGCCGAGCTGGCGGCGGAGAAGGACGGTCTGCGCACAAATGCTGGTGAAGGTCGCGAAGCCGGTCGCCGCGACGATCCCTCCGACCCCGAAGGGACGGTAGAGGGCGAACGAGGCGAGACCCGTGATGGCAAGGTTGCTCGCCGAGATCGCGGTCGGCAGCCACGGGCGCTGGAGCGCGAAGAAGGTCCGCGTCAACAGGAGGAACAACCCGTTCGAGGGCAGGGAGAACGCGAACCAGAAGAGCGCCGTCGCGACGAGCTGCGTCTGCTGGCTGTCGAACTCCCCACGCTGATAGACGAGGCGAACCATCGGGTGCGAAAGGACGAGGACGGCCGCCGCCGCTGGGACGAGCACGAAGACGATCTGGCGCATCCCATTGGCCATCGTCGACCGCAATCCGACTCGGTCCCCTCGGGCCGCAAACCGGGCAAGGGTCGGGAAGAGCACCGTCGCGATCGCCACCGAGAAGATGCCCTGGGGGAGCTGGTAGATGCGGAAGGCCTTGTCGATGCCGGCCGGAGCCTGGTCGGAGACGAGGCTGCCGAAGAACGAGTTGATGATCAGGTTGAAGTTGATCAGTCCGAGGCTGATCGTGACCGGGAGCATCAGCAGCAGCACGCGCCGCACATTCCGGTCCCTCCAGTCCATCTTGAAGGTGAACTGAAACGGCGTGTGCCGTAGGTCCCAGGCCGGGATCGCGAGTTGGACCGCCGTCCCGGCGAGGATCCCGATCGCGTAGGCGTAGATGCGGTTGTCGCCGTGGAACTTCGGCGCCAGGAGGACCACCACGGCGATGATCGTCAGGTTCCAGAACAGAGGCGAAATGGCGAAGGCGCCGAAGCGCTCGTAGCTGTTGAGGATGCCGGCGACGATCCCGGTGACCCCGAGCAGGATGAGGATCGGGAAGAGGATCCGCGAGAGGGAGATCATCAGGTCGCGAATCTCCCCGGTGAAGCCCGGTGCGAAGAGTGGCATCACCAAGCCGGCCAGGAGCACGAACAACGCGGTGAGGGCGCCGAGCACCACGGTGACCACGAAGATCATCGTCGAGGCGAGCCGAAAGGCCTCCTTGGTGTTCCCCTTCTCGAGTTGCTCCGTGAAAATCGGGACGAAGGCGGGCTGCAGGGCGGCGTCGGCGAACAGGCTCCGAACCAGGTTCGGCACCTGGAACGCGACCGTGAATGCGGACATCGGCCCGTTGATCCCGTAATAGCTCGCAGCGACCACCTCGCGGACGAGGCCCGCGACGCGGGAGGCCGCGGTGGCGATGGAGAAAAGCGCGGTTGATCGTGCGATCCGTCCGGATCGCTTCGGAACGACCTTGGGGTCGCTCAGCGCATCGTCGTGCGAAGGGGTGTCGGGGGCCTTGGGCTCGTTCAAGCTCGCTATAGTCGTCGGCCGCCCGGCACCGGGCACAGCACCCGACGCTCGTGCGTCACCTCTAAGACCATGGCCAACATAGCCTCACAGAAGAAGCGGATCCTAAGAAGCGCCAGAGAGCGTGACGAGAACCGACGCCTGACGAGCACCGTCAAGACCCACTTCCACCGCCTCGAGCAGGCTGCCGAAGCCGGCGACACCGATGCCCTCGAGACCGAGCACCGCTCGCTGATCTCACGCATCGACAAGGCCGTCCAGCGCG
>JBBSQE010000177.1:0-6104 GCA_038258095.1 Solirubrobacterales bacterium | reverse complement strand
GCTGAGCGGCCAGAAGGCCCGCGACCTGCTCGGCGGCTTCCTCTTCTTCGGTTCGGACATCGATAAACAGCTCTCCGACATCTCCGGGGGCGAGCAACGCCGCCTCTCGCTCGCCATCCTCGTCGCCTCCGGAGCCAACGTCCTCATCCTCGACGAGCCAACGAACCACCTCGACATCGAGAGCCGCGAGGCCCTGGAGGACGCACTTCTCGCCTACAGGGGCGCCGTCGTCCTCGTCTCCCATGACCGGGCCCTCCTCGAGGCTGTCGGCACCCGCACCATCGTCTGCGAGGCTGGCACCCTCACGAGCCACACCAGCGGATGGGCCGAGTACCAGCGCGACCGCGATGCCGCCGGCACCGCGGAGAGCGCGGCGAAGGCCTCCGCGAAGCGAGCTCCGCAGAACGGCAAGGCGAAGAAGAAGGGGACTGCCTCGGCCTCCTCGGGACCCTCGAAGAACGAGCGCCTCCGCATCAGCCGCCTCGAAAAGCAGATCGCGACGGCCGAGGCCGCCCTCGCCGAAGTGGAGTCAGAGTTGGCCGACCCCGCCGCCTGGTCGAGCCCCGGCCGCTCCCAGCGCGCGTCTCAGCGCCATGAGGAGGCGAAGCGCGCGGTCGACGAGCTCTACGAGCGCTGGGAGGAGACCGCCGGGCGAACGCCGGCGTAGGCGCGACCCCCAAACCCCGCGCGGCTCCCAGCTCTCACGCCGCCATAGGCTGGACCCATGGACTTCGGCATCGGCTACTTCCCAACCGACCAGAGCACCGATCCGGAGACCCTTGCCCGGATGTGCGAGGACCGCGGCTTCGAGTCGCTTTTCTTCACCGACCACACCCACATCCCGGCGAGCCGGGACACGCCGTATCCCGCGGGCGGCGACCTTCCCCCGGAGTACGCCCGGGTGCACGACCCGTTCGTCGCCCTCTCATTTGCAGCCGCCGCGACGAAGACCCTCCGCATCGGCACCGGCATCTGCCTTGTCGTCGAGCGCGATCCCATCGTCACCGCCAAGGCGGCCGCGAGCGTCGACCGCCACTCCGGCGGCCGGATGCTCTTCGGCGTCGGCGCTGGCTGGAACGTTGAGGAGATGGCCAACCACGGAACCGATACGTCCCGCCGGTTCGGCGTGATGCGCGAGCGCGTCGAGGCCATCAAGACGATCTGGACCGAGGACGAGGCAACCTACAGCGGCGACCACGTGAACTTCGACCGCATCTGGTGCTGGCCCAAGCCGCTCCAGGACCCGCACCCGCCGGTGCTCGTCGGCGGCAACGGGCGAGGCGCCCCGAAGCGGGCACTCGCCTATGGCGACGAGTGGATGCCGAACCGCCTCGGCGACGACGACAAGAACATGGCGCGGATATCGAAGCTACGCGCGGCGGGCGAGGACGCCGGCCGCGGCCCGATCCCGACGACGCTCTGCAACGCGCCACAGGACCCAGACCTCATCGCCCGCTACGAGGACTCAGGAGTCCACAGGATGGTCTTCTGGCTCGCCCAGGGCGACGACGAGAAAACCGAGGAGCGTCTCGACCGCTACGCCGCAGTCGTCGAAGCCTGCGGCTGAGCGCCCTGGGTCCACGCTGCGGCACCCCGGCCCGCCGCGACCCGGGTCTACAACTGCGAGTCGTCGAGCTCGAGTCCGAGCAGCGCCCGGCCGGCGAGCTCCCAGGTAGCGGGGCCGACGAGCATGTGCTGCGTCGCCGCGTGGATGTCGCGGAACCGTCGCTGGAGCGCGCTCGACTCATAGATGGCGCTCCCTCCGGCCAACCCGTAGGCGTCGTCGACGCAGGCCGCCGCCGCCTCGACGCTCGCCGTCGCAGCAAGCCGCAGCCCCGCACGCGCCCCCAGGCTGACCTCGCCCGTTGCCTGCGCCTCATCCCAGGCGATGTCGATCGCATCGAGGAGGTGGGCGCGCGCGGCCCGCAGGCGCGCCTCGGCGACGGCGACCGCGGCCTGAGTGCCCGAGCGCTCCGCAAGCTTGCGCGAGCTCATCGCAGGCGTCTTGCCGCCCGCAAGCTCGATCAGGTCGTCGATCGCCCCCCGCGCGATACCCAGGGACACCCCGGCGATCGAAGCGGCAAGCAGCCCGAATGGCGGGAAGGCGTAGAGCGCGCCTGTCGCCAGCGGCGGGTCGGTGATCAGTGACGCCGATCGTTCCGCCGGTACCTCCAGCCCCTCCACCGAGAAATCATGGCTCCCCGTCCCGCGCAATCCCGAGACGCTCCAGGTGTCATGCACCTCGACCGCGTCTCTCGGCATCAGCACCAGCCGCACGTCGGGCCGTCCCCCAGGCCCGCTCCGCGGCACACCGTCGTCGAGGACGACGCAACCCCCCAGAAGCCAGTCGCAGTTCTCGATGTTGCTCGCAAAGCGCCATCGGCCGGTGACAGCAAGCGTGTCGTCCGCCGCGTCGGCCCGTCCCATGGGGGCGAAGACGCCTCCCACAACCGCCCCGCCGTCGCCATAGACCTTGGCCGCGACCTGCTCCGGCAGATAGGCGGCCAGCATCCCCGCCGTCGCGCAGACCGCGCCGCACCACGCCGGCGCCGCATCGCCGACCGCCAGCGCTTCCACGGCTTCGATCAGCGCCTGCGGCTCGGCCTCGCCTCCGCCGAGCCCAGCCGGCACACACATCCGGTAGAGCCCCGCCTGCCCCAGCGACGCCGAAACCTCGGCCGAGACGCGGCGAGCGTCCTCCGTCGCCTGCGCCTCCTCGGCAAGCCGTGGGGCAAGCCCGCGAGCTGTCTCAACCCTCGAGTCGGCGTGACTCTCCATCTGCCCTCATCCTCGCACGGGTGCGGCGCTCAACACCGCGGGCGCTGGTGCCGATGAACGATGGATGAGCGCGAACGAATACGTCTTCGTCAGCGGCATGAAAGCGACCCGGTCGACCTTCGAGCAGTGGAGCGACCGTCCGGGCGCCGTGCTGCGGGGCTGGTTCGCTCTCGCGATCGCAATTGCGATCACCCTGCTCGGCGCGACCTGGGTCGTCGCCGGGCTCTTGACTCCGGACCTCACGCCGATCCACCTCCCGGGCTTCACGACCGCGTCGGAACCGCGGGACATGGCCCCCATCCTCTACCGCAACTCCCTGGTCCTCGCCCTCCACGCGACCGCCTGCGTCGCCGGATTCATTGCCGGAGCATCGATGCCGGTCGCCGCCGCCCAGCGCACCGGCTTCTCCCGCTGGATCCACGTGAAGGCGGGTGAGCTGGCGATCATCTTCGTCTCGGCGGTGACGCTCTTCTCCCTGTCGACGCAGGCCTTATACCTGGGATTCCAGGCCTCGACGCTCAGCTTCCAGCTCGACCTGACGCCGCTCCAGCTCATCATCAGCGTCCTCCCGCACGCGCTGATCGAGCTCACCGCGCTCTTCCTCCCGCTCGCCGCCTGGCTCCTGGCGAGCCGCAAGGGCGAGTGGGACCAGCTACTGGCGGCGACGGTCGTGACGGTCGCCATCGCGATCCCGGCGCTCCTGCTCTCGGCGACGATGGAGGTCTACCTGTGGCCGCACGTCCTGGACATGATGTCCTCCGTCAGCCCTGAGAACATCGATCCGTGGAGTCACCAGTAGAACCGAGGTCAGGCGGCCACATCCGCCTCGTGCACTGGTCCCCCGCCGCGTCCATAAGTAAGTTGACACTTACGTAAGCATCTGCTTTCATAGTCGCATGGATGCAGCCGCCCGAGCCATCGCCGAGCCTCGCCGCCGGGAGATCCTGACCCTGGTCGCGGACGGCGAGCTGAGTGCCGGCGAGATCGCCTCGAACTTCGACGTTTCGCGGCCCGCCGTCTCCCAGCACCTCGCCGTCCTCCGCGAGGCCGGCCTCGTCACGGAGCGGCGCGACGGCACACGGCGCCTCTATCGCGCCCGGCCCGAGGGAATGGCCGGGCTCCGCGAGTTCCTCGACCGTTTTTGGACCGATCGCCTCGAGCGGCTGAAGCTCGCCGCCGAGCTGGAGCAGCAAAGGAGGGACAAGCGTGGAAAGCGCCCGCACAAGCGACGCCGTAAAGATGGATATTCGGATCGAGGCGGATCCTGAAACCGTCTTCGAGTTCTTCACCGACCCCGACAAGATGATCCAGTGGATGGGCCGCCTCGCCGAACTCGACCCCCGTCCCGGCGGGGACCTCCGTGTCGACATCAATGGCGAGCACATCGCACGCGGTGAGTACGTCGAACTGGATCCTCCGAACCGGCTCGAGTTCACCTGGGGCTGGGAGCGCGAGGACGCCGGTGTTGGCCCCGGAGGGAGCACCGTTTCAGTGACGCTCGCCGAAGCCAAAGGCGGGACGCTCCTCACCCTCGCCCACAGCGGACTTCCATCCGACGAAGAGCGGGCCGCGCACGGCGAGGGCTGGTCGCACTACCTGGAGCGACTCGTCACGGCCGGCAGCGGCGGATACCCCGGCCCCGATCCGTGGGCAACGACCGAGGGCGCCGACGGCGCCCCTTGACGAACGGGCGCAGAAGGCGCCCCATTACGAAAGGACACACGATGGGAAACCCGGTTCTCTGGTTCGAGGTGGCGGGCAAGGATCAACCCGCCCTGAAGGGCTTCTACACGGACATGTTCGAATGGCAGGCGCGAGACGCCGAGGGGATGCCTTACTCGATGATGCAAACGACGTCCGACGGCATCGGCGGCGGGGTCGGGGCCGCGCCTCCGGGTTCAGATGGCCACGTCACCTTCTACGTCCAGGTTGACGATCTCGCCGCCGCCCTGACCAAGGCCGAGTCCCTCGGCGGCAAGCAGTTGACCGAGCCGATGGACGTCCCCGGCGGACAGCAGATCGCCCACTTCGCCGACCCCGAGGGCCACTTCGTCGGGCTGATCACGGGCGAGGCATCGGCGTAAAGACCGCCCGGTCGGCGTAGCGACGGCCCGGCTCAGGACCACTCGTGTGATGCGGCCCGCGCAGCTTCGAGCGCGGGCCGCTGCGCGTCGGCCATCCGCGCCCTGACCCGCCACCGGGCGCCGGAGAACCCCAGGTTCGCGACCGTCGCGAAGCCCTCCTCGTCTTCTCGCAGGGCCAGCAGCAGGTGGGCGACGCGGTCGCCGGCAGGTAGGTCCTCCTGCTCGCCGACCCGCACGCACCAGGAGTCGACCCGCCGCCCGCTCGGGCGAACCAGCAGCGCCCCCTGCAGGGCGGGCCGTGGATGCGGTCACCTCGCCCCGCTCCACCCGTCCGTAAGATCGCCGCCGTGGACCGATACGACCCGAAAGAGGTTGAAGCGCGCTGGCAGGCCGTGTGGGCCGAGGAGCGGACCTGGGAGGTTCCCAATCCTGGCGAGGAGGGCTTCGACCCCGCGAAGCCCAAGGCCTATGTGCTGGAGATGTTGCCCTATCCCTCCGGCGAGCCCCACATCGGCCACCTCAAGGTCTACTCCGTGGGCGACGCCATCGCCCACTTCCGCCGCCGCAACGGCGCCCACGTCATCCACCCGATGGGCTATGACGCCTTCGGGCTGCCGGCGGAGAACAACGCGATCAAGACCGGCGAGCACCCCCGGACCGCAACCGAGAAATCGATTGAGGCATTCCGCAAGCAGTTCCGCGAGTGGGGTATTTCCATCGACTGGTCCCGCGAGGTCTCGACCCACACGCCCGAGTACTACCGCTGGACGCAGTGGATCTTCCTCCAGCTCTTCGAGAAGGGCCTCGCCTACCGCTCCGAGGCCCCGGTCCACTGGTGCCCCGAGGACGCGACCGTTCTCGCCAACGAGCAGGTGATCGACGGCCGCTGCGAGCGCTGCGGAACGCCGGTCATCGTCCGCAACCTCGAGCAGTGGTTCTTCCGCATCACCGACTATGCCGACCGCCTGCTGGCCGACTTCGACCTTCTCGAGTCCTGGCCCGAGCACGTGATCACGATGCAGCGAAACTGGATCGGCCGCTCCGAGGGCGCCGAGGTCGTCTTCCGCTGTGAGGAGCTCGACCTCGACTTCCCAGTCTTCACCACTCGACCCGACACCCTCTTCGGCGCCACGTTCTTCGTCCTCGCCCCGGAGCACCAGCAGCTGAGCAAGCTCGTGGAGGGGACCGATGCCGAGGAGGCGGTCCGCGACTACGTGAACGAAACGGCGCGCGAGGCTGCCG
>JBBSQE010000176.1:0-6159 GCA_038258095.1 Solirubrobacterales bacterium | reverse complement strand
GACGACCGGGAGGGACCAGAGCGCCGCGAGGTTCATCGGCGCGCCGAAGTTGCCGGTGTTCGACGCGCCGTCGCCGAACATGCAGACCGTCACCGCGTCCTCCCCCCGGTAGTCGGATGCGAGCGCCAGGCCGGCCGCAAGCGGCAGGTTGCCGCCGACGATCCCGTAGCCGCCCATGAAGCGCGTCTCGGCGTCGAAGATGTGCATCGAGCCGCCTCGGCCGCCGCTCGTCCCCTCGACGCGGCCGAACAGCTCGGCCATGACCCGCTTCGGGTCGGTCCCGCGGGCGATCGCGTGTCCGTGGGTGCGGTAGGTGCCGATCAGGTAGTCCTGCGGCGACATCACGGAGGTGGTGCCGACGATCGTTGCCTCCTCGCCGATCGCGAGGTGAAGGAACCCGCCCGCCTTGGCCTTTTGGTACTGGCGCCCGGCTTCCTCTTCGAAGCGGCGGATCAGGGCCATCTGGCGCAGGAGCTCCCGCGAGGTTGCGGAATCGGGAAGCGACGGGCGGGATCCACGGCCGTCAGGTGCCGCCGGGCTCAGCTCCGCGGTTGCGTCTTCGTCTGCCAATGATCTCCTTTGGATCACCTTACCGACGCGGGGTCGCACCCGAAAGCGGGTCGGTGAGCAGCGAGCGTGGCGACTTATTCGTCGTATGCGAGCAGAACCCGCCGCGGATGTCAGTCATCGTGCTCCGATCAGCGGCAGGGAAGGACCGCGACGGCTGCGTCACGGGCGGTGACGCGCGCCCGCAGGACGCCTGTGGAGGGGTCGAACGACCAGGCGCTTCCTCGCAGCGGGCGACCGTCGACGCTGACCCGGCACGGCTTGAACGGCCTCCTCAGCGTCGCCAGCGAGGCCTCGACCGAGTAGGTGCGCCGTGCCGAGCCGTGGATCCGCAGGTGCCAGCCCGCGCCGCGTTCGCTGGAGCGGAGCGCCTCCCCGTAACCGAAGCTGCGCCGGCTGGTGCCGCGGGGGAGGAGCAGGAGGTTCATCCGCCGCCTGCGGTCACGCAGATGCACGAGGCCCTTGGCGTGGCCGTAGGGCGCGAGCGTGTCGATGTCCGGCGAGACCATCGCGACGAGCGCTCCGGGCCTGATGAACAGCGGCAGCTCGGTGAGCGGCGCGTCGACGGTGATCTGCCGGCCGCCTCGAAGGACACGAGCCCTGCGCAGCGTGAACGTGCCGCGCTTCTCGCCGTATGTGACCGAGTCCCAGAAGTTGACCCAGCGGCCCCCCGGCAGATAGAGCGTCCGCTTTGTCTGACTCGGGTCGAGCACGGGCGCGGCCAGCAGGTCGGGGCCGAACATGAACTCGTCGTCCTGCGCGGCCGCCCGGCGATCGCGGGGGAAGACGAGCGAGAGCTGGCGCATCATCGGCATCCCGGTCCGGCGGTAGGCCCGGACCGCGGCCGCGAGGTAGGGGTAGAGCTGAGTGCGGAGCTTTGCGTAGCGGCGCCAGTAGGGGAGGATCTCCGGCTCCCAGATCTGTGGGCGCGCGTAGGCGGGGATCGCCTGCCCGGTCCCCTTGGTGCGCATCGCACCGGAGACGCTGCCGAACTGGATCCACCGGATCAGCAGTTCGGGCGTGAGCTGTGGAGCGCCGGGGAGCGTGAAGTACCCGCCGACGTCCGAACCCCAGATCCCGACCCCCGACAGGCCCATCGACAGGCCTTCGGTCACTGCCGACCGCAGGCCGTCGAAGCCCCACGAGGTTGTCGGATCTCCGCCCCAGACGATCTGCGCATAGGACTGCACGCCCGTCCAGCCAGAGCGCACGAAGCGGACGATCGGCTTGCGCTGGCGCTTGGCGAATCTCCAGCCCGCGCGGTGATAGAGGACCGGGTAGAGGTTGTGTAGGCGTTTGCCGGTCATGCCGTTGGCGGCGACCGCGTCCGGCGGGATCGACTCGCCGAAGTCCTCCATCCAGCCGTCGTGGCTGTCAGCGACGATGCGCCGCAGGATCGAGTCATAGAACCGCTCCGCGCCTCTGGCGGAGAAGTCGATCTGCCCGATGTCGACGCTCGGCGGGTTGTGGTCTCCCACGAATGCCTTGAAGTTGTAGACGCTGCCGTCGGGGTGCTTGAGGAAGGCGTCGGCGGCGAGGCCCTGCTGGTAGACGGGGGAGTAGTCGCTGCAGACCTTCTCCTGGACGTAGGTGAGCTGGGCGAATCCTTTGGCGTGCCACCGCCGCGCGCGTTTGCGCTCGTAGTCGTCGTTTCCCTCGATCGCTCCGCAGGGCAGGTAGCGCATCTGCGTCTCGGCGACGGAGACGGGGGCGTCGCCCTTGCGCAGGATGTCGGCCCAGGCCTGCTCGTCCGGGACTACGTTCGGCTGCCCGGTCTGAAACCAGGGGCCGAGCAGCCAGGGCGCGGTCGGCTTCGGCTGGCGGCCGGTGAAGCGGGTCAGCCTGCGCACGAGGTCGGCGGGGCGGGGGCCGGCGAAGACCCGGAAGGAGAGCCGGGGGCTCGCCGCCTCGACCGACCAGGTGTCGGCCCGGTCGGTGCCGAGGCGGAAGTAGCTCGTCTCGGAGTTGCCCAGCAGGACCCCGTAGCCGCGAGTGGAGAGAAGCCATGGCATCGGGAAGTAGCTGGCGTCGCCGCGGTTGTGGATGCTCCACGGCGGAACGATGTTGGTGACGATCGGGTAGTCCGACTGCTGGTAGGGGCCCTCTCCCACGTAGTCCTCGGTCGTCGTTCCGCGGCGGTCGAGCTGGTCCGAGCGCTCGCCGAAGCCGAGATAGCGCTCGTCCCTGGTCGCGCGGAAACCGATGCCCGTTTGGAGGACGTCCCTCGTTTCGCCGAGGACCCTGGCGCTGACGGCGACAACGCCGCCGTGCGGCGCCCCGACTCGCAGCGCAATGCGCCGGCCGCCGGGATCCGTCGTCGCGAGGATGGCGCTGATCGAGTTCCTGTCCGATCTGAGCGACGTCGCGTTGGTCGCGTGGAACCAGCCGTCTGTGGTCTGGAAGCCGAGCGAGCCCCCCGGTCCGGAGCCGATTCCCCGATCCTGTGCCAGCGTGATCCGCCCACGCGGTTGGCGGAAGACCAGGCTGAAGGGCTTGCCCTTGACCGAAACCCCGATGGCGGGGGACCTGAGCGTCTGTCCGGCGGGCCGTGCGGAGGCGCCGGGCGCACCTGGCGTGGCGACAAGCAGGGTCGCGAGCAGCGCGAGCAGGGGCAGGGTTCTCGAGGCAGGGCGGCGCACGCGGCCGAGGCTAGCGGGAGGCCGCGGCCGCGGCGACAGCTGCCTCGAGCCGGTCGTCGCCCCAGAAGACCTCATCGCCGACGACGACCGATGGGACGCCGGTGACGCCGCGGTCGCCGGCCCGGTCGGTCGCCTCGCGGAGGGCATCCTTGACGCCCCTCGACTCGATCGCCTTGGTCAGTGCGCGGGGATGGAGCTCGCATCCGGCGGCGGCGATCAGGATGTTGTCGAGCTCGCTCAGGTCGCGGCCGGCCGCGAAAGCCTGGCGGAAGGCGGCGAGGGCGAATGACACGGTGCGGCCGGTCTGTTTGGCGAAGATCGCGGCGCGCATCGCGTAGAGGCCATTGCCAGGCCACGGGTCGGGCCAGCGGACCGCGGGAAGGCCGTACTCGGCGGCGCGGCGCTCCACCTCGGCGATCCCCCCTGCTCGCGCGGGCGTTTGGCTCCAGGAGCCGCGGTCGAAGCGGGTGAACAGGGCCCCCAGCAGGACCGGCTCCCACTTGGGCTGCTCCAGTCCGGCTTCCGCGAAGAGACCGCTGACCCGCTCCGCCGCGAGATACGCGTAGGGGGAGCCGAGGTCGAAGTAGAAGGTGGCACGGGGGAGAGATTCCACTGGCCGGACTCTATGGAGAGAGCCCGCGAGGCCCAAAGAGAAAGTGCTACGATTATGTACATGGCTGAAAGCGTCGGCATACGAGATCTACGACAGAACCTGAGCGTCTACTTGGAGCGGGTCAAGAAGGGGGAGCGCCTGACGGTCACGTCGCACAACAAGCCGGTCGCTGAGCTCATCCCATTTGGGGATGAAGACGATCCGCTGCAACGTTTGATCGACCGAGGTCTGGCCACCGCTCCGAAGAGCCCATTCGGCGATTGGGAGCCGCTCGACCTGGGCAAGGACATCTCGCTCTCGGAAGCGCTCGAGTACACGCGCGGCTATCGCTAGGCGTGGCGACCTACATCGATTCCTCAGCTGCCGTCAAGCTCATTCTGCGGATCGAAGCCTGTGGACCCGAGGTGGCGGCGTTCATCAGAGCCAGGCGAGTCGTCTCCAGCGAGCTGACATACACGGAGACCCGCCGGGCGCTGCTAGCACGGAGTGGAACCCTCTCCTCGCAGCAAGCCGCGTCGGTGCGAGCCCGTGGGGCGGCGATGTTCGCTCGCGTGGGGATGGTTTCGATCGACCGTCCGACTATCCGGCTCGCGGCCCAGCTCCCGGGCCCGCATCTGCGCACACTCGATGCTCTCCACGTTGCTACGGCTCTCCGGTTGGGGTCTTCGGTGACGGAGTTCGTCACCTACGACCGGCGCCAGGCCGAAGCTGCCGCGGATGCAAGCCTGGCCGTTGTCTCGCCCGGTCTGACCTGACCCCGAGTCCTCGGGAGCGCTCAGGCGTGAATCGCCCAGCCGTCGACGGCGCGGGCTGCGTCGAGCACGGCTTCCGACATCGTCGGGTGCGGATGGATGATCTGGGCGAGCTCCTGGTAGCCGCCCTCCAGCGCCATCGTGTTGACCAGCTCGGAGATCATGTCGCAGGCGATGTTGCCGACGATGTGCGCGCCGAGGATCTCGCCGTACTTAGCATCGGCGACGATCTTGCAGAGCCCGTCGCGGTCGTCATAGACGACGGACGCACCGGCGCCGCCGAGCTTGAACTTGCCGACCTTGACCTCGTGGCCGGCTTCCTTGGCCTCGGCTTCGGTCATTCCGACGTGGGCGACCTGCGGGTGGCAGAAGGTTGCTCCGGCGACGAGACGGATGTCGATCGGGTGCGAGTTCTTGCCGGCCGCATGCTCGACCGCGACGACGCCCTCCTCGGACGCCTTGTGGGCGAGAGCGGGTCCGCGCACGATGTCACCGATCGCGTAGACCTTCTTGTTGGTCGTCTGCTGGAAGTCGTCGATCTTGATCTTGCCGTTCTCTTCGGTCTCGACCCCCGCGTCGGCCAGGTTCAGCGCCTCGGTGTCGGGCCCGCGGCCACCGGCGATGCATAGGTAGTCGACCTCTGCCGACGCGCCGCCGTAGGTGAACTTGACTGACTTGCCGGTGTCCTCGACGTCCTGGACCGGCGAGCCGGTGGCGACCGTGATGTTCTGCTTCTTGAACGCACGCTCGACGACCCGGACCATGTCCTTGTCCTCGAGGGGGAGGATCTGGTCAAGCATCTCGACGAGCAGAACCTCGGTGCCGAAGCGGCCGTAGGCGGAGGCGATCTCGGCACCGGAAGCGCCGGCGCCCACGACAGCGATCTTCTTCGGGAGCTCGGGGAGCGACCAGGCACCCCACGTGTCGACGACCCGCTCGGTGAACTCGACCTTCGGGATCGGCAGGGCGACGGAGCCCGTCGCGAGGATCACCTGCTTCGCCTCGAGCGTCTTGCCGTCGACCACGACATTGGCGTCCTTGTCGAGCGATCCCTCGCCGTTGATCAGCTCGACCTTGTTCTTCTTCCACAGCATCTCGACGCCACCCGAGAGCGTCTCGGAGACCTTGGCGCGGCGCTCGCCGAGCGCCTTCCAGTCGACCGAGGCGTCCTTGACCTTGAGCCCCAGCTCCGCGCCGTTGATCGCCGCGTCGTAGAGGTCGGCTGTGTGGAGGATCGTCTTCGCGGGGATGCAGGCGTAGTTGAGGCAACGGCCGCCCGACTTGTCCTTCTCGACCACCGCGGTCTTCAGGCCGAGCTGCCCGGCGCGGATTGCCGCGACGTAGCCGCCAGGCCCGCCGCCGATCACGATCACATCGTAGGAATCAGCCATTGAGGCGACTCTACCCGACCGAAAATCCGGGCTCAGTCGCGCGGTTCGCGAGTCGGCATCTGGATGCGTGCCATCGCCTTGACCATGAAGAAGAAGAAGAGGCCGGCGGCGACGAGGATTGAGCCGGTTCCGAGGAACTCGCCGACCGTGCTGGCGTTGGTTGTGATGCCGAAGAACGCGCTGAAGAGGATGAACAG
>JBBSQE010000175.1:0-6276 GCA_038258095.1 Solirubrobacterales bacterium | reverse complement strand
GCGGATCCCCGCGCCGACCAGCGTGTTCTGCACGACAAGGAGGCCCTCGAGCAGCGGCGACCCCATCGAGTCCGAGAACTCGATCGGCGAAGAGCCGGTCCAACCATCGCCGCCATCTAACACGATGAAATAGGCGAAGATGTCCGATTCTATCATCGCCTTGACGATCGCCATGAACTCGAGCGGGTTGCCGATTCAGATCTTGAATCCACCCGGCGTGCCGCCCGAGAGCTCGCGCTACTGCGCGATGAAGGCGGTCATCTCCAGCGGCGTTGAGAACGCCTTGTGGTAGGTGGGCGAGAAGACATCCTTCCCCTGCTCGACCAAGCGCGTCTCAGCGATCTCCTTGGTCACCTTGGCACCCGGGAGGATGCCGCCGTGGCCCGGCTTCGCTCCCTGTGAGACCTTGATCTCGATCATCTTCACCTGATCGTCCGTGGCCCGCTCGCCGAACGAGTCCGGATCGAAGTCGCCATCCTGCGTGCGGCAGCCGAAGTAGCCCGTCCCGATCTGCCAGATCACGTCGCCGCCGTACTTCTGGTGGTAGGGGGAGATGCTGCCCTCGCCGGTGTCGTGGGCGAAGTTGCCCTTCTTGGCACCGAGGTTCATCGCCATGATCGCCGGTGCACCCAGCGCCCCGAAACTCATCGCCGAGATGTTCAGGACGGAGCTCGAGTAAGGCTTGGTGCACTGCGGTCCGCCGACCGTGGTGCGCATCTTGGACTCGGCGTCCTCGAGTACGGGGCGGGTGGCGATCGAATGCGCGACCCAGGTGTAGCCGGCGGCCATCACGTCGAGCTCGGTTCCGAACGGCTTCTTGTCCTCGACGTTCTTCGCGCGCTCATAGATCGTCGAGCGCTGGTCCCTCGAGAAGGGGCGCCCGTCCTCGTCTGACTCGACCAGGTACTGATGGATCTCCGGGCCCATGCCCTCGAGGACGAAGCGCAGGTGTCCGGCGAGCGGGTAGTTGCGAAGGATGCTGTGGTGGGGCTGGAAGAGGTCCCAGATGCCCAGCAGCAGGAGCGGAACGAAGAGGATCTCCAACAACCAGAACACCGGGCTCAGGAAACCGAGCGCGATCAGCGCAACGACGATGATGCCGACCGCCCAGAGGACCTTGGTACCTATTTTCTCCATCGTGCTTCGTTCCCTTCGTTAGCTCGTTGCGGGGTCGCCGGTCGACGACGGGTCAGTCGAAGACATGCCCGTGCTCGTAGCGCTCGTCGGCGCCCGCCGCCTGGGTCAGGGCGGCGACGTTGTCGCGTGTGAAGAACCCCTCGTAGTGATGGCAGCGCTCGATGTACTCGGTGATCAGCATCGAGTACGCCGAGCTCTTCGAGAAGATCTGCTTCAGGTTCGGGTCGTTCTTGCACTCGCCGACGACGTTCGCAAGGAAGGGCGTTCCCATCTCCTCCAGGCGCCTGACCACGTAGTCGACGTTCTTCTCGTCCACGACGTGGCCGTCCTGTACCGCATAGGCCATGTGGTGCATGCGGCGGCCGAAGTTGCGGACGAATTCCTCGGTCGGCATCGGCAGGCCCTCGAACGAGTTCGCGAACGCCGGCGTGTTGTTGGCGGTGAACACCCGCGCCGGAGAGCGCTTGTCGTCGTCGATGTCCGGATGCCGGGTGACATTGGTCGAGGAGTTCATTTCCATGATGTTGTAGGCGCCCCAGAAGTAGTAGGGGACCATCGTCAGGTACTCGAGGATCGCGCTCTCGCGATCGCCGGCGAGGATGCGGGTCGCCATGTGATCGATACCCAGAACGAGCTCGGAGATCCCGTGCTCCTCCTGGAGGGCGGCGGCCTTCTCCAGCTTCTCCCGCTCGTCAGCGTCGAGCTCGATCCGGTCGCCGAGCTTCAGCGCATCAGTGTCGTCGATATCCACGTCGACGTAGCCGACCCGGTTGTAGGTGTAGTCGGAGAGGAACGTGAAGGCGAGGTTCTCACCGAAGTAGAACGGGTTCTGCGAGTCGCCCTCGTAGACGAAGCGGATGCCCTGGTCCTCGAGCGCGTCGCGAACGGGGCCGATCGAGTCCGCCTGGTAGACCTCGCCGACGTAGCGGGCGTTGGGCTTCTTGGCGGAGAGCGGGTACATCAGGTTCCAGCGCGTCATCCGGTCCTCGTAGTCCGGGCTGAGCGGCTCGAGCACGAACAGGCGCGGGAACTCCGGCTGGGACTGGAGGACGAAGATCTTGTGGGTCTCGCCGATCCGGGCCTCGACGAAGCGATAGGGGCCCATCGCGGTGAGCTCGGCGAGGTAGTTGATGGCGTCGCCGCGGTCGACCTGGATCACGACCCCGCGCATGTCGCCGACGAGGTCGTCGACTCCGGACTCGCTGCGCCGGTCATAGATCCTCAGTACGTACTCCTCGAAGAAGTCGGAGTTCTCCTTGTCGCCCATCGGCTTGTATGTCTTCAGGTCCATCGCTGGTGCTTCCTTTCTTTCGTCCGGGGATGCGCGGATTGGGGTTCGGCCATCTGAATCTTCATGCGGAGAGGTCCTCGTGTTCTTGCACCCACGAGGGCCGGCGAATCCGGTAGATGATCTGCGGGGGAACAGCGAGCAGGAGGACCCCCGCCAGGAGAATCCCAGCGTACTCCGGTTTCGCCACCGAGCCGAACTGCGAGGGCGGGACGAGGCCGATCAGGATCGCCGCCGCCGCCGCCAGAGCGCCGACGCATCCGATCAGTTTCAGCGCGGGGACCCGGAACCCGCGTTCGACGTCGGGCTGGAGAGTCCGCAGCCTGATCGCCGAGACGAACAGAAGGATGTACATCGACATGTAGAGGATCGCCGTCATCGCCTGGAGAATCCAGAAGGCGGAGGAGACCGAGGGAGTGAGCGTGAAGAGCACCGCGAGAACCGTGACGATCAGGCCCTGCCCGATCAGGATCGGAGCCTGAACACCGGCGGCGTTGGTCCGCTGGAAAAGCGGGGGAAGGTAGCCGTCGCGCCCGACCAGGAAGAGGCCGCGGCTCGGCCCCGCCACCCACATCGTCGCCGCCGCCAGCGCGCCGATCGCGAGCAGCCCCGCAAGGAGGTTGCCGACTCCCGGGAACCCGAGCCCCTCCGTGAAGAGGATGAAGGCCTGCGCGGCACCGGCGTTCAGGTCGAGTGCCTGATTCGGAACGGCGACGGAGATCGCAATCGACCCGAACATGTACATGACCAGGATCAGGCTCGCCGCGAGCGCGATCGCCTTCGGGTAGTTGCGCCGCGGGTCCTTCATGCGGCGCACGTGGACGGCGTTCACCTCCATGCCGGCGAAGGCGATGAACGTCGAGACGATCAGGACGATGCTGCCGATGCCGCTGAACCCGGGCACGATGTCGGAGGCCTTGAGGGGGGTCCTGGACGTCTCGCCGGTGATCAGCCAGATCGCCATCAGCACGATCAGCGAGGCGGCCGGGATGATCGTACCGATCACGAGCCCGAAGCTGCCGACCTTGGCCGCCGAGGCAAGGCCCCTGAGGGCCACCAGAGTCGCCCCCCAGAAGATCACCAGGATCACGACTGCGGTGTAGAGGCCGTTCGCGGCCAACTGCGGCTGGCCGATCGCGAAGGCGAGGGACGCGGCCGCGAAGGCGAGGAGAGAGGGGTAGAGCGCAACGCTCTGGATCCACTGCAGCCAGATGGCCTGGAACCCGGTCCGCTCGCCCAGCCCCTCGCGGACCCAGACGAAGACCCCTCCGCCCCAGCCGGTGGCCAGCTCGGCGGCGACGAGTGCCACGGGGAGCAGGAAGAAGAAGGCGGGGAGCAGGTAGAAGGTGATCGCCCCGAGGCCGTATTCGGCGGATGCGGAGAGCTGCGCGATGCTGCCGGTGGCCGCCATCGTCATGAAGGCCAGCGTCGGCCAACCGAGGAGCCCGGCGGCGGCGGAGCCCTTGCCCGCGCCGGCCCGATCGGTCCCTGCCCCGGCCGCGGTCCCCTTCACCGTTCCCGCTTCCCCTGGCGCCTCAGGCATCGAGATCCCAGTCCTTCACCAGGTCCTGGAGGTCGGATTCCTGATCCGGGCAGTAGACAGAGACGACGATGCGCGCGTAGCGGACGGTGTCCCGGACCACCTCGGTCGGGGTCCTCGTCGTCGGGCCGGTGTCCAGCGAGTTCGCGATGCCGGCGGTGTAGCTCGACCCGAGACGGGCACAGATCGTCGGGGCATCGTTGCCGTAGAGAGTCGCCGCGTCGCTGACCGTCATCTCTGGGACGAGCCCTTCCGTGTGTGCCTTGGAGACCAGCTGCTCCGCCTTCTGCTCGGCGCCCGTGTCGTTCTCCAGCCCGCCACAAGCCGAAAGGCCGAGCGCGGCCACCGCGAGGGGGATCGCGACGGCGGCGGCGACGGATCGCCTCACAACGCCTGCTTTACGTCGCGGATGTTCGACTTCACCTGCCCCCAGGCCTCTCCGAACTCGCCGCCGAAGACGATCTTGCTGGTCGTCAGGGCGAAGCCCTTCACCTCTTCGAGCGTCGCCTTCGGGGGCATCGCCAGGGCACGAGGGTCGGTGATGAAATCGATCAACGCCGCACCCGGGTGCTCGAAGGCGCGCTGGATCGCCGGGCGAATGTCACCAGGCTCCTCGACACGCTCGCCGTGCAGCCCCGCGGCGCTCGCAAGCGCGCCGAAGTCGGGGTTTTTGACGTCGGTGCCGAACGGCTCGTAGCCGGACACCATCATCTCGGCGCGGACCATCCCGAGCGTCGAGTTGTTGAAGATCATCAGCTTGACCGGGATATCGAGCCCCGCGGCGGTGAGCAGCTCACCCATCAGCATCGAGAAGCCGCCGTCCCCGCAGAGCGCGATCACCTGGCGCCCCGGGGAGCCGATCTTGGCCCCCAGTGCCTGGGGCATCGAGTTGGCCATTGAGCCGTGCCCGAAGGACCCGAGGATGCGCCGTCCCGGCTTCATCTGCAGGTAGCGTGCGCCCCAGACGTTGCACATCCCGGTGTCCACCGTGAAGACGGCATCGTCCTCAGCGAGCTCGCTCAGCGCGTCGGCGACCATTTCCGGGCGCAGCCCCTCGCCGGAGCCCTGGTGCTCGACGTAGGTGCGCAGGTTCTTGACGTCCGTGCGGTGATGCTCGGTGACGCCGTCGAGGAAGGACGTGTCCGAGCGCTTCTCGAGGCGCGGCAGCAGCGCGCGGAGCGTCTCCCCCACGTCGCCGACCAAGCCGAGGTCGACATCGCCGCGGCGGCCGAGATGCGAGGGTCGGTCGTCCACCTGGATGATCTTCGGGGCCCCCGGCAGGAAAGCGCGATAGGGGAAGTCGGTCCCGAGCATGAGCATCAGGTCGCACTCGGAGAGGGCAAGCGTCGCGCCCCCCCACCCGAGCAGCCCGATCATCCCGACCGCGGCCGGGTTCGAGTGCTCGAGCACGTCCTTGCCGCGGTAGCTGTAGCCGATGGGCGCCCCGAGCGTCTGCGAGAGCTCGATGACCTCATCGCGCGCGTCCCTGGTCCCGTCACCCCCGTAGATGACGACGCGCTTGGCGCCGTCGATCAGGGCCTTGGCCTCGTCGAGCGCTTCCTCGGTGGGTCGGATCTGGGGGCGTTCGGTGACGAGCGAGTGCCCCGTCTCCGGCTCCGGCACCTCGGCCGCGGCGATGTCACCGGGGAGGATGACGATTCCGACACCGCGTTCCAGCACGGCCGCCTGCAGGGCCAGTTCGGATAGGCGAGGGAGCTGTGCCGGGGTGCTGATCGTCGCGAGGAAGTTGCAGCAGCCGAGGAACATCGTCTCGGGCTTGGTCTCCTGGAAGTAACCGGTTCCGATCTCGGTGCTGGGGATGTGGGTCGCGATGGCGAAAACCGGGGCGCCGTTTCGCTGGCAGTCATACAGGCCGTTCAGGAGGTGGACGCTTCCGGGGCCGGAGGACCCGAGGACGGCCGTCGGCCGGCCGGAGATCTGTGCGTCGGCGCCGGCAGCGAAGGCTCCCGCCTCCTCGTTGCGTACGTGGATGAATTCGATGTCGGCGGTGTGCCGCCGCATCGCGTCGACGATCGGGTTGGCGGAGTCGCCGACGATCCCGTAGACGTCGCGGATCCCCGCCTCGACCATCTGGTCGATCAGCACCTCTGCGACGGTCTTGCTCATTTCGGCTCCTTGGGTGTGGTCGGTCGCGGGATGTTGGCTAGGACTTGATCGTCGGGTACCTGGGCTCCCACATCGCGGCGCGGACCGCCCCGATGGGGTCATCGACTTCAGCCTGGGCCAGGCCCGCCTCCTTGGCGGCGTTGACGACATCGACCGCGACCGTCGCCGAGACCTCCCGCAGGCG
>JBBSQE010000174.1:0-6408 GCA_038258095.1 Solirubrobacterales bacterium | reverse complement strand
CTGGATCCTGCTGCTGTCTCTCGCCTCGATCTGGGGCGCCTCGTACCTGCTGATCAAGATCGGGCTGCGCGAGTTCTCCCCGGAGATGGTCGCGTGGCTGCGAATCGCGCTCGGAGCTGCGGTCCTGGTCCCGCTGGCCGCCGCCGCCGGGGCGCTGGGCCCGGCGATGCGCGCCGGCCTCGGCGTGATCGTTTTGCTCGGCGCCGTGCAGGTCGCCGGGCCGTTCCTCCTGATTGCACTCGGCGAGCAGGAGATCTCATCTTCCCTCGCGGGGATTCTCGTCACGTCGGCGCCGCTCTTCACCGCCCTTCTTGCGATCCGTCTCGATGAGGAGGAGCGCTCGCGGGGTTCCAGGCTCGTCGGTGTGCTCGCCGGATTCGCCGGGGTGGTGCTGCTTCTGGGGATCGATCTGAGCGGCTCGGGCCCCGCGATCCTCGGTGGGCTCGCCGTGGTGCTGGCGGGCCTCGGCTATGCGATCGGCGGTTTCATCATCAAGCGCCGGCTCTCACACGTCCCACCCCTCGGGGTCGCCGCGGCGGTGATGGTCGCGAGCACGGTGCTCCTCGCGCCTGTGGCTCTCGCCGGCCTGCCTGCCTCGGTGCCCGGGATCGGCCCGATCGCCGCTGTCGCGGGGCTCGGCGCGGTGGGGACCGGCGTCGCCTTCGCGATCTTCTACGAGTTGATCGCGACCGTGGGCCCTGCTCGAGCGTTCGTCGTCACCTATATCGCCCCGGGATTCGCCGTCGTCTACGGGGCGGTGCTCCTGGATGAGCGGATCACGCCGGCGATCATCATCGGGTTGGCGCTGATCGTCGGCGGCTCATGGCTGGCCGCGGGTGGGTGGTCGCGTGGCGGCGGCACCGCGGGCGACCGTCAGGCTCTCGGTTAACCGATGTCTCCGCCTCGGCGGGTCCGGCCTCCACGGCCGCTCGGCTCACCGCCGGTCGCGCTACCGGCTCGCGGATCAGCGATTGCGGATAGTCTCCTCCTTGTTCCTGGGGGTTCGGGGCCACGGCGGAGGAGAGTTGATGCGGGTAGCACGGCGGGTAGGGCTGGTTGCGGTGGCGGGATTGATGGCGACGTGCCTCGGCGCCTCCACGGCGTCGGCGACCGTTCCGGCTGCACTGACTACGACCGCTTGCCAGGCGCCCACCGTTCCCGCGACCGGTTACTCGGTCACGTTCTGCGATGACGGCGTGCCCAGCGCCGGCGGCGCCGTTCCGAACCTGACCGGGGCGGCCGCGATCACCGTCCCCGCCCGCTACCAGGGCGCGGACACCTTCACGGGGCTTCCTCCCCAGGCTTCTGACGCGACGATGACCACCGGTGCGGCGCCGCTTGGAACGGAGGCCGGCACGGTCGCCCTCGACGTCGACATCACCTATCCGACGGGCGCGACGGGCGCACTTCCGATCATCTTCATGATGCACGGCTGCTGCTCGGGCAACAAGACTGGGTGGGAGGCGACCACACTTGACGCCGGCGGTGAGAAGTGGCACTACAACAACACCTGGTTCGCCTCGCGCGGATACGTGGTCGTCAACTACACCTCGCGCGGGTTCGTCAACTCGAGCAACGGCGGATCGACGGGCGAGAACCAGCTCGACTCCCGTTCGTATGAGATCAACGACTTCCAGTCGCTCTCGTGCCAGATCGCGGGCCGATTCAACGACCCGGTCGAGGGCGCGGCGCTGCCGGATGTCGATCCCGCCAAGGTCATCGCCACGGGTGGCTCCTACGGGGCGGGCTTCGCCTGGATGGCGCTCACCGATCCGAAGTGGAGCTGTCCGTCTGGTGGCCCGGCGAACATGAGCCTCGCGGCGGTCGCGCCGCGCTACGGATGGACCGACCTCGCGTATTCCCTCGTCCCCACCGGCACCCACCTACAGGAGTCGGGCGCGCTGCCCCGCACCGACGGCTGCGACACGGCTCCGTTCGATCTCACGGGGGCGCCCTGCACCGGCTCCGAGACACCATTCGGTCTGCCGAAACGCTCGATCGTGGGGGCTCTCTTCGGCACCGGTGCCGCAGCGGTCACCGACCACACCACCTTTCCGCCTTCGGTGACCCAGGCCTTCGCCTGCCTGAACTCGCAGTACCCGTTCTCCCTCAACCCGGTCTGCGACTCCCTGGCGTCGAGCATCCTGCCCGAGTTCATGCGCGAGCGTTCGGCCTACTACCAGAACGCCTTCTTCGCGAACATCGCGGCGGACGCGAGCTACCGGATCCCGATCTTCGACGCCGCCACCTTCACGGACCCGCTCTTCACCGACGCGGAGAACCGGCGGATGATCAACCGGTTGCAGAGTGTCGTCCCCGGATACCCGGTCCAGGCCTACTACGGCGATTACCAGCACTTCGTGCAGAACAAGGGGAAGGTTTGGGCCGACACCTGCGGGTCTGACGACCATGCCTGCGCGAATGCCGACTATCCGGGCGGCGGGGGAGGGAAACGCGAGTTCGATACCGCGCCCGCGACCCTGACCCGGACCGGCGTCACCTCGCGGCTGAACCGCTTCATCGACCATTACGCGCAGCCGGTCGAAAATCCCGCCCAGGTGACGCCTGACTTCGACGTGACCGGCGAGCTCCTTGTCTGCTCGAAGAACGCCGCCCGCTTGGGCGTCGGCGCCGACGAGGGCGGCCCGCAGTTCACTGCCCCGACGTTCGAGGCGCTGGCGCCGAACACGCTGACCGCCGAGTTCACCGGCGCACAGAGCACCACCTCGACCGCCGCGCCGAACGCGCATGCCGTCAACAGCGACCCGCTGCTGAACCTCCAGGCCAACGGAGGGCGTTGCCCGGTCGAGACCGGCACCGCCGGGCCCGGGGTCGCCTCCTACGACACGAAGCCCCTCGAGGGCACCGCGACGATGCTCGGAGCCACCAAGCTCACGGCCGACTTCTCGGTGAGTGGCGATGCTGCGAGCATGCAGCTCGACGCCCGCCTCTACGACGTATTCCCCGACGGCACCGCCCTGATGGTCGACCGCGGTCCGCGGCGCCTCTTGCCGTCCGAGACCTCCGCGGGACGGGTCACCTTCGAGCTACACGGCAACGGATGGCGCTTCGGGGCCGGACACAAGATCCGGATCGAGCTCGCCCAGGACGACGAGCCGTTCGTTCACCGCTCGGACGTCGCCTCGAGCGCGACGCTCTCGAAGGTGACCGCCGTGGTCCCGATCCGGGAGGCGAGCGCCCCGGTTGCCGGCGAACCGACCGTGCCGTCCCCCGGCGGAGGCGGGGGCGGAGGATCCGGTGGGGGCGGAGGACCCGGTGGGGGCGGAGGAGGCGGCCTGAAGGCCGGCCCGTGCGCGAACCGCAAGGTCGGTACCGGCAGGCGGGACAGGTTCTTCGGCACGACCAGAGGCGACCGCCTGGTCGGGAGGGGCGGCAACGATCTGCTGCGCGGGTTCGCACGTTCGGACTGTCTCGTCGGCGGGAATGGCAGCGACCGGATCTACGCGGGTGGCGGCCGCGACCGCGTGGTCGGGGGCAACGGGCGAGACCGGATCTTCGGCGGCCCCGGACGGGACGCCATCATCGCCGGCCCCGGACGGGACTTCATCGACGTCCGTGGAGGCGGGAGGGATGTCGTGTACTGCGGCAAGGGTCGCGACATCGTGAGGTTCGGCAGGGGCGACAAGGTCCGCCGTTGCGAGCACCGCCGACGGTGATCGAGCCGGGGCCGAGAGGGCCTCAGCGTCCCTCGAACCTCGGCTCTCGCTTCTCCAGGAGCGCCTGCGTGCCCTCGACCCGGTCCTCGGTCGCCATTGCTCTCTCGAAGAGACGGCGTTCGGTCTCGAGGGCGGTGATCAGGGTCTCCTCCTCGGCTGCGAGCACGGCGCGCTTGGCGAGCCGAGCCGCCATCGGCGGGCGCTGAGCGACGGTGTGCGCGAGCTCCATCGCCTCCTGAAGCCACTTCTTCGGCTTCGCGACCACGGCGACCAGCCCCCACCGATGCGCCATGTCGGCATCGAAGCGACGCCCGGTGAGGACGAGCTCCATCGCGAGCTGCTTGCCGAGGACACGCGCGAGCCGCTGCGTCCCTCCGCCGCCGGGAATGAGGCCGAGTGTGATCTCCGGCTGACCGAAGTTGGTGTTCTCGGACGCCACGATCATGTCGCAGGCGAGGGCGAACTCACATCCCCCTCCCAGGGCCCATCCCGACACCGCGGCGATCATCGGTGTCTCGATCCTGGCGACGCGCTCCCAGAAGCTCGGGCCGGGGCCGGGGCCTTGGCCGGCGTCGCCTCCCCGCTCGAGCATGGCCCTGATGTCGCCGCCCGCGGCGAACACCTCGTCGGTTCCGGCGATGACGATGCAGCGCGTCTCGCCGTCGCTATCGAGCCGCTCCAGCTCGTCCGCGATCGCCTCCATCATCTCCGGCGAGAGCGCGTTGCCCGCCTCCGGGCGGTTCTTGCGCACCAGGGCGGTGCGGTTGACCATCTCGGTGATGACGAGGTCAGCCATCGGCCGCTCTCTTCTCCGGCTCCGCCTCGAGGGGCATCATCGCGTTCACCCCGGTCGCGTCGCGGCCGATGATCAGCTTCTGGATCTGCGAGGTGCCCTCGTAGAGGGTGGTCACCCGGGCGTCGCGCAGGTAGCGCTCGACCGGGTAGTCGTCCACGTATCCCGACCCTCCGTGGACCTGGATCGCGAGGTTGGCGCACTCGACGGCCGACTCCGTCGCGTACAGCTTCGCGATCGAGGTCTCGACCGTGTTCGGCTCTCCTCGTGCCTTCAGGGCGCCGGCTCGCCAGACGAGCATCCGGGATGCGTCCCGCTTCACGATCATGTCGGCGATCATCTCCTGAACGAGCTGGAAGCGGGCGAGCGGGACCCCGAATTGCTTGCGCTCCTTCGCGTAGGAGACCGATGCGTCGACGCAGCCGTCGCAGATGCCGACGCAACCGGCGGCCACCGAGTAGCGCCCGTTGTCGAGCGCTGACATCGCGACCTTGAAGCCGTCGCCAACCTCGCCGAGCAGCGCGTCAGCGGGTACCTCGACTTCGTCAAGGGCGAGCGACGCGGTGTCTGACGCACGCAGACCGAGCTTGCCGTGGACCTCCTGGGTCGAGAAGCCCGCGGTTTCGGTTGGGACGAGGAAGCAGGCGATGCCGCGGTGCTTCAGGTCCGGATCGGTCTGGGCGAAGATCAACGCCACCTCGGAGAAGTTTCCGAGCGAGATCCACATCTTCTGACCGGAGATCGACCAGCCATCGTCGGTCCGGCGCGCGCGGGTTCGGAGGTTTGCGGCATCGGAGCCGGTGTCGGGCTCAGTCAGCCCGAAGCAGCCGAGAGCCTCACCCGAGCACAGACGCGGCAACCAGCGCTGCTTCTGTTCCTCGGACCCCGACCGTTCGATGGAGCCGGCGACGAGCGAGGTCTGGACCGAGACGACGGTTCGCATCGCCGAGTCGACACGGCCGATCTGCTCGACGATCAGGCCGTATCCGAAATAGTCGAGACCGCGGCCTCCGTACTCCTCAGCGACCGGGGCACCGAGGTAGCCGACCTCACCGATCTTTCGCGCAAGCTCGCGGTCGAAGCGTTCGGCGCGATCGGACTCGCGCACCGTCGGCCCGATCTCGCGATCGGAGAACTCCCTGGCGGTTTCGGAGATCAGCCGCTGCTCGTTGGTCAGCTCCAGGTCCACCGGCCTCAGCCGTCCAGCTCGCGCGCCAGCACCGCGGCGAACGCTTTCGTCGCCCGCTCGGTCTCGGGGCCCGGAGCGGAGGGGAGAGTCTCGCCGTCGACGGCGGAGATGCCCTGGATCTCGCGCGCGGTCGAGGCAAGAAATGCCTCGCTTGCGCCCTTCAGATCCTCGACTCGCCAGGAGCCCTCCGTGACCTCGAGCTCGGCGAGGATGCGGCGCCTGGTAATCGAATCGAGGACGCCGGCGCTGAGCTCGGTGGTCCGGAGCTCCCCGCCCGAGACCCAGAAGATCGTGGAGGTCGGCGACTCGAGGATCGTGCCGTCAGGGCGTACGAAGATCGCCTCCTCGGCGCCCTGGGCCTGGGCCAGGCGGGTGGACTGCATGTTCGCCGCATAGGAGAGCGACTTGACTCCGTTGAGGATCACCGTCGGCTGGTAGGTGATCGTGGCCACCGTCGTCGTCTCGGGGTAGGAAGGGAGCGGCTCGGTCATCGCGTAGCGGCCACCCCCACGCGTGACGATCAGGCGGAGCTGCCCGTCGCCGTCGCCGAACTCCGCGAGCAGGGCGTCGATCTCCCGCGTCAAGCCCCCGACGTCGAACTCGAGCTCGAGCGACCCGGCGGAGCGGCTCAGCCGCTCGACGTGCTCGGGAAGCGCGAAGGGGCGGCCGGCGTAGAGCTTGATGACCTCGAAAGCCCCGTCTCCGCGGTAGAGCCCGTCGTCCTTGAGCGGCACCATGGCCTCGTCCGT
>JBBSQE010000173.1:0-6442 GCA_038258095.1 Solirubrobacterales bacterium | reverse complement strand
TAGGACCTCGGTCTGGGTCATGACCGCGAGAGCGCCGATGGCGCCCCCCAATCCGAGGGAGCCGGTGTCCCCCATGAAGATCGAGGCCGGGAAGGCGTTGAACCAGAGGAAGCCGACGCAGGCGCCGACCAGGCAGGAGGAGAGCAGCGCGAGATTCTGCTGGTCGTGGGTGACGAAGGTGATCGCGGTGTAGGCGAGGAGGACGATCGCGCAGGACCCGGCCGCGAGGCCGTCGAGCCCGTCGGTCAGGTTGACGCCGTTCGAGGTGCCGGCGATCACGAAGAAGACGAGGACGAAGTAGAGGACGGGACCGAGATCGATCGTCGCGTCGCCGATCCGGAAGAAGAGGATCGGCTCCAGGCCGACGGAATGGCGAGCGACCCACCAAAGGATGAGGGCGAGGATCAGCTGGCCGAGGAGCTTCCAGCGGGCCGAGAGGCCGAGAGAGCGGCGTTTGACGATCTTGATGAAGTCGTCGGTGAAGCCGAGTGCCGCGCAGCCGAGCGCGACGCCGAACACGGCCATGCTCTGAGCGTCGCGGTCGGAGAGGACGAGGTAGGGAACGCAGATCGAGGCGAAGATGATGAGGCCGCCCATCGTCGGAGTGCCGGCCTTGGCGTGGTGCTCCTCGGGGCCGTCTGCGCGGATGTGCTGGCCGAACTCGCGCAGACGGAGGTACTCGATGAACTTGGGGCCGAGGAAGATGCAGATCAGCATCGCCGCCATTCCGGCGACCAGGACCTCACCCATTCGCCACCACCACATCCAGGTCCGCCAGTGTCTCCGCCACGGCTTCGAGGCCGGCGGAGCGGGAGCCCTTGACCAGGACCGCCTCTCGGCCGGCGAGCTGGGCGGCGAGGAGCTCGGCCGCCTCCTCGGGCGTGGCGACCAGATCATCGGGGTCATAGGCCTGGGAGTCCTCGCCGACGCCGATCACCGTGTCGATCCCGCGGTCCCGCGCATAGCGGCCGATGCCACGGTGATAGGCGGCCGCTTCCGGGCCCAGCTCGGCCATCGCCCCGAGGATCGCGATGCGGCGGTCGGCCTCGAGGGAGGCGAGATGGTCGAGTGCGGCTCGCATCGACACCGGGTTGGCGTTGTAGCAGTCGTTCACAAGGACACCGCCGCCGGAGAGCCCGATTCGCTCGCCGCGGAGGCTCGAGAAGCCTATCCGGGCTGTGCGGCGGGACATTTCCGCCAGCGAAGCGCCGAGGCCGCGGCCCGCGCCGATCGCCGCGAGCGCGTTCGTCAGGTTGTGGGCCTCGGTGAAAGGAAACATGAACGCCTCCCGTTCCTCCCCAGCGACGATCATCGCCTCCATCTCCTCCCCCGCCACCAGCGAGGTCTCGGCGGCGACGTCGCCGCCGGCGCCGAAACGGATGACCCGCGGTGCCGCGGCGAGGTGGGGCTCGAGGACGCCGGAGTCGACCGGCGCAACAGCCGCACCGTCCGGCGGTAGGTGGTCGAGCACCTCTGCCTTTACCGCGGCGATGGCCTCGACAGAGCCGAGAAGCTCGATGTGGACGGGCCCCACGTTGGTGATGACGGCCACGTCGGGCTCGGCAATCTCGGCCAGCTCGGCGATCTGACCCGGACCGCGCATGGCCATCTCGAGGACGAGAATGTCGACGCCGGCACTTGCCGAGAGAATCGTCAGCGGCAGGCCGATCTCCGTGTTGAAGTTCTCGGGGCTCGCATGGACGGTTCCCGGCATCAGGGCCCCCGCGATGTCCTTGACCGACGTCTTGCCGACCGAGCCGGTGATGCCGATCACACGAGCGCCGAGGGCCCGTCGCCAGGCCCTTGCCACTGCACCGAGTGCCCCCAGGGGGTGTTCCGCGGCAAAGACCCAGGCGCCCCCGACGTCGTCGGTCCCCTCGAGGCCGGCGGTCGCCTCGAGCCCAGCAGCGCGGTCGGGCTCGACGACGACGCCCCAGGCCCCGGCTTGGATCGCCCCGGCGGCGAACTCGCCCCCGTCGGCGGTTGCGCCCGGAAGGCCGAAGAAGAGGTCTCCGGGGCCGGCATCGCGCGAATCGATCAGAGCCCGGTCCGGGTGGCCCGCGCCCCCGCGTGAGACGATCTCGGCCCCCGCCGCCGCGGCGATCTCTTCGGCTGATATCCCGATCATCGCGCTGCCAGCCGCCGCAACTCGTCGCGCGCGACATCGCGGTCATCGAACGGGATCTTTCGCCCGCCCTCGAACTCCTGCCCCTGCTCGTGACCCTTCCCGGCGATTACGACTGTGTCGCCTGCCTCCGCTCGCTCGAAGGCGAGCGCTATCGCCTTGCGCCTGTCAACCTCGGCGATGACCTCGGCGGCGCCCCGTACGTTCTCCTCGGCGCCGGCGCGAACCTGCTCGACGATGGCAGCCGGGTCCTCGGAGCGTGGGTTGTCGGATGTGATGACGGCCAGGTCGGAGCGCTCGGCGCCGGCCCTGCCCATCAACGGGCGCTTGGTCTGATCGCGGTCTCCGCCGGCGCCGAAGACCGAGATAAGTCTCCCCTTGGTCAGCGGCCTGGCGGCGCGCAGCGCGTTGTCGAGGGAGTCGGGAGTGTGCGAGTAGTCGACGATGACGGCGAAGTCCTGACCCTCGTCGATCGGCTCGAAGCGGCCCGGGACGAGGCCCGCCGAGGCGAGCGCCGCGGCCCCGACCGCAGGGTCAACGCCGAGCGCCCCTCCGACCGCAAGGGCGGCAAGGGCATTCGCGACGTTGAACTGGCCCGGCATCGGCGTCCTGACGTCGATCTCACCGGACGGCGTGAGCGCCCGGAAGCGCGAGCCACCGGCGTCGAAGGACACCTCCACTGCTCGGAAGTCGGCCTCGGCGCCATCGGCGGAGACCGTGAGGCAGTCGATCTCGCCGGCGAGCCGGGCGCCGAACGGATCATCGACGTTGACGACGGCAGCCCCCGGCACCATCTCGAACAGAAGCTTCTTCGCATGGAAGTAGTCCTCCATGTCGGCGTGGAAGTCGAGGTGATCCTGCGTGAGATTCGTGAACAGGGCGACAGCGAAGTGGATCGCGTCGCAGCGATGCAGGGTCAGCGCATGCGAGGAGACCTCCATCGCACAGGCGGCGTCCCCGGATGCGAGCATCCGCGCGAACGTAGCCTGGAGGTCGATCGCCTCGGGAGTGGTCCGCTCGACCTCCTCCTCCACACCGCCGACCACCTGCTTGACGGTGCCAAGCAGTCCGGTCCGCCGGCCGGCGGCCTCGAGGATCTCCCGGACCATGAAGGCGGTCGTGGTTTTGCCGTTGGTGCCCGTGATGCCCGCCACCCGGAGGGCCGCCGTGGGATCACCGCTGAACCGTGCCGCGAGGGGGGCCATCGCGGCGCGGGCGTCGACGACACGAACCTGGGGCACCGGCAGGTCGAGTGGCCTCTCAACCACAAGCCCGGCGGCACCGACGTCGACGGCGGCCGAGGCGAAGTCGTGCCCATCGGCCTTTCCACCCGGGAAGCAGAAAAACAAGGTGCCCGGCCCGACCCTGCGACTGTCGTAGGCGAGATCCGCGATCTCGACCGCAAGGTCGCCGAGGACCTCCTCGACGGCCACGTCCCGGATCAGGTCACGCAGTTGCACGCGGCCCGATTCTAGGCTCCTACTCGGTGGGAACCCCAAGATAGGGAAGCGCGAATTCCGCGATCTTCCCGAAGGCGGGGGCGGCCACCGAGCCGCCGTAGATGTCCCCGACCGGCTCGTCGACGACGACCGCGACGAGCAGGCGCGGATGCTTGGCCGGCGCGAAGCCGATGAAGGAAGCGATGAACTTGGTCTCCGAGTAGCCACCGTTCTCGGCAACCTGGGCGGTGCCGGTCTTGCCGGCGAGGGTATAGCCGGGCACGCTGACCTCGGATGCGGTTCCGCCCGGGGCGAGCACGCCCTCGAGCATTGTCCTGACCTCCGAGGCCACCCCCGGCCTGATCACTCGCTTGCCCTGTGGCTCGCCGACCGCCTCGCCGCCGACCTTCTCGACCAGCCGGGGCGGGCGGAGGATGCCGCCGTTCGCGATCGCCGCGTATCCCGCCGCCATCTGAATCGGGGTCACCGACAGCCCCTGCCCGATCGGCAGGTTGCCCATCGTGGAGCCCGAGTACTCGCTTCGCTTCGGCACCAGGCCCTGCTCCTCGCCGGGGAAGGCGATGCCGGTCGGCTTGCCGAAGCCGAATCGGTCTATCCACTTGCTGAAGCGGTCCGCTCCCTCCTCGAGCCCGATCGTGACGGCACCCACGTTCGAGGACTGGGCGAGGATGTCGGCTGTGCTCAGCGTCACCGTGCCACGAGGATGGGACTCCTCGATGACCCTGTCGGCCACCTGGATGCTCGGGGCGAGGGTGAACTCCGTGGTCGGCGTCACCACCTTGTCCTCGAGAGCCGAGGCGACGGTGAACGCCTTGAAGGTGGAACCCGGCTCGTAGGTGAAGCCGGTGGCGTGATTCTGGAGATCGTCGGAGTTGACGTCGCTCAGGTCGGAGGGATCAACGGGCGGCCAGTTGGCCATCGCGAGGATGTCCGAGTTGCGCGGATCCATGACGATGGCGGTTGCGTTCTGCGGCGCGTAGGTTGCGCCGACCTGGGCCAGGACCGCCTCGGTGCGTGCCTGTATCGCGGAGTCGATCGTCGTCTGGACGTCCTCGCCGTCGGACTCGCTCTTTGTGGTCTGCAGGCGGATCGGGTCGCCGAGAGCATCGTTGACGACGAGGCGCTCGCCGTCAGTCCCGTGCAGAGTGCCGTCGTCGCCCATCTCGAGCCCGAACAGCCCCTTGCCGTCGGTGCCGACCGACCCGACGACCTGTGAGGCGAGATGACCCTGCGGATAGTTCCTTAGCGTGTCGGGGAGCTCACCGATCCCGGGAAGCTTCAGGGACTCGATCTTCCGAGCCTTCCCCAAGTCCACCTTGCGGGCGACGTAGGAGAAGCCGCCATCGGCAGTGATGGCCTCGAGGACGTCGGCGGGCTCCTCGTCGAGGAGGCCGGCGAGCTTCTTCGCCGTCTGCGGCGGATTCACGATCTGGTAAGGCGTGGCATAGATGGTGGCCGCGTCCTCGGAGACGGCGAGCTCGCGGCCATGGCGATCGAGAACGCGGCCGCGCAGGCCCGGAACGGTGACGACCTCAGACTGCTGGCTGGTCGCCTCTGAGGCGAGACTGTGTCCCTGCACACCCTGGAGCCAGAACGCCCGGCCGAGGACGATCAGAAAGCACAGACAGAACCCCGCGAAGAGAAGGCCGATCCGCCGCTCGACGAGCCGCACCGGGCGCCTCAGCCTTCGGCTGCCAGTCGCGCGGCCGCGGCCTTCACGGCGGCGGGCCCCGTGTGCCGGTACTGGATCTCATCCGGGCTCATGCGCACGAGGCCGAGGCCGGCCGCAGCCGCGCTCACCCGGCCGTTGGAGAGCAGGCGTGCCTCGCGGGCGCGGAGGACCGAGTTCTCCTGGCGCAGGGATGTGATCTGGGTGTCGATCTTGCCCGCCGTGGCGGTGAAGCTGAGGGTGAGGACATTGAGGGCGACGATGCCCGCGAGCAGCACTCCGAGCAGCGGGATCCAGGCTCGCCCCCGGGTGAGCCCGACGATCGGGGCGCAATCGGGCAGGCCGCGGACGGCGCCGGCGGTCCGCGAAGCGGCCTTCGGGAGAGTTGGAGCGCGGCGGGCTGGTGCGCGGCGGGTGGGCGTGCGGCGGGTGGGAGCGCGGGCTGGACTGGGCGCGGCGGCGGCGCGGCGGGCGGTTGCGGCGGCGGCCATCAGCTCTCCTCCCCGGCGGGAAGGCGGACGGCCACCCGTAGGTGGGCCGAGCGGGCTCGCGGGTTGGCGCCCATCTCGGCTGCCGACGCCGAGACGGCGCGGCGGGTCAGCAGCTCGGCCTCGGGCTTCTCGTCGCAGACGCAGACCGGGAGCTCGGGAGGACAGACGCAGCCGCGAGCCCGGTCTGCCATGAAGTGCTTGACTCGGCGATCTTCGAGCGAGTGGAACGAGATCGCCGCGAGGCGCCCGCCCGGCCCCAGTATGTCCCATGCCTGTGGGAGGGCCGCGTCGATGGCGTCCAGCTCGCCGTTGACGGCGATCCGGATCGCCTGGAACGTGCGCTTGGCGGGGTGGCCGCCGCCGAAGCGGGCAGCCGGAGGCATTCCGGCCTTGATTGCGGTGACCAGCTCGGAGGTCGTGGCGAGCGGCCGGCGCCGCACGATCTCCCGGGCGATCGGCGTGGCATAGCGCTCTTCGCCATAGCGGCGGATGACCTGCGCGATTCGCGACTGCGGCCACGCGTTGACGAGGTCGGTGGCCGAAAATGGCTGGTCGGGGTCCATCCTCATGTCGAGGGGCGCGTCATAGGAATAGGAGAACCCGCGCTCCCAGGAATCGAGCTGAAGAGACGACATGCCCAGGTCCATGTAGGCCATATCCGCACGGACACCTTCGGCGTGCAGGGCAGCAAGGCCTT
>JBBSQE010000172.1:0-6490 GCA_038258095.1 Solirubrobacterales bacterium | reverse complement strand
CGTCGCGCAGGTCGTCGCCAAGTGGACCGGCATCCCGGTCAGCCGGCTGATGGAGGGTGAGGTGCAGAAGCTGATCCAGATGGAGTCGCGCCTGCACAAGCGAGTGATCGGGCAGGACGAGGCGATCGAGGCGGTCTCGAACGCTTTGCGTCGCTCGCGCGCCGGCCTCTCCGATCCCGACCGGCCGATCGGGTCCTTCCTCTTCCTCGGCCCGACCGGTGTCGGCAAGACCGAGCTCGCGAAGGCGCTCGCCGAGTTCATGTTCGACTCCGAGCAGGCGATCGTCCGCCTGGACATGTCCGAGTACATGGAGAAGCACACCGTCTCCAGGCTGGTCGGCGCCCCTCCGGGCTACGTCGGCTACGAGGAGGGCGGCCAGCTGACCGAAGCGGTGCGGAGACGGCCCTACGCCGTCGTGCTGCTCGATGAGATCGAGAAGGCCCATCCTGACGTGTTCAACACCCTGCTCCAGCTGATGGACGACGGGCGTCTGACCGACGGCCAGGGCCGGACGGTCTCCTTCACCAACACCGTCCTGATCATGACCTCGAATGTCGGCTCGGCCGAGATCGTCGGGGAGGCGGTCGACGAGGCGATGCGCGAGCGGATCGAGGAGATCCTTGTGGCCACGTTCAAGCCCGAGTTCCTCAACCGCATCGACGACACTGTGATCTTCCACCGACTCTCGAAGGACGACATCGGTCGGATCGTCGAGCTCCAGGTGGACCAGCTCGTCGCCAGGGTGCGCGAGCGCGGCATCGAGGTCGAGCTGTCGGACACGGCGCGCACGCTGCTCGGCAACCTCGGCTACGACCCGACCTACGGGGCCCGCCCGCTCAAGCGGGTGATCCAGAAGCGGCTGGTCGACAAACTGGCGCTGCGCATCCTCGAGGGGGAGTTCGCCGATGGCGACACGATCGAGGTGGATGCGGCCGATGGCGAGCTCGTCTTTGCGACGGCCGGAGCACAGACCGAGCCTTCCGGCGCTCTCACGGGTTAGAGAGCCTGTGGGGGATGGGCATTCGCTACAAGACGTTCACCGATTGACGACCCGAGCGGTCAAGATGGGTGCGGACCCGCCACGGGGCGGGTACTCTTATGTGGTCTCGCAGGATTCCTTGCATCCGGCTCGGAAGCGTGCAGGCTCAAGCACGCAGCCATTTGCACCGACATACCCTTGATTGTGATCGTCCGTTCGTCCACCCCCGGCCCCGATTCAGACCAAATGGCAGAGTCAGACAAGACGCAGAACCCAGGCAAGGAGTCCCTCGCGCAGGAGGAGCGCGTCGCGGGCCCGGCACCCTCTGCTGAGGACTCGTCTCTCGTGTCAAGCGTGACCTGGCCCGTTCAGCGTGCCGTCTGGGCGATCGAGCGCCACGCGATTTGGCCGGCGGCCGATGCGCTCCGGCACCTCGTCGATGTGGCGACCTGGCCGTTCGAGCGTGTGATCTGGGCTTTCCGCTCGCGGGTCGCGTGGCCCACACAGGACCGCATCGCCGCCTCCGGGCGCCCGGTCCGCACAGTCATCGCGGTCGGCGCGGCGGGCGCCGCGGTTGCCGCTGTGAGCGCCGGTGCCCTGGTCGGCGCCCCCGGCAAGAGCTCGGGGCAAACGGATGCGGCACCCGCGCCGGTGGGCGCATCCGCAGCCCCGATCGTGGTGCCCGGAGGCTCGCGCATACCGCTCGATCTGGCCGAGCTCGGCCAGACGGATGCCCCCGTCCTGCACGGCATCGCCCCCGATTTCAAGGCCGCCGATCCGAAGGCCGCCGGCAACGACCTCGCCACGACCGATGCGGCGCCAAGCTCGGATCCCGTCGACACGCCCCCCGCGGCGCCCGGAACCGGCGCGCCCGGGACCACCGATGCCGCCGGTGCAGACGCAAGGGCAAAGGTGCCGGCCCCGGCAACGATCAAGCCCGCCCTCGCAGTCTCCCGCCAGTTCGCCGACGCATTCGTCCTCTACGAGGTCGGCAAGAACACCCCTGTCGTCACCAAGGCCTTCACGAAGACCGCCGCGAAGCCACTCATCCGTGCGCTGAACAAGCGCCCCCCGCGCCTCCCGCAGGGCGTCAAGGTTCCCAAGGCCAAGGTCCTCAACGTCGTTCCGGGCCCGCGGGATGGCAAGGCCCTTTCGGTCAGCGTGGCGCTCCTCCGCCTCGGCGCATCCTCTGAGCTTCGCCTCGAGCTACGCCACGACCAGCGAGCCGGCTGGCTCGTCAGTGACGTAAGGGGCTAGAAGATGGGACGGATTCGGACAGTCCTCGCCACCGCGGCGATCGGAGCGGCGCTGACGGCGCAGACCGCATCAGCCCAGGCCCCGTCGAAGACCCCCAGCCCGCCGGCCGGGGCGACACCGGCGCCCGCCGCAACCTCTCCGGCAACGACTCCGGGGGTCCAGCCGGCGCCCGCCCCCGCCACTGGTTTGACGCCCGGCGTGACGATCGGCCCCCTCGTTCATCAGGGCGGGGCCATCACCGCTCCTCCCGTCAAGCCATCCAAGCCCGCCCAGAGCGGCGGTGTTGCCGCGACCCCGCAACCTGACGCGGAGGCGGCCCCCGCGGGCGTTCCCGAGCAGCCGGACATCGCGCCCGCTCCCACTCCCACTTCGTCTCCTGACTCCTTCTTCGCGGTACCGCCGACCCCGACCGCAGTCTGCGGCGGCATCGGCGTTCCGCCCCAGCTCGCCCCGATCTACCAGGCGGCCTCCGACGCGTACGGCCTCGGCCCCCAGGGCCCCGCGGTTCTCGCCGCGATCAACCAGATCGAGACGAACTTCGGTGAGCTGAACACCGTGACTTCGTCGGCCGGCGCGATCGGGTGGATGCAGTTCATGCCCTCCACATGGGACATGTACGGGGTCGATGCCGACGGCGACGGCGTCGCCGATCCGTACAACCCGCGTGACGCGATCTTCGCCGCCGCCCGCTACCTGCAGGCCTCCGGGATGCCCTCCGACACCTACGGCGCGATCTACTCCTACAACCACGCCGACTGGTACGTCGCCGAAGTCCTCTCGAACGCCGGTTGCTACGGGACCTTCGATACCTCGCCCTCCATCGTGCCGCAACTCCCGGTGCTCAACTGCAAGTCCGGACTGAAGGGCGGGGAGCACATCCCGGCCGCCTACCTGTCCGCCTTCGAGCAGGCGGCCGGCCGCTACGAGCTCGGTCAGAAGGGCGTCTGGGCCCTCGCGGCCGTCGCGCGGCTCGAGTCCAACTTCGGAAAGGGCATGACCAAGGCGCAGCTGGGGGGCACCGGGCCGCTCGGCCTCGACGCAACGGAGTGGCAGCGCTTCGGAGTCGACGGAGACAACGACGGCAGGGTCGATCACTCGAGCCCGGCCGATTCCTCGGCGACGCTGGCGCGGCTGATCTGGTCCCGCGGGGATCTAGAAGCCGGCATCTTCAGCCACAACCAGGCGCAGTGGTACGTCCAGGCGGTGCTGGTCGAGGCGGCCAAGATGGATGGAAGCTGCAAGGTCACGCACGCCGCCTGGCCGATCCTCTACGGGTCCACCTCACCCGAGGAGATCAACTGGTCCAACCTCTCCGTCTCGAGCTCGCTCGAGATGCAGGACCTGCGCGACGGCGCGCTCGATCCGCGCATCATGAAGCTGCTCGCGACGATCACGCAGTCGCACTCGATCACGCTCTCCGCAACCCGCTCGGACCACTCGATGCTCACGACCTCGGGCAACGTCTCCAACCACTACTTCGGCCGCGCCATCGACATCGCCGTCGTCGACGGCACCTCCTGCACCGATGTATCGCCGAGCGCCCCCTGCGCTGAGCTCGGCCGGATGATGACCCTCCTGCCCGCAGACATCCACCCGACCGAGCTCATCTACTGCTTCGACCTCGACGGCCCCGGGCCCGCGTTCGCGCTGCCCGACCACTGCGACCACATTCACGCCGGCTTCGACGGCTGAGCCGAGCCCGTTCGAGCCGGGCCGGACCGGGTGACGGCGCTCCCTATCGTGAGCTCCAGTGAACCACGTCCTCGAACGCACACAGCGCCTGCCGCTGCCTCCGCCCGAGGCGTTCGAGTTCTTCGGTGACGCCTTCAATCTCGAGGCGATCACGCCGCCATGGCTCCACTTCCGCGTCCTGACCGAACGGCCGATCGAGATGGGCCCCGGGACGCTGATCTCCTACCGGCTCCGCCTGCACGGGATCCCGGTCCGCTGGAAGACCGAGATTCGCGAGTGGGAGCCCGGCGCGCGGTTCCGCGACGTCCAGCTCAGCGGCCCCTATGCGCTCTGGGACCACGCCCACAACTTCGAGTCAGACGGGCAAGGCGGCACGCTGATGCGCGACCGCGTCCTCTACCGGATACCGCTCGGACCCCTCGGGGAGATGGCGCACCGCCTGTTTGTGCGGCGCGATGTCGAGCGGATCTTCGACCACCGCCACGCGGAGATCGCGCGGCGCTTCGAACGCGAGTCGAGCCCCGGTTCCGCGGAACCGGGGCTCGGACACTCGTCCTAGATTCGCCCGCTCAGCCGATCGGCGAGCAGGTGACGGAGATCTTTGCGTCGGTCACGCCGGTGGCCGTTCCCTGGGTGGAGACCGCACCGGTCCAACCGGTCGCCGGACCGATCTGGCCATCGGGCTGGGAGTAGAGCCGTGAGGTCCCGAACCTCGGAGCCGACTGGGAGACCTTGCCGAAAAACACGCCGTTCGGATCGACCCCGCCGCCGATCGCTTGGTAGCCAGCCGGGCAGTCGACTACACCCGACTTGAAGCTGTCGGCGGCCACGGCCCCGAGGTTCTTCACGACGTTGATCGTCGGGCCCAGGTAGCGGGCGTTGCTCTCGGTCGCGAGCCAACCTGGGAACGGTTGCTTTCGGCGCTTCCGGCTTGGCACCGACAAGCGTTCCCAGACATTTCCCGGGGATGGTTGTCGTTGTCAGTCAGGATTGGCCATCGACAAGCGTTCCCAAGTTCGACTTGGGACCTCGGAGCGAGGACCTAGGCGAGCTAGGCGCGGGAGGCATCGGCGGTGGGGGTGGCGACGATGCGGGTCAGCGGGACCTCGAGTCGGCGCTCCATGGCCGCGAAGGCCTTGGCGCCGGCGCGATCGGCCGAGTCGTCACCGGTCACGGCGACGACCTCGCCGGCCCCGAAGAAGCGCAGCGTGTCCTCGAGCGCCTGAAGGGCATCGGCGTCACCGACCTGCGCCTCGGCCTCAACGCCCGCGGCAGCGAGGGCGGCGACCGAGTGGACAAGCCTGACCTGCGCACGGTCGCGGCCGGGTTCGGTATCAGACAGCCACTCCGATAGGGCGCCGGAGCGGGCCGGAGCGAGAACGAGGATCTGCTGCGGGTCGTCGGCGGGGATCGGCTCGATCGCCGAGACCAGCGACTCAACCGCCTTCGGGTCGCGGGAGATGTCCTCGGTGATCAGGACAAGGATGCGGCGCCGCCCGTCCGCCGAGGCGACGACCTCGATCGGCACGTCCGGCTTCTGAAGTGCCGCGTAGACAACGAGGCCGATCACAGCTCCCTCGGCGAACAGGAGGCCGAGACCGGGGCCGGCGACCAGGGTTCCGAGAGCACCCGGAATCAGCAGGCCGGCGACCAGGAGCGGCATCGCCATGGCTCGGATCTTCAGGAGCTTGCGCTCGTGCACGGTCAGCTCAACGTTACTCCGTGATCTAACCTCCTCCGCGTGGGAAGGCTCTACGAAGCGACCTGGGGCCGCGTGTTGGCCGCCCTCTACGACGCCGGCATGACCGGGACCGAAGAGGCTGGCCTGCGCGACATCAGGTCGGCGCTGCTGAGTGGGGCTCGGGGGCGGACGATCGATCTCGGAGCGGGAACGGGAGCGAACATCGGCCTGTTCGGACCCGATGTCACCGAGGTTGTGTTCACCGAGCCCGACCCCAACATGGCCGCGAAGCTGGAAGCCAAGCTCGATGAGAGCGGTGCCGGTTCGTCGCCCAAAGGCGAACTGATTCGCACCGGAGCCGAAAGCCTCCCCTTCCCGGATGCGAGCTTCGACACCGCCGTCTTCACGCTGGTCCTCTGCACGGTCGGCGACCCGGCGGCTGCGCTGGCGGAGACCGCGCGGGTGCTGCGTTCGGGTGGCCGCCTCCTCTTCTGCGAGCACGTCCTCTCCGAGGACCCGAGGCGGGCGAGGTGGCAGCACCGGCTGCGCCGGCCCTGGGGGCTTTTAGCGGGAGGGTGTCACCCCGATCGCGACACCGTGTCGGCGATCGAAGCGTCCCCCTTGCACCTCGATCGCGTCGAGCATGGGCGCCTCCCGAAGGCGCCGCCAATCGTGCGCCCGCTCGCCTGGGGGTCGGCTAGCCGGGTCTGAGGAGCGGGGCCCCCTTGCGCCGGCTCCCGTAACGTGAAAGAAAGAGGATACAGGCCCACTCGAACTTATCGGAGGAGAGAGATGCCAACCTTTGTGATGCTCACCAACCTGACCGCCGAAGGCGTGCGGACGATGAAGAACAACCCCTCACGCGTGAGTGAGGTCAACCG
>JBBSQE010000171.1:0-6515 GCA_038258095.1 Solirubrobacterales bacterium | reverse complement strand
AGCGCCGGCTTCAGGATCGAGGCGGCGTCGATCGCGCCCTCGGCTGCGCCGGCGCCGACGAGGTTGTGCAGCTCGTCGATGAAGAGAATGATGTCGCCGCGCTGGGTGATCTCCTTCATCACCTTCTTGAGGCGCTCCTCGAACTCACCGCGGTACTTCGAGCCGGCGACGAGAGCAGCCAGGTCAAGCGTGTAGATCTGCTTGTTACGCAGCAGTTCGGGGACCTCGCCGTTGGTGATCCGGGACGCGAGCCCCTCGACGACGGCGGTCTTGCCGACGCCCGGCTCACGGAGCAGAACGGGGTTGTTCTTCTGGCGGCGCGAGAGGATCTGCATGATCCGCTCGATCTCGGTCTCGCGGCCGACGACCGGGTCGAGCTTGCCCTCCTCGGCGAGCTTCGTCAGGTTGCGGCCGAACTGGTCGAGCAGCTTCGAGCTCTTCTTGCCCTCGCCCTGGCCTGAGCCGGAGCCCTGGCCCTGCCGGCGGCTGCCGGGGCCCGAGAGCATGCGGATGACCTCGTTGCGGATCTTGTCCGAGTCGGCGTCGAAGTCGAGGAGGATGCGGGCGGCGACGCCCTCGTTCTCGCGGACCAGGCCGAGGAGGATGTGCTCGGTGCCGATGTAGTTGTGGCCGAGGGAGAGCGCCTCGCGCAGCGCCAGCTCGAGGACCTTCTTGGCGCGCGGCGTGAACGGGATCTGGCCGGAGGTGACCTCCTCACCGGAGCCGACGATGCGCACGACCTGCGCACGGACGCGCTCGACGGTGATGTCGAGTGACTCGAGGACTCGGGCGGCGAGGCCCTCCTCCTCGCGGAGCAGGCCGAGCAGGATGTGCTCGGTGCCGATGTAGTTGTGCTTGAGCGTGCGCGCCTCTTCCTGGGCTAGGACGACTACCTGGCGGGCGCGCTCTGTGAATCTCTCGAACAATGGTCTCAGGCTCTCTGGTCTCTAAACCGGATCGGCTTGCTTTGTATCGGCAGGAGTGAAGTCTGTTTCTTAGCGGTCGGGTCGGTCGGGTCAGATGATGCGGTCTGGTCGTGTACGGGGGTCGGGGCAGCACCGGCGGCCCTATCCTCAATCTCGGCTGGGCTTGCGCCACCGAGGGATCTGACCTCCGGTCTGTCGAGTTACGGGCAACGCTCAGTATAGCCGTGGGGATTCTCCGGCCGAGCCGCCTCCAAGGGGGTATTTTCTCGCAGGATGCGAGCGAAGACCATCGCGCCCCCCAGAGGATGACCGCACTCGGCGACAGCGACGCCATGCAGCGGTTTGCCGCGGCGGGCGGGCTCGAGTTCACCCCGCACCCGACTCTGCCCGAGCAGGTCGTTCCTGACGCGGGACTCCGGTGAGATCGGCGCCGGCGCCGGGGGCGAGCTCCCCGAGGGCGGGCGCGGTGAGATCGCCCACCTCCAATACACGACGACGGACTCCGACAACCATTCGGTCAACCACCCGCTGACCGTTGTGGTCACCCGCATCCCGGAGAGCATCGGCTTCCTCCCCGCGCTCACCTACGACGGCAAGACGAGCGGGATGAGCCCCGGATCGGGCGTCGCCGGCCTGCGCGACCTCGACCGCGGAGGATCGGCGCGGTACGCGCGGGAGGCTTTCTTCCGCGCGTATGTGAGGGACCGCAGCCTGACGCTGGAGGACCCGCTCATGTTCGCGGCGCAGCACGCCGAGGCGGATCTCCCGTTCAAGCCCGAGCGCGTACTGACCGGCAGTTGGGACGGCGGTCGGGCCGGCTCGCTGATCCTTACCGGCGACGGCAGCAAGCGCGCCGACGGCATCGCCTTCGTGGCCGGCCGCAGCGGCCCGGTTGCCGGAACCGAGCTGCAGACATCGCCCCCCGGCATCTCGGCGACGAGCCTCGACGCCTATGTGGCAAAGGCTCACCGGCGAGCTGGCGACGGCCCGCGCCTGACGTCAGGTCCGGCTGCGCATCGCCGGACTCAGGTCCGTCAGCGCATCGCCGGGAACAACACGACCTCGCGCACCGACCGCGCACCGCTGAGGATCATCACCAAGCGGTCGATCCCAAGCCCGCAGCCGCCGGTCGGCGGCATGCCCTGCTCGAGCGCCTCGACGAAGGATTCGTCGAACTGGGCGGCCTCCTCGTCCCCGCGAGCCAGCTCCTCGGCCTGCTGGGTGAAGCGCCGGCGCTGCTCGTCGGGATCGTTCAGCTCGGTGAAGGCATTGGCGATCTCCATCCCGCCGACGAACGCCTCCCAGCGCTCGACCAGGCCCTCCTCGGTACGGTGCTTCTTTGCGAACGGTGAGAGCTCGACCGGATAATCCATGATGAAGGTGGGCTCGATCAGGTCGGGCTCGACGCGCTTGGAGAGGAGGCCGTCAACCAGCTTGCCCCACCCCTCCCTGGGATCGAGGTCGCCGCCGATCGCCTCGGCCAGGGCCTCCCGCGTCGGATGCTCGGCGATGTCGACGCCGGTCTTGTCGCGGATCGCGTCGCGCAAGGTGATGCGGCGCCACGGCGGCGCGAGGTCGATCTCGCGGCCGTCGCGCTCCACGACCGTCGTGCCGAGGACCCGCTGCGCAACCTCGGAAACCATCTGCTCCAACCGGTGCGCGACGACCTCGTAGTCCGCGTAGGCCTCGTAGAACTCGACCATCGTGAACTCGGGATTGTGCTTCGGTGACACGCCCTCGTTCCGAAAGTCCTTGCCGAGCTCGTAGACGCGGTCGAGCCCGCCGACAACGCAGCGCTTCAGATACAGCTCCGTCGCGATCCGCAGGTAGAGGTCGCGGTCGAGCTCGTTGTGGTGGGTGGTGAAGGGACGGGCGAGGGCTCCGCCGTAGAGCGGCTGAAGGACCGGAGTCTCGACCTCGACGAAGCCGCGGTCGTCCAGGAAGCGGCGGACCTCGGAGACCGTCCTCGCGCGGATCCTGAAGGTCCGGCGGGAGTCGTCGTTAGCGATCAGGTCCAGCTCACGGCGGCGGAACCGGGTCTCGGTGTCCTCGAGGCCGTGGAACTTGTCGGGCGGCGGGCGCAGGCTCTTGGAGAGGAGCCGCCAGCGGTCCACCTGGATGGAGAGCTCGCCGCGTCGGGTCGACATCGCCGTGCCCTCGACGCCGATGATGTCGCCGATGTCGAGGTGGACGAGGAGCGCGAACCCATCCTCGCCGAGGACGTCCTCACGGGCGTGAAGCTGGATCTGGCCGCCGGCGTCGCGCAGGTCGAGGAACGCAGCCTTGCCGTGACCGCGACGGGCGATGATCCGGCCGGCCACGCGGTGCCGCGAGTCCGTCTCCATCCCCGGCGCCAGGCCCTCGTGGGCTGTCCGCACCTCGGCGATCTCCTCCCGACCCTCGAAGTCATGCGGGTAAGGCTCGATGCCCGCCTCACGCAGGCGCTCGAGCTTGCCCCGGCGCTCGCGGAGGAGGTCGGAGGTGGTGGGCTCGCCGCTCGTGGCGGCAGGACCGCCGGGGGCGTTCTGTTCGGCGTTCTGTTCAGGATCGGGCATCGGCGTCGAGCCTACCCGTGCGGGTTACGCGACACCGGCACGAAAAGGACGGCGCATTGGGCTCGGGTCGGCTGCCCACCGCCGAGGAGTAGCTCACCCAGCATGGGAACGGTTGTCGGTGTCGTCTACCACGGGCGATCGACAACCGTCCCCAGGATATGTCTGGGGACGGTTGCGGGTGGCACGCGGATTGAGATAGGCGCAACCGTTCCCAGGTCGATACCCAGCGGCATCTCGCGCTGCCGGGACCGATCTCACGACGCGGAGCCGCATCTCGCGCGGGGGTGCCGATTTGGTCGGTGCCCGAGCGCCCCGCCGGAGCGCGGGGCGCGATCGAATGTGACAGGACCCGCTTGCCGAAGCCTCAGATGTCGACTCGCCGAAGCCTCAGGTGTCGATCTTGGTGATCTTGAACTTCTTCTTCGGCCCGCGCGGGACGTCGACGGTGACGATCTCGTTGCGCTTGTGGCCGATCAGGGCCTTGCCGATCGGGGACTCGTTCGAGAGCCGGTGCTCGAGCGGGTTCGCCTCGGTCGAGCCGACGATCTGGAATTTCTGGGAATCGCCGGACTTCTGGTCCTTGACGTGGACGGTCGAGCCGACCCTGACCTCGTCGGTGCCGAGGTCCGATTCGTCGATGACGGTGGCGCGGCGCAGGCGCTCCTCGAGCTGGGCGATCCGGCCCTCCAAAAGGGCCTGCTCGTTCTTGGCGTCGTCGTACTCGGCGTTCTCGGAGATGTCACCGAACTCGCGCGCCTCCTTGATCCGGTCAGCGACCTCGCGCCGCTTTTCGGTCGTCAGGTGCTCGATCTCTTCCTTGAGCTTTTCGAGCCCTGAAGGGGTGATTACAGCTTCGCGTGCCACTCGTCCCGTACCTCGCTTGTCGAATGCCCGGCGGGAGGCGGCCTCCCGGACCGGTAGAAATGCCTGCAAATGACGCTTTTCGCACGCCGAATCGCAAACAATGAACGCGGCAGTATAGCGAGAGGACATTCCCGCCCAACCGGCCCCTGCCGGCCGCAGTTCAGCCGCCCGCGAGCGCCTTTCGCAGCGCCCCCGTGAGCCGCTGCGCATCCTCGATCTGCGGATAGTGGCCGAGGTCGGCGAACTCGGTGACGGGCGCGGCGGGACGCAGCCCCTGCAGCCCTTCGAGCACCGCCGGGGTCGCGACCGGGTCGAGCATGCCCCAGGCAAAGGACAGCTGCCCCGGCCAATCCCGGATGGCGCCGTGCCAGCGCTCGGCGTAGGTGACACGCTCGTCCATGTAGGAGACGAGGCGGTGGCCGAGCCTGTTCCCGTCCGCGGCCGTGATCAGCGACCACTGGTCGGCCTCCTCCTCGGGGCTCAGCGGATGCTCGGGGCTGAAGACCGAGGCGAACTGCTGGCGGAAGAAGCGCTCGGAGCTGAGACGGGCGGCGACCGGACCGAGGCGGCTGCGCAGCATCCGCTGGGCGAGGGTGGGCTCGGAGAGCTCGAGAATCATCGAGCCGTTGAAGAGGAATGCGCCCTCCAGCTCGAACCCGAGCTCCCCGGAGATGTCGCGCGCCAGCAGTTCGGTCGCGACCGACGTCCCCATGTCGTGAGCGCAGATGAAAACCGGCCGGCCCTCGCCGTGGCGGGCAACCAGCTCCTCGGCGAGATCCGCCTGCCAGGCGAGCGTGTAGGGGTGATCGCGGGGCTTGTCGGAGAGGCCGAAGCCGAGGAAGTCGAAGGCAAGGGCGGCGCGGCGCGGCTCCAGCGCGAGGATCTCGCGCCAGTCATAGGAGCTCGACGGGAAGCCGTGGAGGAGGAGGATGAGCGGCCCGTCACCCGCACGGTTGTGGACGTGGATCGAGTACTCGCGGAACTCCTCGGTCGCGCCCTCGGACCGCCAGGCCTCGGTCCGCTCGGTCAGCCCCATGAAGACACCGCCGCCCGCTCGTCGCTTGCGGCGCCCGCTCCGGCGCCCGCGCCGATCAGCTCGCGGACGCGGTCAAGGCCGGCGGTCGTCTGCATCTCCTGGATCACCGGGCGTTCCACGTCCAGGTGCTCCAGGTACCAGGGATAGAACTTGCGCAGGTAGCGGCCAGCGCGGTCCGCTCCCATGTGCTCCTCGGCGCGGTCGATGACCCAGAGGAGCTCGGCGACGACCTCGTCGGCCCCGGGCTCGGCGGCGGATCCACCCGTCAGCTCGTCGAACACCCAGGGATAGCCGAGCGAGCCGCGGGCGATCATCACGGCGGCTGCGCCCGAGCGCCGGTAGGCCTCGCGGGCGGCGTCGGCGGTGCTGAGCCCGCCGGAGATGATCACCGGCACGTCGATCCGGTCGGTCAGCTCGCGAGCGAGGTCATAGCCGGTCCTGTCCCCCGGCTTGAGCCCTGAGCGGACCTTGACCGTGACCGGGAGGCCGCTCCCCTCCCGGGCGCCCCGAAGCAACGCGAGCGCCAGCTCCGGGTCCTCGACCAGCGCGGCTCCCGCGCCGGTCTTCAGGACCTTGCGGACCGGGCAGCCCATGTTGATGTCGATCAGGTCAGCGCCCGCGCCCGCAACCACCTCGGCGGCGGAACGCATGACGTCGGCGTCGTGGCCGAAGAGCTGGACCGAGACCGGGTGCTCGTCGGGGTGGATGCGCAGCAGCTCGCGCATCGTGCGCTCGTTGCGGTGGTGGAGGCCGAAGCTCGACACCATCTCCGACACCGCGAGGCCGGCGCCGTGACGCCTCGCCTGGAGCCGCACGAACCAGTTGCCGATCCCGGCCAGCGGAGCGAGCAGAACGCGATTGGCGATCTCGACGCCGCCGATCGAGAACGGCTCGGTGAGCTCGGGCTGGGGGCTTTGCTCAGGCATTCAGCTGGTAGATGAGACGTAGCCCGGTCAGGGTCAGGAGGTCGTCGACTTCGTCGACCATGTCGCAGAACGGGGTGATCGAGCTTGCCATGCCGCCGGTCGCGATGAAGGCGACGTCCTCTCCGAGCTCGCGCTGGATGCGGGAGGCGATGGCGTCGATCGCGCCGGCGAAGCCGTAGACCATGCCCGACTGCAGGCTCGCCTGTGT
>JBBSQE010000170.1:0-6541 GCA_038258095.1 Solirubrobacterales bacterium | reverse complement strand
CTGGTCTGCCGGCGCTACCTCTCCGAGGAATCGCTCGCCCTGGTCCTCGAGGACCAGGGCCAAGAGAGACGAGAGGAGGTGCCTGCACTACGAAGCGCGTGAGCCGATGAGTCGGTTACACCACTTCAGACGACTTGACTCTCGTTGTCTTCGAGAATGGGATCTTCTCCAGCCGTGACGAGGGCCTTTGTGTTCGAAACTCACCGTTTCGGGAACTTCTCGGAGCCACCGGGGTCTGGAGGCTGAATGACCCGACGCAACATGTGGTCGAGGGTGCAGCCGATGCTTCAGACCAGGCGTTCGGCGGGGGGTCCGGCGATTTCATTCGCGAGCTCCTGTCGCTGCGCTTGGCGTTCGACAAGGCTCAAGCGAAGGCACGACGCGACCTGGCCCGGTCACGCACCATCCCCGAGGCACGAACCGCCTTCGAGGCCTATCTCGACACCTCTCGGAGGGTGGTGGCATCGCTCAAACAACTGGACGCACCGCCGCCCTTTGATGAGGTGGCCGACATCGCCATCGATACCAATCAGTTGCAGGTCGAGGCAGGTGAGAAGTTCCTTCGCGCACTGCGATCCAAAGACGGGCCACAGATCCGAGCCGCGTATCGAAACCTGCTCGAAGTCGAGACGAAGCAGGTTCGTCGCTACAGAGTCGGGATGAAAGAACTTCGAGCGAGGTACGACGGCTAGCCGAAGCGACGAGCTCAGCTGTGGTTGAGCGTGCAGAGGAGGCGCAGCGTGCGGTTCAGCTGCGGGTTCTCCGAGCCGGCAAGCGTTTCGCCTGTGAGGCGGGCGGAGCTTGCAGTGGGGTTCGCCACGTATCTGCGAGGAGCCTGGCTCACCCGTGCATACAGGGCGCGGCGCATCGCGGCGCGGAGCTGGTTGGGATGCTTTGCGAGCGCCCGGGTAGCGGTTGCGGCGATCCGGACGCGGCCGTGCATGACGTGGTAGACGAAGACGCTGCGCTTCGACGCGGAGCGCACATAAATACCCGGGCCCCTCCGGTGTACCGCCGGGGGCAGGCGCCTCACCGATGTGCCGACCCCCACCCCGCCGGCGCGCCGGCCGCGCGCCGTCGAGCCGACCAGCTCGACATGGCCCTTCCGGTTCAGCTCGGCGACGTCGGCGGCTCTGCGGTTCCTGGCGCCGCGCACGCACCAGCTCCACGCACGGCTCCGCTGCTGGGGCTGGCCCGCGCGGCGGAGCAGCTTCCCCCAGCCCACACGGAGGCGGATCCTCGGCAGGCCGTTGGCGCCCAGGCGGCCGACACCGGCGCGGCACCCGGGCGCCCTGATCCCGTCGGCGCGCTCCCACATCTGCAGATAGGCCTCGGCGCCGTTCCACATGTCCCGGCCGATCTTGCGGCCGCCGAGCCGATCAACGTCCTTGTACCACTCGGGGTACTGGCCGTAGGTCGCGACCCCCTCCTTGCGGTAGTCGAACGTCCGCTCGCCCGTCGTCTCCGGCGTGATCGTGACCTTGCCGTCGTAGGACTTGAACGGGTAGCCGATGCTCCCCTTGTCGCTCGCCGGCGCGTCGGGCTGAGCCGCGAGGCCGCCGAGATCGGCCCCGTACCCCCAACCGAGCAGGTACGGTGTCCGTTTGGGCCGGAACTTCTCGTAGTTCTTCACATAGCCCGTCGACGTGTCCGAGTCCGGGAACGCCAGACCGCCGAGCCTCCAGATGCGCGGCCAGTTCCCCGGGTCCATCCACCCGTGCGGGGAGATGATTCCGGAATAGTGGTGGGCCTCGGCGAGCGTCAGAGTTGCGGCGACCCCCGCCTGGCTCATGTGGTCGGGATTGATGATCATGTGCTTCTGAATCATCCGGCGCTCTACGTAGGCGCCGAGGTCGGTCAGGCCGCGGGTGTTGCAGTGCGGCGCAGACGGATAGGTGGGCGCCCCCCCGGCGGGGAGGCCGAGCAGGACCGACGCAAGAGAGAGAATCCCGCCCGGATCCCCGGCGCTGGCGTCGATCGTGTTGTCGTGGAGGCGGCCCGTGCATGTCCTGGCACTCCAGAACGAGCCTGAGCTCTCCTTGTTCGCGGCGTTGATCAGTCCGCCGATCGCGCCTCCGTCGAAGCGCACCCCGGTGAGCGGGTTGTCGAACTTGTTGAGGAGGAGCGACGAGCGCACGCCTTCGCGATAGAAGCTGTCCAGCTCGCGATCGATCTGCGAGCGATCGCACGACGAGGCGCCATCGGTGCCCCTGCACCCGAAGAGCTCCGAGGCCTCGATCTCGAGGACAACGGCCATCTTGCCCTGGTTGATGACCCGCCGTGCCTGAAAGGGGGTGGTGACGATCTGGAAGAAGCCCTTCCCCGGGCCACCGGCCTGTGCATCGACGTAGTCCTGAAGCTCACGGATGTCCCTGAAGCCCTGATGAACCGTGTCCATCTCGTCGCACGAGTGACTCCTCTGGGGACTCAGCTGGCAGAGCACGCGGTTCTCGTTGACGGACATCACCATCATCCGCAGGCCACTCATCCAGGCCCGCTGGATCCACTTCCAGTAGGTGCCCTCGTAGGTCAGGTTGTGGGCACTCCACTCGGTCAGCTTCGGCCAGCCCGTCGTGTCATGCGGGGAAACCGGCGATCCGTAGTTGAGGAAGTTCTGGATGATCGCCGAGGAGCCTTGGGGGCCCTCGATGTCGCTGCAGTCCGGCAGCGCGTAGGGAATTCCGTAGGGGCTCCAGGGCTTGCCGCAATGGAACTTGCCGCCTAGGTACTCGTAGGTCATCCAGTGCATGTGGCCTTCGAGGAACCCGCCGACGGTGCCGAACGACGTGCTCCCTCTCGAGGGCGTCCCCGTCGCGCCGAGCTCGGCCTCGGGATAGACCGCACAGCCCTTCGCCGGAGCGAAGGTAACCGGGGTGCCGGCGCCGGGGTTTGCGGTCAGGCCGCCGTCCGGGGCGACGCTGAGGGTCCGACTCGGGTCCGACGCCGGTGAGAGCCGGAACGCTCCGCCGGCGGCATCCGTGACCGCCCAATCGGCGGCCGGCGTCGCACCGGGGTCCGGTGAGACGGTGCCGTCGCCGTGGACGGCGAGGACGGTTTGGTCGGTCCGGTAGAGCAGATAGCTGCCGAGCCGGGTCGCCTGCATGCGGAGCTGGAAGGCGCCTGTCCCGGCTGGTCCGGAGGGACCCTTCAGCGAATAGCAGTTGCCGGCGAGGGTGTACTTTGTGGGCTACGTGGTGGCTGCGGAAACGGGCGCACACACGACCAGCGCAAGCGCCGCCGATACCACTCCCACGAGCCCCCTCCTGAACACGCGGAGAAAGGTACCACCGGGCGGCGTCGGCCGAGCCGGTCGACCAGGGCTATCGACGCGGCCTGATCCGCAGTCCCCTGCCGCGGACAGCGCCGGTCGCCGCGTGCGTTGCAGGCTTCGCGCTGAGGCGATAGACGCCGGTGCGGCGCCGCAGGAGCCGCCCGGGCAGCCTGACGCTGTTCGGGCCGGGATGCCCCGCCACCACCTTGGTGACCAGCACGCGACGCAGGTGTCGCCGAAACCGGCGGCGCAGCGTCAGGGTGACGGTCGCCGCACGGTCGAGATTAAAGCGCACCCGCGCGGGATGGCCTGAACGCACTCGACGAGTGACCCGCAGCTTGGTGATCACCGGCACCGGTGCCGGCCTGCGAAGCACGGCGAGGGCCGAGCGCGCCATGCTCGCCTCACCCTTGGCGTTCGGGTGGAGCGGGTAGGCGGGCTCGGTCGGCACGAGGCCCTCGAACCAGCGCTCCGGCGGGAGCCTGCAGACGTCGTGGCCGCCGCTGTCGCGGTAGGTGTCGATGAACTCCGCGTCCTCACGCAGCGCCTCCTCCTCGATCATCTGGTTGATGCGAATGATCAGCACGTCGATGTAGTGCATGTCGCCGGGGCTGAGGGGGACCAGCGGGTAACCCGACTCCCCGTCGGGCGGGGTGACATGGGGATAGCCGACGATCGCGACGCGGGCGTGCGGCGACCGGGCATGGATGCCGCGGAGGACCGCGTCGATCCTGGGGCGGGCGGCCTCGATCTTCGCGGCGATCTGATCAACGCCGCCGGCCGTGTACTTGTCCTTGCACGGAGTGCCGGTCGGTGAGAGCACGTCGAGCATCGCGCAGTCCTCGGCCACACCGACGAGGCCCGCATCGTTGCCGCCGATCCCGATAGTCACGAGGTCCACATTGGCGCCAAGAGCGTTGAACTGCGGCGGGTTCGTGCCCCCGGCCGGCAGCCCATCCTGGGGAGCGGTCATGTCCTTGGTCTGGGCCGACCCGCAGCTCACATCGCGGAACTCGTTCGGTCCCAGCGCCTCCATCACGAGTGACGGGTAGTTGTGGTCAGACCGCCCGCAGTCGATCGGCGTGCCGTGCTGGTTCAGAACCAGTGGCGCGGAGGTGTAGGAATCGCCGAGCGCCACGTAGGTGCCGAGCCCGCCGGCAGCGTTTGCGGCAGGGGCAGCGACCAGCGCTAGGGCGACAAAGATCACAGGGCTCAGGCGGCGCAACATTCCTCCCGGGTGGCGGTCACGACTCCCATCAGACTAGCGCGGACCCTTCTGCGAGATGGAAGCTCTACAGACCCGCGGCTTCGGCCAGCAGGTGCACCTGCTCGACGTCACCCGACGATGGAAAGAAGATCAGCTCGCCGCACCCGGCCTCCTCGAAACCGGCGACGTAGGCCTTGATCGTGTCCGCGTCGTTGGCGGCCGAGCCGGCGATCATTCCCGCGACCTCGTCGCCGAGGAATGCGTAGTAGTCGTTCAGGTAGGTGTTGGAGGCCGCCTCACCCCCGTCGCCGAGCCCGAAGTAGGAGAGCGCGGCGGTCGGCGGCTTGCCGTCCCGTCCCGCGGCGCTCCAGGCCGAGCCCAGCTTCTCGAGCCCGCCCTTGAAGTCGTCGGGGCTGCCGCCGCCCATGATCCAACCGTCGCCGTGCCTCGCGGCCCGCTCGAAGGCGGCGTCGACGCTGCCGCCCACGAGAAGGCTGGGCCCGCCGTTTGACGGCATGGGGCCGACCTTGCCGCCGTGCTCCCCACCCCCGGCCCAGATCTCGTGAATCGTATCCAGGCCGGCATCGAGCCAAGCGCCGCGCTCGGACATCGAGACGCCGCTGATCTCATAGTCGTCCTTCCGGCCCCCGATCGCGATGCCGAGGACGGTTCGGCCTCCGCCGGCGAGAGCGTCGAGCGAGAGAAACTGCTTGGCCACCTCGGCCGCGTTCTGGCGCAACGGCCCGAGCATCACGCTCGTCGCGAGGCGGATGCGCTCGGTCACCGCCGCGGCGGCAGAGAGAGCCACCATCGGCTCGTAGCTCGGATAGACGATGCGGTCGATGGTTCCGAGCGTCGAGAAACCGGCCTCCTCGGCCGCCCTCGCCCACTCGGTCAGCTGGTCGCCGGTGGTGCCCGGAACCGCGTTGGGAAGCCCGATACCGATGTCCATCTCCGCTCCTTCGTTCGGTTGAGCCTAAGCTGGCTGCGTGGCTGGAACAAACCTAGCCGACCTGCCTCCTTGGGCAGATGAGCTTCTGGACGGCGCCCCAGTCGCGCGCCTCGGGTTCGTTGATGACACCGGTCACCCCCGCGTCCTGCCGGTCACCTTCGCCGTCACATCCGGATTGATCTGGAGCGCGATCGACGACAAGCCGAAGCGGAGTCCGGAACCGGCCCGGATCGCCTATATGAAGCAGGATTCCCGGGCGGCGCTGACCGTCGACCACTACTCAGATGATTGGGACGAGTTGGCCTGGGTCCAGGCCCTCTGTGAGACCAAGATCGTCGAGGTCGATGACGAACCAGACGGCCGCGCCGCGCTCGTGGCCAAGTACCCCCAGTACCGGGAATCCAGCCCCGGCGGGCCGTTGATCAGGATGAATGCGCTGCGCTGCCTGTGGTGGCGCGCGTCCGGGGGCACCGGGCAAAACGCCTAGCTCAGGCCGTGGTCGGGCGCCCGATCGCCTCCGAGTGACGCGCTTACGACCGACCACGCAGCGGCAGGATCGCTTGCCGATTGCGTCGTGCGGCGCAACTTCGGGCTCCAGCCGCCATTTTGGAAGCACCCCCCTTGCGATCCCGCCTTCCCAAGAACCTCGATGAATCACGTCTGCCCGTGGCAATCGCCGGCGTGGCGCTGGCGGCGTGCGCGCTCTTTGCCGCATCGCTGGCATGCTTTGCCCCTACGGCCGGCGCCGATTCCGTCCGCACGGTCCGCTTCCACGGCGAGACCCTGAATGTGCCTGCGTCATGGCCCGTCTACCGGCTCGCCTCCCATCCGGGACTGTGCGTGCGGCTCGATCGGCGGGCGGTGTACCTCGGCGTCCCGTCGGCCAACCAGCGCTGTCCGGCACAGGTGATCGGACGCAGACGGGCAATCGTCGTCGACCCCACCGCCGTGGCGAGGAGAGGCGACGAACGGGCCGCCCGACGGGCGACTCCGGCGGCGCCGAGCCGGCGGACACAGCCCTTCAAGGGTCTCGGCTTCGATGCCTGCACCGCACCCTCCTCGGCAGCCATGTCGACTTGGCTGCGGTCTTCCCCCTACGGAGCGATCGGCG
>JBBSQE010000169.1:0-6680 GCA_038258095.1 Solirubrobacterales bacterium | reverse complement strand
GCTTGATCTGGTCGAAGGCGAGCGCGTACTGAAAGCCGGAGCAGCCTCCGCCGCGGACCGCGACTCGCAGAGCCTGCTCCTCCGAGCCTTCCCCACGCAACTCCATGACCTTCGCGGCCGCGTTCTCGGTGAGGCTGATCGCCTGCGAGTCTTCTGTCGTCTCTTCTGTCGTCTCGCTCATTGCTTCACTTATTGTAGCGCCACTCCAGATACTGGTTGATGCGTCTGGAGTCGTGGACGAACACGTCCCCCTCGAACAGCAGGGGAACGCGCTTCTTGCCCGTCAGCACGGCGAGCTCGGGGCGGGCCGAGCGCTTCTGGGCGACGCGCTCCGTGCGGTGGTGGACCCCGAGGCGCTTCAGCCGGCGCTCGACCGACCCGCAGGGGCAAAGGTAGTTCGTCGGCATGCGGCAGCGATAGAGGACGACGGCGCTCGCCGGGTCCGCATCCTTTCGCGCCCGGGCATTCCGGCGTCCCTCCGCGGTCATCCCAGCCCCAACCGTTGCCCGAGCCCGAGCACCATTCCCACCGCGCGCATGGCCGGGTCCGTGCGCGGCGCTCGGCCGACGCGGTCGCCGAGGCGTTCCATCTGCCAGCGCACGGCGTCCTCCAGCGTGTCCTCGTGCGAGCGGGGCTTGAAGCCGAGCTCACGTTTGGCCTTGGCCGAGCGGTAGGTCCACCACTGCGAGGCGGAGACGAGCTCGTCGTCGGAAACCGGGACCGGCAGACCTGCGCGCCTGCCCGCCGTTGCCGACGCGCGCGTGATGCCCACCGGCACCTGGATCGGCGGCGGCGGGACCTCAGCGATCCGGGCGATGTCGGAAAGCAGGCGGCGCAGGGTGAAGTTGCGGCCGCCGAGGATGTAGCGCTCCCCCGGCTTCCCCTTCTTCTCGGCCAGGAGGTGGCCCTTGGCGACATCGCGGACATCGACGATGTTGAGCCCGCCGTCGACGAAGAACGGGATCTGGCGCAGCAGCACGCGGCGGATCAGCCGGTTCGACGTGCCCTTCGGGTCCTCGGGGCCGAGGGTGAAGGTCGGGTTGACGATGACGACGTCGAGCCCGCGCGCGGCGACGCGGAGGGCCTCGTTCTCGGACTCGTGCTTGGAGTTGATGTACGGGATCCCCAAGCCCCCCGCCGTGAATAGCTGCGCCTCGTCGACCGTGCCGTTCGGCTTGGCCGGCCCGAGGGCGCCTGCCGAGGAAGTGTGGACAACTCGCTCGACCCCCGCCCGCAGCGCCTCCTCCATGACGATCCGGGTGCCGACGACATTCGTCTGGAAGACGTGATCGCCCGAGCCCTCTCGCATCGAGGTCGTCCCGGCCACATGGAAAACCCTGCTGGCTCCCTGCATCGCTCGCCGAACGGCTCGGCGGTCGGTGATGTCCCCCGTCGCCCTCTCGAACTCGAGGTCTGAGAGGTGCCCGACGTCGGAGCCGCGGCGGGCGAGGAGGCGCAGTTCGTCGCCGCGCTTGACAAGAGCGCGGGCGAGGTGGGAGCCGATGAATCCGGAGCCGCCTGTGACGAGGGTCGCCATCGGTGTCAATCCTACGTTTGATAGACCTGAGCGGCTTGAATCCCCCGACCAAGACCGCTGTCGTCTGCGATACGACGGCCTACATTCCGACCGCGGTGGTCGAAGATCTCGGCCTGTCCGTCGTCTCCCTTTACGTCTCGGTCGGCGAGGAGCTGGAGCGCGAGTCCGAGATCTCCGACTACGAGGACTTCTACGAGCGGCTGCGCTCAGCTGAGACCGGCGCGAAGACGTCGCAGCCGTCGGTCGGGGACTTCGCCGAGGCCTATGAGCCGCTCCTCGCCGACGGGCACGACATCGTCTCGGTCCATCTCTCGGCGGGCATCTCGGGCACGGTGGCCGCCGCGACGCAGGCGCGGGAGCGCCTGGCGGACGAGGGCAAGGGCGGCGAGCGCATTAGCGTCGTCGATTCGCGCTCCGCAGCCGGGGGCATGGCGTTCTCCGTTATCGCAGCGGCACGGGTGGCCGCGGCCGGGGGCTCCGCGGACGATGCCGCCGCACGAGCGATCCAGGTCCGCGAGACGCTGAAGATGTGGTTTGCCGTCGACACCCTCGAGTACCTCAGACGGGGCGGGCGCATCGGCGGCGCCGCGGCATGGATCGGAACGGCCCTGAGGATCAAGCCGATCCTGACCTTCGACGACGAGGTCACGCCGGTCGAGCGGGTCCGCACGCGGGGCCGCGCCATCGAGCGCCTGCGCAGCTACGCCCGTCAGCGCCACGAGTCCGGAGCCGATGCCTGGATCGTCCAGCACATCCAGGACCACGAGTCGGCCGATCGCCTGGTCGACGACTGCCGTGAGATCTTCGGCTGCGAGCCGGTCCTCGTGTCGGAGATCGGGGCGGTGATCGGCGCCCACGCCGGCCCGGGCCTCCTGGGCGTGGGCTCGGTGCCGAAGTCCGCGCTGGAGTAGCCCGGCACTGATTGGGCCGAGCCTTGTGGAGCGGGGGCGCCGCCGGAGCCAATCCGGCTGGGCCGCTACGTAGCCGTGCCCGGCTCGCCCGTCCCGGGTGCCGGACCGGCGCCTGCTCTCTCCGCGTCGGGCAGGCTCTCGCGCCGGAAACGCCAGAAATCCCGCACGACGCTCTGGAGCGCGGCGGCGGCAGGGATCGCCAGCAGCGCCCCGAGGATTCCCAGGAGCTGGGCCCCGATCAGCACGGCGATGATCACCACGAGCGGGTGGAGCTGGACCGTCGCCCCGTAGACATACGGCTGGATCATGTTGTTCTCGATCTGCTGGTAGACGACGAGAACCGCGACCCAGATGATCAAGCCGGTCGGGAAATCCACGAAGGCGACGACGATGCCGACGAGGATCCCGCCGAGCGTCGCGCCGACCAGCGGCACGAGGTCGAAGAACGCAAAGAGCATGGCTAACGGGACGGCAAAGGGGATGTCGAGGGCGGTTAGCGTGACGAAGGTGACGAGACCGGCGAGCACGCTGATCACGAAGTTTCCGAATACATAGCCGGAGATCGCCTCGGAGACGTCGTGCGCAATGGCCCGAGCACGTGCCTCTCTCTGAAGGCTCATCTGCCGGTATCCGAACTCGAGGACCCGGTGCCCGTCCATCAGCAGGAAGAAGGTGATGACGAGGATCGAGAAGAGCTGCACGAATCTCGAGAAGACGTTCACGGTCACGTCGCGCAAGGTGCCGGCCGCGGTGCCCAGCTTCGATGGAAGGTTGTCGGCCTGATCCTGGAGCTTCTTGGTGATGTCGTACTTGTTGTCGTACTCGCGGAATGTGTCGTTCTGCCGCAGGTCCTCGACGTAATTGGGAATCTCGTTCGAGAGGTCGTCGACCCCGTTGACCAGGGGAGGGACGACGAGGAGCCCGATGCCGAAGATGCCCACTGCAATCGCGAAATACACGCTGAGGATCGCAAGGGGCCGCGGAACCCTGTGCTCATTGAGCCAGTTGACCGCGGGGGCGATGGCGAGAGCGAAGAAGGCCGCGACCATCACCAGCCCGACGATCTCTCGCAACCGGTAGACGACGTAGAGAGCCGCGATCACTCCCGCGACCACGAGCACGATCCGCGTGATCGCACGCACCGACGGCATCTGCTCAGCCTGCATCCGGCGCGAGGCTACGGCCGGGGTCGGACGAAGCCGGAGCCGAGCGTCCTAGGTCTTGACGTCGTCCGGCATCTCGAAGGGCACCTGGTCGCGCTTGCGCGCGTACATCGCCGCATCGGCTTGTTGCAGCAGGTCCTCCGAGCTCACCGGCAGCCTCCCGGCGTAGCTCGCCACGCCGATGCTGGCTGATGTCGAGATCGTCTGTCCGGGCCCGCGGCGTATTCCGCGAATCCGGTCCTCGAGCCCACGCGCCACCGCGATCGCGCGGTCGCCGGGGACGTCGGGAAGTATCGCGGCGAACTCGTCGCCTCCGATGCGGGCGAGCAGGTCCGAGCCTCGCAGACGCTGGGTCAGCACCTCTGACACGGCCCGCAGCACTTCGTCCCCCGCCGCGTGACCGTATGTGTCGTTGACCGACTTGAAGTCGTCGAGGTCCATGACGAGGACCGCGCCGACCCCGCCATTACGCCGCGAAAGGGCGAGCTGGCGTTCGAGCTCCACCTCGAACTGCCGGCGGTTGTAGAGCCCGGTGAGCGGGTCACGGAGCGCCATCTCACGCAACCGGTTCTCGAGATCCTTGTGGGATGAGATGTCGCGGATCACGATCGCGGCACCGATCACGCTACCCCCCTCGTCGCGCATCGGCGACGCGGTGAGGGAGATGTCGACGACATCACCGTCGCGTCCGAGACGCTCCGCCTCTATGGCCTCGATCTCCCCTCCTCCCGCGACCCGGCGCACCATCTCCAGGGCCCGCCGCCGATGCTCGCGTGGAACGAGCCGCAGACAGTGGGTGCCGATGGCCTCCTCGGCCGAGTAACCGAAGAGCCGTTCGGCACCGCCGTTCCACGACTCGATCACCCCATCGGGTGAGGTGGAGAGAATCGCATCGCTTGCCGCCTCGACGATCGCTCGGAAGAGGCGTGGGTCCACTGCCGGCACTGAGGTCTCCTAGGCCATCCTGCATGCCGAATCACTCCGGCTCAACCTATCCGATTCCTCCGATCGGGCGCTACTGATCGCCGCGGCGGCGCAGGGCGATGATCCCGCCGATCACGAATCCTGTCACGGCCGCGGCGGTGACCAGCTCGCGTTTGTGCTCCCGCACGTGGCGGCGCCAGTCGGTCAGCTCGGTGACCTTGCCGCGCAGCGCTTCGACCGACTGGCCGAAGTCCTGTCTCTGGGCATCGATGTCGCGCCTGATCTCGGCGGAGGAGCGCCCCGGCTTCCCGACCGTCGAGGGCTTGCCGGCGTCAGGGAGGTTGTCGCTCACGAGTCCCCCTTCTCCAGCATCGTCCGTGTCAGCTTGGCTTCCTCGATCGCGGCGTCCGGGGTCGGGGGCGCTCCCGCCAGGAGCGACCGGTAGGCGAAGAACCCCGCGCCGGCGGCGACGAGCAGGAAGATCACGGCCTCGACGAAGAAGCCGAGCCAGATGTCACCCTCGAAGAAGAGGTCGTCAAGCAGCCAGGCGATGCCCTGCATGATCAGGATCAGGGCCAGGAAGGCGAACGCGCCGGCGACGATGCCGACGACGGAGCCCTTGACGAGCTTCGTGACCTTCTCGGAGATCTCGGTCTTCGCGAGCTCGATCTCCTCGCGGACGAGAGCCGACGCCTTCTCGGAGACCTCGGCGACGAGCTCTCCGACGGGACGGTCGGACGGATCGGGTGGGGGTGGAGGCTGGTAGGACACGGTGCTCAGTCTGGCGGATCTTCGTCGAAGATCCGGCGGTAGAGGATCGAGGCCACGCGGGCGGCGAGGATGCTCGCCGCCGCACCGGCCGCGGCCAGCATGCCGCTCCAAGCGAGGCGCTTGACGATGTCGTTGTTCATGCAGGTGACCCTTCCCGTTTGGGACGCCCGAGTAAACCATCTCGCGACGTCACGTCAGCTCCAGGCCGTCGCAGATCATCTCGACGACCATCGTCTTCGCCCGCTCGTAATCCGCGTCGGAGGCCGGGATGAGCTCGAAGATCCAGCCCGAGAGAAGCTGCTCGATCGCGCCGTAGAAGGACATCGAGGCAAAGATCGGGGCGATGTCGGTCCGGAGCACCCCACCCTCCTGCCCCTTGGCGACGATCCTCGCGATCGACTCGTAGGCATGGCGGATCTCGGGGAGGTGCGTGCGGCCGAAGGAGTTGGCCGCGCGGGTCACCTCGACGATGATCACCTTCATCAGGTCGGGCTCGCGACGGTAGGACTCGATGATGAACCCAGCCACGCGCTCGAGCTTTGCCCGCGGGGGAATCGAGTCATCACGGTCGACCTCGTCAATCGCCGCGAGAAGCAGGGACCAGCGCTCCGTGAACAGCTCGTTCAGCACCCGGTCCTTCGACTTGAAGTAGTGGTAGACGAGGCCGTAGGCGACACCGGCCTCGTCAGCGATGTCGGAAACCCGGGTGGCGTGGAACCCCTGGCGGGCGAAGACACAGATCGCGGCGTCGAGGATCTGGCGTCGCTTGTCGGCGGCGGGGGCCTTCAGGTTGACGGGCTCGGCCTCGGGACTCACGCGTAGACCTCGGGCCTGCGGTTGGCCAGGGACGGCAGCTCCTCGCGAACCCTCTCCATGCCGGCGAAGTCGAGATCCGCGGCTACGAAGCACTCCTCATCGGGCGCCGATGCGATCACGGTCCCCCACGGATCGACGATCGTCGAGTGGCCGAACGAGTCGTAATGGGGAGACGCCGTGCCGATCTGGTTCGGGGCGACGACGAAGAGCTGGTTCTCGATGGCCCGCGCACGGAGCAGGACCTCCCAGTGGTCGCGCCCGGTCGCCGAGGTGAACGCGGAGGGGATGGTGACGAGCTGCGCTCCGCGGACGGCGAGGACGCGGTAGAGCTCGGGAAACCGGAGGTCGTAACAGACACTCAGGCCGCAGACGATGCCGCCGAGCGGGGCGCTGACGATCTCATCACCGGGCTGCTCTGACTCCGACTCGCGGTAGGCGACTCCCCCGACGTCGACGTCGAACATGTGGATCTTGCGGTAGACCGCGATGTCCTCGCCGCCGGGGCCGATCAGGACCGAGGTGTTCGAAGCCCTCTCCCCCCCACGCTCGCTGACGCTG
>JBBSQE010000168.1:0-6738 GCA_038258095.1 Solirubrobacterales bacterium | reverse complement strand
CGTCGGCGGCTTCCTCGTCGAGCACGTCTCCTGGCGGGCGATCTTCTACATCAACCTCCCGGTCGGCCTCGCCGCCGTCACGGCCGCGCTCTTCGCGGTTCGTGAGTCCCGCGACGAGACCGTCGGCCGCGAGGTCGACTACCTCGGAGTGGGCCTCCTCACGGTCGGTCTCAGCGCCCTGGTCCTTGCCCTGGTCGAGGGTACTCAGTGGGGCTGGGGCTCGACCGCGGTGATCGCGCTGATCGCGACCTCAGTCGTGGCCCTGATCGGCTTCGCCCGGGTAGAGCTGCGCGTTCGCGCTCCGATGATGGAGTTCTCCCTATTCAAGGACCGCAACTTCATCGGCGCCGTGACCGTCGCCTTCATCGTCTCGTTCGCGATGCTCGGCATGTTCTTCTTCCTTGCGCTCTACATGCAGAACATCCTCGGCTACACGCCGCTCGAGGCTGGCGTCCGGTTCCTGCCCACCACGGCGGTGATCATGTTCATCGCGCCGATCTCGGGCCGCCTGGCGGATCGCGTCGGCCCGCGGATGCCGATCGTCGTCGGCCTCTCGCTGGTCACCCTCGCCCTCGCCGACTTCTCGACGATCGACCAGGGGACGACCTTCTCCGATCTGCTTCCCGCGTTCGTCGCCATGGGGGTCGGTATCGCGCTGACGATGTCGCCGATGTCGACCGCTGCGATGAATGCGGTGAGCGCCTCGAAGGCCGGTATCGCGTCCGGCATCCTCTCGATGCTCCGCATGATCGGCGGTACGTTCGGCGTCGCCGCCACGGGTGCCCTCTTCCAGGCTCAGGCACGCTCCAGCCTCGACGGTTCCCTCTCGGGGTCAGGCATCCCGGGGAACGTCAGTTCCGGGGTCGCCCACGGGCTCGGCACCGGGAGGATCGACCTCGCCGGTAGCGGCCTCGACCACCAGCAGGCCGTCGAGGTGAGCGGCGCGGCGAAGAACGCGTTCATCGCCGGGCTCGCCGGCTCGATGCGGCTTTCCGCGGCAGTGGCCCTCGCGGGCGTGGTCGTCGCTCTCACGCTCATCAACGCCCGTGGCGCCCGATCGACCCCGGTCGAGTCGAGCGAGATGGAGCTGGCTCGCGCCGAGGCGACCGCCGCCTGAGCAGGCTCGCGCCGAGGTTACGGCCGCCTGGAGTCATTCGGCAGCTTCGGCCCCATGGGTTGGCGACTTATGCACCCGCATGCGGGAACAACTCGCCAAGCACGTCCTCAGCCGCCTCGGTCCACGAGGTCGGATCGCCGAGATCGAGCCGTAGCAGGGTTGTGACTCGGACCGCCCCGAGGCGGGCGATCGTCTCCCGGTTCGAGCGCTCGATCTCTCCCGGGTCCTGTGGCCACGGGTTGAGGACGACGCAGGCGACATCCAGGTTCGCGGCGCGGGCGGCTTCGAGGGTCAGCAGGGTGTGGTTGATCGTGCCGAGGCCGGGAGAGGCGACGAGCACCAACGGCAGGGCGAGATCGGCAGCGAGGTCCCTGACGATGTAGTCTTCACTGAGCGGCACGAGGAGCCCGCCCACACCCTCGCAGACGAGGAAGTCGGCACCCGCCCCGGCGGCTCGCGCGGCTGCGAGCAGCACCTCCCGCTCGATCGTGACCGACGCGAGCGCCGCCGCCAGGTGCGGCGACATCGCCGGTCCGAGCCGGTACGGAGCGATCTCGCCATCGCTCTGCCAGCTCCCCGACGCGCGGCGCAGCAGCTCGTGGTCCGGCTCCCCTTGCTCGTCGAGCCCGGTCAGCGCCGGCTTGAAGACGCCCACCGTCTTTCCCCGCGCCCGGAGCCCCGCCGCGATCACCGCCGAGACGACGGTCTTCCCGACCTCCGTGCCCGTCCCGGTGACGAAGACGCCGCGTCCCATCCTGCGCATGCGGGTGGAGGGGAAGGCCACCAGAGCCAGTTTAGGCTGGAGGCGTTCTCTCAGTGGCTCGGGCCCTCGGCCGATGGTGGTGGTGCGACGGCGTCATGGCGCCGGGAATCCCACAACGAGGTCCGGGCGGTCAGGCGCAGCGGCGCCGGATTCGTTCAGGCACGCCGGCACAGCGCCACATGCCCGCGCCTATGCGGCTTGCGCCGCGGGCGGGACAGCGCCGGCCACGTCGACCTCCCGGGCCGCCGCGCCGATCAGTCTCGCGGCGTGCTCGAGCTCGGGCGCACGATGGGTGGCCATGACGGTGAGCCGCAGGCGCGAGGTGCCCTCCGGGACCGTCGGAGGGCGAATCCCCTGCGCGAATATCCCGCGCTCGAGGATGCTCTCGGAGAGCGCCATCGTCTCGGCCGCACCTCCAACGGCGACCGGAATGATCTGCGTCGAGGAGTGCCCCGGGTCCAACCCCTCCGCCCGCAGTGCCACCCGAAGCGTTTCGGCATTGCGAGCCAGCCGGTCCACCCGGCCGGGATCCGCCGTGAGGACATCGAGGGCGGCGATCGCCGCCGCCGCCACGGGCGGGGGAGGGGCTGTGGAGAAGATGAAGGGCCGCGAGGTGTTGAGCAGGAACTCGACCAGTTCGGATGAGCCCGATACGTAGGCGCCGTAGGAGCCCAGGGCCTTTCCGAGGGTCCCGACGATGACGTCGACCTCGTCGCTCAGTCCGGCGGCGGCTACCGACCCCCGCCCTCCCGGGCCGATGGTGCCCACGGCGTGCGCCTCGTCGACCATCAGCCGACAGCCGTTCGCGCGGGCGAGATCCAGCAGCCCCTCGAGCGGCGCGATGTCGCCATCCATCGAGAAGACGCCATCGGTGACGATCAGCGCCCCACGCCCCCCTGCCTCCCTGATACCCCAGGCGAGATGCTCGAGGTCGCCGTGGCGGTAGACGACCGTGTCCGCGTGGGAGAGGCGGCACCCGTCGATCAGGCTGGCGTGGTTCAGCTCGTCCGAGAAGACGACCTCACCGCGTCCCGAGAGCGCCGACACCGTGCCGAGATTGGCGAGGTACCCGGAGCCGTAAAGGAGCGCTGCCTCGCGACCCTCGAACTCCGCGATGCGCCTCTCCAGGGTCCCGTGCAGCCCCATGTTTCCCGAGACCAGCCGCGAGGCGCCGGCGCCGGCACCCCACCGCATCGCCGCCTCCGCCGCGGCCCGCCGGACCTTCGGGTGATCGGCCAGCCCGAGGTAGTTGTTCGAGCAGAGCAGCAGGACCGGGCGGCCGTCGAGCAGGACGCGCGGCCCCTGTGGCCCCCCGACGAGGCGAAGGCGCCGGTGAAGACCCCGGTCTCGGAGCTCTGAGAGGCGGTCGGACAGGTCGCTCAAGGCGGACCGGTCGCCGTCAGGCGGCTTGCCGCGACGACGGGTAGGGCGGGGGCTTGCCCTTCTTGCGGACGACGCGCAGCTGCGTCGACGGGTCCCAGAAGTTCGCTTCGGCCTGGCTGTCGATCAGGTGGTCGATCGGGGTCTGGTCGGGAGATTCGCCCTCCCAGCGCCCGGAGCGGTTGTCAGGCCTGGGGTTGGGGCCGTTGTCCGGCTGGCGGCCGACGTTCAGGCCGAGCTCGGAGAACCTCGCGCGGTCGGATTCGGGCTCGGCGCCGAGCGTCGTCAGGAAGTTGCCCATCATCACTCCGTTGAGGCCGGCCCTGACGGCCAGCGAGTGCAGCTCGCCGAGATTCTCGACGCGCCCGCCGCAGAGGCGGAACAGGGCGCCGGGGATGATCAGCCGGAAGATCGCGATCCATTTCACGACCTCCCACGGGTCCATGGTGTCGCGGTCGCCGAACTTCGTCCCCTCTTTGGGGATGAGGAGGTTGATCGGCACCGAATCGGGGTTGATTTCGGCGAGCTCGAAGGCCATCTCCACCCGCTGGCGGTCGGACTCGCCTAGGTTGAGAATTCCCCCGACACAGCTCTCGAGCCCTGCCTCGCGGACCGCGTCGATCGTGCGGATGCGCCCCTCATAGCGGACCGTGGTCGAGACCTCGGGGTAGTAGGAGCGTGCCGACTCGACGTTGTGGTGGACCCGCTGCACGCCCGCTTCCTTGAGCTGCTTCGCCCGGTCAACCGACATGTGGCCGATCGACGCGCAGCGCTTCAGGTTCGTGTGCTCGGCGACGAGCTTCGCCCCCTCGACGAGGTTCTTGAAGTCCCGCTTGGCGAGACCCTGGCCCTGCGTGACCATGCAGAAGCGGTGCGCGCCGGCAGCTTCGGCCGCCTTGGCGTGCTCGAGGATCTGCTCCGGCTCCATCATCGCGTGCATCGGCGTGTCCGCCTCGGCATAGCGGGACTGGGCGCAGAAGCCGCAGTCTTCGGCACAGCCCCCGGACTTGGCGTTCACCAGCGAGCACATGTCGGTCGAATCGCCGAAGTTCTCGATGCGGACTGCCCATGCCCGCTCGACGAGATCGCCGATCTCCTCGTGGTCCGTCAGCTCACCGAGGGCGAGCGCTTCGTCGAATGTGATCAGTGGATCCATGTGGGTTCACCTCCGGGTCCGAACACGCGGCAGGCTAGGCGGCGGACCGGACGGTCCCGGTGCCTCGGGCCGGCGGCGGGGTCCTTACCATCGTGTGTGTGGAAACGACGAGACGGAGGAGCCGGCGCCGCCTGGCGGGCGCCGTCCTGGCGGCCCTTGCGCTCGCGGCATTCGCGTTCGGCGCCGCGCTCGGGGAGGATACGGCCGCTCCGAGGCCGACCGCCGCGAGCCGCCTGACCTTGCCCCAGCTCGCCGGTGAGCGGGTCGTGGCGGGGTTCCCGGGCTCGACCTTGCCGTCCCCAGTGCGGAGGATGATCCGGACGGGAGAGCTGAGCGGGGTGGTCCTCTTCGCGTCGAACTTCCCGACGCGCACCGCCGGCCGGGCCCTGATCGCCGACCTCCAATCGATCCCGCGTCCGCGCGGCCTCCGGGATCCGCTGCTGATCATGACCGACCAGGAGGGGGGCCTCGTCAAGCGCCTGAGCGGGGCGCCGAATGCCTCGGCCGAGGCCATGGGGGCCCGGGGAAGGGCCTTCAGTTCCCGCCAGGGGGCCAAGACGGCCCGCAACCTCGGCAACGTCGGCGTGAACGTCGACCTCGCGCCCGTCATCGACATCGGCAGGCCGGGCGGCGTGATCGAGGACACCGACCGGGCCTTCGGCACGACCGCCGCTCGGGTGACGGGCACCGCGGTTCCGTTCGCCCGCTCGCTGGCGAGGGGCGGAATCGCGCCCACCGCGAAGCACTTTCCCGGCCTCGGCGCCGCGAGGGAGAACACGGACTTCGCGGTTCAGACGATCCGCACCTCAAAGGGAAGGCTCCGGGCCGTCGACGAGGCCCCCTACAGGGGGTTCACCGCGATCCGCAGTTCCTTGGTGATGGTCAACTCGGCCATCTACCCGGCGTTCTCTCGCAAGCCGGCTTCGTTCACGCGGTCGATTGCCACAGGAGAGCTGCGCGGCCGGCTCCACTTCAGGGGTGTCTCGGTGACCGACGCGCTCAGTGCCGCGGCCGTGCGGGCGGTGGGGGGCCCGGCGAAGGCAGGGCTCCTCGCGACCGCGGCCGGCGTCGACGTCCTCCTTTTCACGGACTACCAGTCCGCGGCGAAGGCCCATCGGGCGCTCGTCAGGCACCTGCGCTCGAACCGGAAGGCGCGGGCCGCCTTCGAGCGCTCGGCACAGCGCGTGCTCGCGCTTCGCCACCGGCTTGGTTGAGCGCTTCCGCACAAGCTCCTCTAAGGAATCACGCCTGATCGCGCTCTGGACTGATCCAAACGCCCTCGGGTGCGTAACCAACTGCAACAAGTACCAATTTTTGGGGGAGATCCCCCGAAAGGAGACGCGTTAAATGAGCGAACAGACCAAGGAGCCAAACGCGCTGGAGCGGGTCACGTCTGACCCCGTTTCGCGACGTCGGTTCATGGCGCTTGCCGGCGGAGGTGGAGCCGCGAGCTTTTCGCTCCTGCTCGCCGCCTGTGGCAGCGGCAGTGACACGACCGGCAGCACCAGCGGTACCGATACGGGCGCTTCCAAGCCCGCCGCGAAGAGCGGAACCGAGCAGTTCGGCAAGGGTGACCTCGGAATCGTCAACTATGCGTTGACCCTCGAGTACCTCGAGGCCGCGTTCTACGACGATGTCGTGAAGAGCGGCCTCTTCAAGGGCGCTGACCTCACGCTGATCAAGGAGATCGGCAAGAACGAGCAGGAGCACGTTGCGGCCCTCACGGCTGCCGCGAAGCAGCTCGGTGGCAAGCCCGCGCCGAAGCCCAAGACCAAGTTCCCGCTCGACTCAGCCGATTCCGTGTTGAAGCTTGCGGCGACGGTCGAGAACGCGGGCGCCGCGGCGTACCTCGGTCAGGCCGGCTTCATCCAGTCACCGGACATCCTGGCCGCGGCACTCTCGATCCACTCGGTCGAAGGTCGCCACGCCTCAGCGCTCAACACGCTGACCAACCAGAGCCCCACGCCCGACGGCCCGTTCGCGAAGCCCGCGACGGCCGAGGCAACGCTGGCGGCTGTCATGCCGTTCATCGTCAGCTAGCGGCGACGAAGCGAAAGGAGATAGCAATGAATAACGAAGAACTAGTGCATCCCGAGCTCGCCTCCGTCGAAATCGACGAGATGAGCCGCAGCGATGTGATCATGAAGGGCGCTCTCGCCGCCGGAGCCGTTTACGGCCTCGCAGCGGTCGGACCGTTTATCCGTCAGGCGTTCGCGCAGTCGGGTGGAAATGGGGATATCGACATCCTCAACTTCGCCCTGACTCTCGAGTACCTCGAGTCGGCCTTCTACGACGAGGCCAAGAACAAGGTGAAGGCGAAGG
>JBBSQE010000167.1:0-6748 GCA_038258095.1 Solirubrobacterales bacterium | reverse complement strand
GGTCCCAAACCGGCGCCGATGCGTCCGCAACGGATAGCTAGAGTCGGAGCCGCCCGATGCCCTCCGCGCTCGATGACCTCAAGCTCCACTCCTCCGGCAAGGTCCGTGATGTCTACGAGTACGGCGACGACCTCCTGATGGTCGCCTCCGACCGCATCTCGATCTACGACGTGGTCATGCCCACGAAGATCCCGGACAAGGGCAAGGTCCTGACCCGGATGTCCAACTTCTGGTTTGAGATCACGGGCGACATCGTCCCGAACCACCTGGTCTCGGTCGACGTCCCCGAAGAGGTCACCGACCGGGCGATCATCGCGCGCAAGCTGCAGATGTACCCCGTGGAATGCGTCGTCCGCGGGTACCTGTCGGGCTCCGGGTGGAAGGAGTACCGGGAGAGCCAGGCGGTCTGTGGACTCGGGCTGCCGGCGGGCCTGAGGGAATCCGACAAGCTGCCGGAGCCGATCTTCACCCCCGCCACCAAGGCGGAGATCGGCGACCACGACGAGAACGTCGACTTCGAGCGTGCATCCGAGATCGTCGGTGACCGGGCGCTGATGGAGGAGCTGCGGCGGATCTCGGTCGAGGTCTACACACGCGGCGCCGAGCATGCGGCCTCGCGGGGGATCATCCTCGCCGACACCAAGTTCGAGTTCGGCAAGCACGCCGGCGCGGAGGTCGTGCTCGCGGACGAGGTGCTGACTCCGGACTCCTCCCGCTTCTGGCCGGCCGACCGCTACGAGCCCGGCATGACGCAACCCTCGTTCGACAAGCAGTACGTCCGCGACTGGGCGAACGAGGCCGGCTGGGACCACAGCCCCCCGGCGCCGGAGCTTCCCGAGGACGTCGTCGAGCAGACGCGCGAGAAGTACGTCGAGGCCTACGAGCGCATCACCGGGCTGACGTTCTGAGATGCGCGCCCGGGTGCTGATCCGGCCGAAGGAGGGCATCCTCGACCCGCAGGGCAAGGCCGTCGAGCGCTCGCTGCCGGCCCTCGGGTTCGAGGGGATCAGCCACGTGCACGTGGGGCGCCTGGTCGAGCTCGAGGCGGAGGATTCCTCGCGCCTCTCCGAGCTGTGCGAGAAGCTCCTGGCCAACCCGCTGATCGAGGACTTCGAGGTTCAGGAGATCGAGTGACGAGCTGGGGAGTCCTTCAGTTCCCCGGATCCTGCGACGAGCGTGACGCGCTTCATGCCTGCTCGCTCGCCGGTGAGGCACGCCTCGTCTGGCACGAGGAGCGGGACCTGAACGGCCTCGACGCGATCGTCGTGCCCGGCGGCTTCTCCTATGGCGACTACCTGCGGGCTGGTGCGATCGCCCGGTTCAGCCCGGCGATGGAGGCGGTCGCCGAGTTCGCCGGCGGCGGCGGGCCGGTCCTCGGCATCTGCAACGGTTTTCAGGTCCTCTGCGAGAGCGGGCTCCTGCCCGGCGCGCTGCTGCAGAACGAGGGCATCCGGTTTCTCTGCCGGCAAGTCGACCTGGTCGCGACCGGCGCGGATTCGGTCTTCCTCCACGACATCGAAGAGGGCGAAACCCTCTCGGTCCCGGTCAAGCACCAGAGCGGGCGGTTCTACGCCCCTCCGGAGCAGCTCGACGAGCTGCGCGAACGCGGCCAGGTTGCACTCCGGTACGCCCCTGGACAGAACCCGAACGGCTCGGTTGACGACATCGCCGGAGTGGTCAACGAGGCGGGGAACGTCCTGGGCCTGATGCCCCATCCCGAGCATGCGGTCGATTCGCTGACCGGCTCGACCGACGGACTGGCGCTCTTTCGCTCGCTCGCCGGAGTGGCTGCGTGAGCGGGTCGGCGCAAGGCTCGCCCGCGCTGACCGGCGACGTCTCCCCCCACCGCGAGCTGGGCCTCACCGACGACGAGTACACGCGCATCTGCGACCTGATTGAGCGGGAGCCGAACGGCGTCGAGCTTGCGATGTTCAGCCTGCTCTGGTCCGAGCACTGCGCCTACAAGCACTCGCGGAAGCTGCTCCGGCGATTGCCCACCGAGGGCGAACGTGTGGTGATGGGGCCGGGCGAGAACGCCGGAGCGGTCGACGTCGGCGACGGCTACGCGGTCGCCTTCAAGGTCGAGTCGCACAACCACCCGTCGGCCGTCGAGCCGTTCCAGGGCGCGGCGACGGGCGTGGGCGGAATCCTCCGCGACGTTTTCGCCCTCGGAGCGCGACCGATCGCCGTTCTCGACTCGCTGCGCTTCGGGGAGGTCGAGTCGGAGCGCACACGGTTCCTGCTCGAGGGGGCCGTCGGGGGAATCGGCCACTACGGCAACTCGATCGGCGTTCCGACCGTCGGCGGGGAGATCTACTTCGAGGAGCCCTACGAGCAGAACTGCCTCGTCAACGCGATGTGCGTGGGGATCGCGAAGGCCGACGACATGGTTCGAGCTGCGGCGGCAGGCATCGGCAACGCCGTCGTCCTGATGGGCGCCGCCACCGGGCGGGACGGTATCGGCGGCGCCTCGGTCCTTGCGTCGGCCGAGCTCGACTCCGCCGACGAGGGCAAGCGGCCGACCGTGCAGATCGGCGATCCGTTCGAGGAATCCAAGGTCCTCGAGTGCTGCCTGGAGCTGCTCAAGAAGGGCTTGCTCGTCTCCCTTCAGGACCTCGGCGCCGCGGGGCTCACCTCCTCGGCCGCGGAGAGCGCGTCGGCCGGCGGCGTTGGGATAGACGTGGATGTCGCGAAGGTCCCGCTCCGCGAGGCCGACATGGAGCCGTTCGAGATCATGGTCTCCGAGTCCCAGGAGCGGATGCTCGGGATCGTCGAGCCTGGCAAGGTCACGGCCGTGCGGGAGGTCTGCGCCAAGTGGCAGACCGGCTCGGCCGAGATCGGCGTAGTGACCGACAGCGGGCGCTTCCGGATCCTGCGCGACGGGGAACCGGTGGGCGACATCCCGCTCGAGGCACTCGTCGACGGCTGTCCGCTCTATGACCTCGAGCCCGCCGCGCCGGCCGACTGGATCTACGGCAATAGCAAGACGCTCGGCGGTGGCGAGTCCCCGGATGAGTTGTTGCTGTCGCTCCTTTCCTCGGGCAACATCGCCTCTAAGCGCTGGGCGTTCGAGCAGTACGACTCGATCGTCGGGTCGCGCACCGTGCGTGGCCCCGAAGGCGCCGAGGCCGCCGTCCTCGCCCTGCCGGAGACCGGCCGCGCAATCGCCGTGTCGATCGACGGCAACGGGCGCCGCGTCGCCTGCGACCCCCACGCCGGAGCAATCGAGGCCGTGCTCGAGTGCGTTCAGAATCTCGCCTGCGTCGGGGCGGAGCCGCTCGGGCTCACCAACTGCCTGAATTTCGGGAACCCCGAGCGCCCGGCGCAGGCCTGGCAGCTCGACACCGCGATCGGCGGCCTGGCCGAGGCCTGCGAGAAGCTGGGCATCCCGGTGGTCGGCGGCAACGTCTCGCTCTACAACGAGGGCGGCGACGGTCCGATCTACCCGACATCGGTGATCGGCCTGGTCGGCGACGTGCCCGACCCCGAGGTCGCTCCGGGCAACACCTTCGAGGCGGCGGGCGAAGCGATTGCGATCGTCGGGCCGATTCGGCCGGAGCTTGCGGGCTCCGAGCTCACCAAGCAGCGTGGCGAGCTCGGCATGGGGCTGCCGGCCGCGGATCTCGACGCGGTCGCCGAAAGCTGCCTGGCGGTCCGCGAGGCTGCCCGCAGCGGAGTGCTCTCCTCGGCGCGGGATATCTCCGATGGCGGAGCGGCATGCGCGCTCGCCGAGGCGGCCATGGGGGGCATCGGCGCCACGGTGGACATCGCTCCCCTCCTCGAGCGCTGCGGAGGGAATGCCGAGGCCACGCTGTTCGGCGAAGGCTGCGGCGGATTCATCCTCAGCGGACCCCACGAGACGCTCACGGGCCTCGCCTCCGGCGGAGTCGAGGTCCTGATCGTCGGCGAGACCGGCGGCCAGCGGGTGGAGATCGCTGCGGGCGAGGCCTCGCTATCGGTCCCGATCACCGAGGCCGCGAGCGCCTGGCGCTCGCTCGGCGCTCGGATCGACGCCTGAGGATCGCCCCGAGCGACTTTCGCGGGCCCGGTCGGGAGCGGCTTCGCGTCCGGTCCCGTTTAGTTTTCGCCCTCCGGGGGAAGGAACCAGATGGAGGCGCTTCACCCACAACGGGAGAAGGGCATGGAGGAGAGAGCTTGAGAGAGGTGTTCCGAACCGGCTCGCGCCGTCGCGTGTCCGCAATTCTCGTGACAGGAGGATTGCTGGCAGCGCTGATCAGCGCCTGCGGCGGCTCCGGCGGCTCTGGGCCGCCGACCCTCTCCTGGTTCATCGCCACCCAGCCGGGCGGCACGGTCGAGAAGGTCGCCGCCGATTGCACTAAGGCTGCGAACGGCAAGTACAAGATCAAGCCGAACTTCCTGCCCTCAGATGCCTCCCAGGCACGCGATGAGCTCGTGCGGCGCCTGGCTGCGGACGACTCTTCCGTCGATCTCATCGGCATGGACGTGATCAACACCGGGGAGTTTGCCAACGCCGGCTGGATCCTGCCGTGGTCGAAGGCAGACGCGGCCGAGGTCACCAAGGGCGTCTTCCCGAGCGTGATCGAGACCGCCAAATTCGAGGGCAAGCTGTACGGGGCGCCGTTCAACTCGAACACTCAGCTGCTCTGGTACCGGAAGGACCTCGTCAAGAAGCCGCCCGTCACCTGGGACCAGATGATCGACGAGGCGGAGAAGCTGGGGCCCGACAAGGGCGGCATCATCCAGGTACAGGCTGATCGTTACGAGGGGTACACCACCTGGGTCAACTCGATGGTCGAGTCCGCCGGCACACACCTGCTGAAGGACCCGGACACGGTCGAGCTGAAGCGCGGCCCGACCGAGATGGCGCTGAAGGAGATCGGCCGCCTGGCGCATTCTTCGGCCGCTCCGACGACGATCTCGACCTCTGACGAGGACTCTGCCCGGCTGGGCTTCGAGGCCGGCGACTCGGCCTTCATGGTCAACTACACCTTCGCCTACGCGAGCGCCAAGGACAACGCGCCCGACATCGCCAAGGAGATGGGCTTCGCGAAGTGGCCGCGGGTCGATCCGAACCGCGAGTCAAAGCCCCCGCTCGGCGGTTTCAACATCGGCGTCAGCGCCTTCTCGAAGCACCCCGACCAGGCGTTCGAGGCGGCCAAGTGCATCAACGGTGACAAGGCGATGCTGACCGCGACCGAGCTCGACGGCCTGCCGCCCTCGCGGCCAAGCCTGTTCTCCTCGAAGACCGTCACGACTGCGTTCCCGGGCTTCGCGCAGCTGATCAAGCGCTCGATCGAGGAGGCCGGCCCGCGCCCGGCGACCCCCGCCTACCAAGATGTGTCCCTGGCCGTCCAGGACTCGATCCAGCCCCCGGACAAGATCGACCCCAACGACGTCGGCAGCGCCTACGACGACCTGAAGAGCAAGCTGGAGCAGGCCGTCAAGCGGGAGGGGCTGCTGTGAGCGATCGAGGGAGAGCTGACTGATGGAAGCTGCAACGGTGAAGCCGCCGAAGGCAAGCGCGCGGACGCGCTCCGAGCACCGCCTCGCCTGGATGCTCTGCGCACCGGCCGTCTTCATGATGCTGCTCGTCACGGCCTATCCGATCTGTTACGCGATCGGGCTCTCGCTCCAGAACGTCGACCTCCGCTTCCCGGGCGAGGGAGGTTTCGTCGGGCTGCAGAACTACTCGACGGTGCTCAGCGCCCCACTCTGGTGGCAGGACGTCGGCAACACGCTGCTGATCACGGTCGTCTCGGTGGTGATCGAGCTCGGCATCGGCATGACGCTCGCCCTGGTCATGCACCGGGCGATCTTCGCCCGCGGCGCCGTCCGCACCTCGGTGCTGATCCCCTACGGGATCATCACCGTTGTCGCCGCCTTCTCCTGGCAGTTCGCCTTCTCGCCTGACACCGGATTCGTCAACGGGCTGCCGCTGATCGCCGACGACAAGGCCTGGTTCGGCGGCCACTTCAGCTCGCTGGCGGTGATCATCATGGCCGAGGTCTGGAAGACGACGCCATTCATGGCTTTGCTGCTGCTGGCCGGGCTGACGACGATCGACGGCGGGGTCTACGAAGCGGCGCGAGTCGACGGCGCCAACGCCTGGCAGCGGTTCTGGCGGATCACGGTGCCACTGATGAAGCCGGCGATCCTGGTCGCGCTCCTCTTCCGCACCCTCGACGCGTTCCGCATCTTCGACACGATCTTCATCATGACCGGCGGCGCGCAGAACACGCAGTCGGTATCGATCCTCGGCTACAACCAGCTGATCTCGCGGGTCAACCTCGGCCTCGGCTCTGCCGTCTCGGTTCTGATCTTCATCATGGTCCTGGCGATCGCGACTCTCTTCGTCAAGGGCTTCGGAGTCAAAGCAGGCGACGGGAGGCCGGGCCAATGAACGACTCGACGAACGGAAGGCAGCGCGTCCTCTGGAGCATCGGACTGCTCTTCGTCCTGCTCTTCGCGCTGATCCCGGTCCTCTGGATCATCTCCATCTCGCTCAAGGATCCGGCCTCGGTCAGCGACAAGCAGTTCCTCCCTTCGAACATCTCCTTCGAGAACTACAAGAGCCTCTTCACCGGGGGGATCTCCGGCAGTCCCTTCATCAAGCCGCTGATCAACTCGATCCTGATCGCGATGATCTCGACCGTGATCGCGATCACGCTTGCCTCGTTCGCCGCCTACGCGATCGCGCGCCTCGACTTTCCGGGCAAGGGCCTGATCCTCGCCGGCGCCCTCGCGATCGCGATGTTCCCGCCGATCT
>JBBSQE010000166.1:0-6775 GCA_038258095.1 Solirubrobacterales bacterium | reverse complement strand
GAGCGGTTCGTCAGCCTGGTCGAGCCCGCCCTCAACTTCTACTACCGCTACTGGTTCCGGGTCGAGACGGAGGGGATCGAGAACATCCCTTCCGAGGGCGGGGCCCTCCTCGTGTCAAACCACTCGGGCGCGCTTCCGCCCGACGCGCCGATGGTCATGCAGGCGATCCGCAACGAGCACTCGAACCCCCGACCCCTCTACATGCTCGGCGAGCACTGGTTCAAGGGCTACCCAGGCGTCGGGATGATCTCCAACAAGCTCGGGCTGGTGGCGGCGCACCGGGAGAACGCGCAGCGCCTTCTCTATGACGAGGGCCGGCTCGCGATCGTCTTTCCCGAGGGCCAGAAGGGTTCCCGCAAGCTCTACTGGCAGCGCTACCGGTTGCGCCGGTTCGGCCGCGGCGGCTTCGTGAGGACGGCGATCCGCGCCCGGGTGCCGATCGTCCCGATCGCGCTCGTCGGCGGCGAGGAGGCGATGCCGATCTTCGCCCACCTGCGATTCATGCAGCGGATCTCGGGGCTCATCTACTTCCCACTGAACCACGCCTTCCCCCACTTCGGGCTCGCCGCCGGCCTGATGTACATGCCCGCGAAATTCAAGATCCGCTTCCTCGAACCGGTCGACATGGGCGACTATCCGGAGGACACGGCGGAGGACCCCGCGGAGGTCCAGAACATCGCCGAGGAGATCCGTACGAGGATCCAGCTCGAGCTCGATCAGATGGTTGGCGAGCGCAAGTCGGTCTGGTTCGGATAGATTGACTCTGATGAGGAGGGGCAGTTGGGCCATCGCCTGTCTGGTTGGCGTACTCGCGTTCGCGGGGTGCGGCAAAGAGTCGCACCCAAACGACCCCCGGCCTGCGATCCCCGTCGAGGTCTCTGTCGCGATCTCAGCCCGGGACGTGAGCGCCCAACCCTCACGGGTCGGCGAGATCGATTCTGGTCAGGCGATCAACCAGAACGCCGGCCAGAAAGAGCCGACGATCTCCGATGATGTGCCGGTCATCGTCGCGTTCACCGTCGCGAACCTGACGACCAAGGACCACAAACTGAAGATCGCGGGCCCGAAGAGCTACACCTCGAACACGATCATCGGCAATGGAACCGGGAGCTTCAAGGTCGCGCTTCCGACCGGCCTCTACTTCGTCAGTTCGACCGGCGGCCCGGACCCCTCGACTGCAGCCAGGTTCACCGTCGGCTCGGCGCGGTCCTCCTCGTCGAACGACGTGCTGCTTCCTTAGGACCCATCTCGTCAGGAAGCGTGCGGCCGGGGGACGCCATGACCGAGCGGGACGCCGCCGGGACGGATTCCGCATGGCAGAGCCATCTGGGAGCCGGGTCGGTGGTGGATCCGTGAAGCGTCATGGCGTTACTCGGCCGACGCGACGAGCGCATCGATGCGCTCGAGCTTCGCCCTGATCGACTCCACGAGGGCATCGAGCCCGGCGCGAGCCTTATCGGAGCTGGTCTTGATACCGGTGAGCGACGAGCGAATCGCCTGCGCCTGCTGAAGGGTCGAGATGGCATCGGCGGCAGCGTCGCGGACAGCCGCCGCGTCGACTGAGAGGTCGTTCTCTCGCGCCATCGATACCCGGGCGGCGGCGAGGCGATAGGCGACTTCGAGCGCGAGGCCCGACGGGTCGTCGCGATCAACGGCGACGATCATCTTGTTGCCCTCGTACTCGGTGAGCTGGTCACGCCCGGCCGGCACCAGGTCCTCGGCCGCGACAACCAGGACGCCAAAAGCTGCTGCGCGACCGGCCATCCCGTCATTCAACTCGCGCCACGCCTCATTCTTGGACAGCTTGCGGTCCTTGGCCTCGAACAGGACGCGCCCGGCCGCGGGGCCATCGGCCGCGCAGAGCTCGACGAGCGTGTCGCCCTTCTTGCCGCCGCCCTCGGCACCTGAGGAGCCGGTATGCGTGGCGGCATCGCCGCGGGTGCACGCGATCACCTCGAGCGCGGAGTTGACCCGTTCCTCGAAGGTGAAGCCCTTGCGGGTCCCGGCCGCCTCGGACTCGGCAAGCGCCTTGCCGGCCTCGGTCTGCTCGGTCAGCCGGACGACCTCCGTCTGCAGCAGCGCCAGCTTCTCGCGTGTCGTCTTCTCCTCGGCTCGGAGCTGGCGAACCGCCTCGTTCACGGTCGTGTTGACGCCTGTCTTGAAGTCGGCCAGCGGATTCGTGTCGCCATCCGAGGAGAAGTGCTTGACCAGCGAGTCCTTCGAATCCCGCATGGCCTTCTCGACGAGCTCCTTGACCCGGTGCTGGACGGCCTCGGAGCTCTCGTCCCCGAAGTGACGGGCGATTTGCGCGGCGATCTCGTCGGCGTGGCCATCGAGCGCCTTGGACATCGCGCCCCCCTCCGCGCCGAAGACACGCTCGAGCTCGCGCTGGACGGTCTCGGTCAACCCACGGGCCTGCTCTGAGAACTGCTCTCGCACCTCGGTGGCGGTCCGCTCGAACTCGCGCTGCACGTAGTCGACCTCGGCGGCCATGCCCTCGCGCTCGAGGACCCGGGCGCCGATCTCGATGGCGTTCGTGACTGTCTGCACCGGGCTCTGGTCGACCTCGGCCCGCTGGCGCACGACATCCGCGACGCGGGCATCGTTGATGGTCAGACACTCGATGACGACACGGTCATCGAGTGTCCGGACCGTGCCGGCGCCCTCGAAGGACTCTGCTGGTGGCTTCTGGGAGGCTTCCATGTGGACTCACAAAGGTAGTCGCCCCCCCGGACGAGAATCTGACGAACGATGACTGAAACCCGCGAACCAACCACCCTCGACGAGGAGATCATCTGCGCCGACGTCCCCCGAGTCGCCACGACGCAGACCGAGGAGGAGCGTCTCGATCGGATCCGCGGCGAGTGCGAGCAGGGATTCGCGGCGCTCGCGGGTGCCGGCCCGGCGATCTGCGTATTCGGCTCGGCGCGGACCAAGCCCGGCGACGAGGAGTACGAGAAGGCGAGGACGGTCGGAAGGCTGATCGGGGAGTCGGGCCTCGCGGTCATCACGGGCGGCGGCCCCGGCGCGATGGAGGCCGCCAACAGGGGCGCCCGCGACGCCGGGGCGCTGTCCGTCGGCCTCAATATCGAGCTGCCGCACGAGCAGGGGATCAACCGCTACTGCGACATCGCGGTCGAGTTCCATTACTTCTTCGTCCGCAAGCTGATGTTCGTCCGCTATTCCTCGGGCTTCGTCGTCTTTCCCGGGGGCTTCGGCACTCTCGACGAGATGTTCGAGGTCCTCACCCTGATCCAGACCCGCAAGGCCGTCGACCACCCGGTCGTCCTCGTCGGCAGCTCTTACTGGTCGGGGCTGCTCGACTGGATGCTTGGCGCGCTCGAGTCGGACGGGCGGGTGTCGCCCGGCGACCTGGAGGAGGCCGAGCTCTCCGATGACCCGGCGGAGATCGTCCGCCTCGCCTCCTCGGGCACCTCGACCGCCGGATAGCGCTCGCAGATCCCGTCGATCCAACCCGACAGGGTCCGGGCGAGCGCAGCGTCGTGAATCTCGAGCACGTTCTCGGCGTTCTGCTCGCCGGAGCGCGAGAGGTTGAAGGACCCGGCGAACACCACGTCATCGGCGACGGTGACCTTCGCGTGCATGAAGTCGTGGATCGTCGAGGGGCCCCACGGCGTCGACAGCTTCCCCGAGAACGGCAGCCGGTCGAGCGTGGTCGCGAGCAGCGGAATCTTCCAGGCGGAACGGCCGTTGTCGCGCCACTGGCCGAAGACCGCCCGGGTCTGGGGCCAGTCCACCACCCCCCTGACATCGGTGGTGCGGCGGGGGTCGGCGCCGAGCTCCGCCAGGGTCCCGAGCACAGGCCCCGAGGTGATGACCGGCGAGGCGATGCGCACCTTCTTCGCGCTCCCGATGGCGGTGGCGATCGCCTGCGAGAGGTCCTCCCCATGGCCTGGGGTGAACCACGCCCGCACCCGGCGGCCATCGACATCCACCGGGTCCGGATTGCCGAAGCCCGACTTCTCGACATCTGCCGTCGCCCACAGTTCCTCGAAGTCGACGAGGAAGTCCGCCGCGATGCCGGCCGAGTCCACGGTGACGATGATGTTCTCCTGGAGCGTCCAGGAGTCCGTGGTCCAGTTCGTCGACCCGCTCCAGACGGCCGAGCTGTCGCGAACGACGAACTTGTGATGCATGAGGTCCGGCTCGCCGGGGACCGGTTTGCACTCGATCGGTAGCGCGTTCAGGAGGTCGGGTCGGGTGTCAGGCGGCGGATGGATCGCGGAGGGCCGGCCCGAGTCGACGTTGTAGAGGAGCCGGATCGCGACGCTCCGGCACGCGGCGTCGCGCAGCGCCCCGGCCACCGCGTCGCCCGGCGCGCCGGGTAAGCGCACGTCGTACAGCGCTATCTCGAGGGTCTTCTCGGCCTTGCCGAGGAAAGCGACGAGCCGCGCCGCGACATCATCAGCGCTCTGGCCGCCCTCGATGAGCGTGCAGGCATCAATCGGGCTGGGGTCGAGCACGGAGAGCATTGTGGCCCTCGTCGCGGCTTCGGGTCGGATGGCGACCCGAAGTCGCCACCGCCGGCACTCCGGCCGAACGCTCCGGCGAAGCCACGCCGGTAGCATGCCCCGCGTCTTGCTGACCCAGAGAGGAGCGTTGTGGCCGTAGAGACTTCAGAAGTCGCCAAGCTCGATGTCGAGCCCGGTGAGCTGCCCGAGACGATGGCGGCGTGGGTGATCCGACAGGAGCGCGAGGGAGAGCCGAAGGACGCCTTCCAGCTCGAGGAGATCGAGGTGCCCGAGCCGGGAGCATTCGAGGTCGTTGTCCGCGTCATGGCGGCAGGCGTCAACTTCAACAACGTCTGGGCGGCGCTCGGCACACCCGTATCCGTCTTCGGCTACGGCGACCACCCCGAGTACGGCCACCACATCGGCGGCTCGGACGGCTCCGGCATCGTCTGGAAGGTCGGCGAGGGCGTCACCCGCTGGAAGGCCGGCGACGAGGTCGTGATCCACTGCAACCAGGCCTCCTACGAGGATGTCGAGGTCCACGGCCTCGACCCGCTCGCCGCTCCGAGCCAGAGGATCTGGGGCTACGAGACGACCTGGGGGTCATTCGCCCAGTTCACGAAGGTCCAGGCGCAGCAGCTGCTGCCGAAGCCGAAGAACCTCTCCTGGGTCGATTCCTCCGCGTACGGACTGACCTACTTCACCGCCTACCGGATGCTGATGGACCAGTGCAAGATCCAGCCTGGGCACAATGTGCTGATCTGGGGCGCGGCCGGGGGCCTCGGCGTCTTTGCGACCCAGCTCTGCGCGGCAGCCGGGGCGAACGCGGTCGGCGTCGTCTCCTCAACCGAGAAGGGGGAGCTGGTCAAGCGCCTCGGCGCCGTCGACTACATCGACCGCAACGAGTTCGCCGGGATGATGCGCAAGGGCGGCGAGAGCCCCGACGAGGAGAAAGCCCGCTTCAAGGAGTCCCGCGCCTTCGGCAAGAAGCTGAAGGGGATCCTCGGTGACGCCCCCGACATCGTCTTCGAGCACGTCGGCAAGGCCACCTTCCCGACCTCGGTCTTCGTCTGCAAGCCGTTCGGCAAGGTGGTCATCTGCGGCGCCACGTCCGGATACACGCTGGACTTCGATGTCCGCTACCTGTGGATGCGCCAGAAGCAGATCATCGGCTCGCACTTCGCCAACGCCTACGAGTGCATGCGCGCCAACCAGCTCATGGCCGAGGGCAAGGTCCGGCCGGTCCTCTGGAAGACGGTGGGCTTCGAGGGTGTCCCCGACGCCCATCAGCTACTCCACGAGAACCGCCATCACGGCAAGATCGCGGTGCTGGTCGGGGCGACCTCCGAGGACGAGGGCAAGACCGAGGAGGGCGAGGGAGCGATCCGCGCGGAGGTCGGAGCGTGAGCCCCGCCGAGAACGGGACGCCTGAGGTCTGCGACCTCGATTGGCACATCGCCCCGTTTCGGACCGACCGCTGGTATGAGGCGTGGACGCCCGCGGCGGCCCGCTGCCTGTCCTACGGCGCCAAGAGCTGGACGATGACCCGCTCGATCGCCGACCCGCTCGCCTTCCGCCAGTCGATGGTCTGGGAGAGCCGCGCCGACTTTGAGCGCTACTGGTACTCCGATGAGATCGCCAAGGCCCGCGAGAGCATCATCGACCTCTACGACAAGCCCCTCCTGCCGGACTGGCACCAGCTCCTCGCCTCGGAATAGTCCGCCCATGGCCGCCGGGGGTCGAGCCCCGTCGCGCTCAGTCCCGCAGCTTGTAACCGAACACGAACAGCCGCAGGTTCACGGCGAAGAGCGCCGCCGTCGCCAGCGTCAGCGCTCCGAGCGACAACGGGATGCTCACCTCGGTGTAGTCGAGGAAGCCGTAGCGGACCAGGCTGATCATGTAGTAGACGGGGTTGAAGTGGGTCAGGGTCTGGAAGGGCTCGGGCAAGAGCGAGGCGGAGTAGAAGACGCCTCCGAGGAAGATCAGGGGCTGGAGGATGAAGGTCTGAGCGATGGCGACGTCGTCAAACTGCTCCGCCCGCACGCCGATCAGCACTCCGAGCTGAGCGAAGAAGAAGCCGACGAGGAGCAGGCCCGGGATCAGGATCAGGATGTGGTCGACCGGCAGGTCGACCAGGAACGAAGCCGCGATGAAGGTCAGGACGGCGACGATCAGGCCGCGCATGAAGCCGCCGAGCGAGAGGGCGAGCAGCAGCTCCAGCGGCGAGGCCGGCGAGGAGAGCTGGTCCTGGATCGCCCCCTGGAACTTCTGCTGGAGGATCGAGGAGGCGTTGTTCGAGAAGG
>JBBSQE010000165.1:0-6863 GCA_038258095.1 Solirubrobacterales bacterium | reverse complement strand
GATCGATGCGACAGAGACGGCCGCGCAGATCCTCGAGGGCATCGTGATCAAGAATGCGTAGGGACCTACCTCGGCGGACCGTTCGGTGGACTCGGACCTGATCCTCGTCATCGTCGTCGGGACGGCTCTCGCCTTCGACTTCACAAACGGGTTTCACGACACCGCCAACGTCGTGGCCACCGCGATCTCGACCGGGGCGGCCACTCCGCGAGCGGCGATAGCGATGGCGTCGCTCCTCAACTTCGTCGGAGCGTTTCTCTCGATCGCCGTTGCAGCGACGGTGGCACAGGACGTCGTCAGCCCGCAGGCCATCGAGGGGTCGCTCAACATCGTCTTCGCGGGGCTGATCGGTGCCATCGCCTGGAACCTGATGACCTGGTACTTCGCCCTGCCGTCGAGCTCGTCGCATGCGTTGATCGGCGGGATCGTCGGGTCGGCCTTCGCTGCCCAGGGAGCGGCTGCGATCTCGGGCGAGGGGCTGGTCGGGAAGGTGCTCCTGCCGGCGCTGATCGCCCCGACGCTCGCCTTTCTGATCGCCGGCGCCGGGATCGGATTGATCTACCGGGTGGTCGGCAAGCTGCGCCCGGGACCGGTGACGCGAGGGTTCCGCTTCGGGCAGGTGATCTCCGGCGGTCTACTTGCGCTCGCACACGGAACGAACGACGCCCAGAAGACGATGGGCATAATCACGCTTGCGCTGATCGCCAACGGGACGCTCGCGGCGGACGCCGATCCGCCCTTGTGGGTGATCGTTTCGGCGGCGGCGGCGATCTCCCTGGGGACCTACAGCGGCGGGTGGCGCATCATCCGCACGACGGGCACGCGGATCATCAAGATGGACGCCTCGCAGGGCTTCACGGCCCAGGGCGCCGGCGCCGCCGTGATTCTCTCGTCCTCGCATTTCGGCTTCCCGCTGTCGACGACGCACGTCATCAACGGCGGCGTGATGGGCGCCGGCGCGGCCAAGCGCGTGTCCGCGGTACGGTGGGGCATCGCTGGCAACATCGTCACGGCGTGGCTCCTGACGCTTCCGGGGGCAGCGTTGATCGGGGCGGGGGTCTACGGGCTGACGCGGGCCTTCGGCACGGGTGCGCTCGGCCCCGTCGTCGTCTCTGTTCTCGCACTCGGCCTGGTCGCCCTCGCCTTCGTCCGTCGCTCCCAGCAGGGCTCGCCGGAGCCCGTCACCTGATGGCGGCGACGATCGTCGACACCAAGGAGCTCCTTCAGACGATCCTCTACTCGATCGTCGCCGGTCTCGGAGTTACCGTCATCTTCTCACTCGCGATCTACGGCGCCACTCGCTTCGCCGATCACAGCCGTGACGAGAGGCCCGTCGCCGCCGCCGTGGCGGCTGCGCTCGGGGCTCTCGCATTCGCGGGGACGATCGCCCTGGTGGTCGTCGGCATCATCGCGATGACCAGCAAGTAGCCCACCCGCCTTACAATTCACCACATGCGCGGAGCCCGAAACGTGGCGATCATCCTGGCGCTCGCCGCCATCGTCGCCTTCCTTCCCGGGGGCGGCAACGCGTCCGACACGATCCTCGTGGCCCTCCTCATGGCGTTTCTGGTCGTGATCACCTTCGCGATCTACACGTACGGCCGCCAGAACGAGATGATGCTGTCCTCCCTGACGGACACCAGCAGGATCCTGCTCTACGGGGGCCTCGGCCTGATCGCGCTCCTGATCGCGGGGCAGGACGAGATGCTCGGCGGGAGCCCCGGCCTGCAGCTGATCTGGATCGTCCTGCTCGGCGCGGCGATCGTAGCGATCTGGCGTGTCTGGGTCGAGGCGACGACCTACCAGTAGGGCCCGGGCTCGGTCCGGACCGGAGCCGGCCGATTGTCAAAATTCAAACCACGCGGACCTGTCGCTCGAAGCCGTCGAGCAGAGCGAACAGCTCCTTGGTTTCCCACCTAGACTCAAGAGTTCAGGGGGTTTGACTTGAGTCGCTGAATCGTCACGAACTTGGCGCATTTGCGCGCCACCCACATGCCGGTCGGTGGCAGCGTTGGATGGGTGGCGGCAACAGCGCAGAGAGGGCTCAGATCAGAGCGCGGGACGGCTTCCGCTGAGCTCGTCGGGGTGCTCCCGGCCCTGATCGTCGCGGTGCTCGTGGCGACACAACTCGCCGCCGTGGGCTTCGCGCTGTGGTCGGCCGGGCTTGCCGCACGGGCCGGGGCCCGCTCGGCACTGGTGGGCGACGACGCCGAGGTCGCCGCTCGCGACGCTCTGCCCGGTCTGCTCCGTTCGGGGGCGGACGTCACGGATGACGAGGACGTGTCGGTCGAGGTCTCGATTCCTCGAGTCCTTCCCGTACTGCCGGATGTGCGGATCGCGGTCCATGCGGCGCTGGAGGTCGAGGATGCGAGCTGAGCGCCGCCGACCCCGAGGAGGTGAGGCCGGGCAGGCCTCCGTTGAGCTCGTCGCCTGTCTGCCGGCGCTGCTGCTGGCCGGATTACTCGGCCTCCAGTTGCTCGTCGCCGGGTACACCCTGACCCTCGCCGACGGCGCCGCCGAGGCCGGCGCCCTGGCTCTGGCCGCCGATCGCTCGCCGGAGGACGCCGCGCGTGCTGCGCTCCCGGGCTGGGCCAGGGATCAGGTCCGGATCGATGTCGACGGAGGCCGGGTCGAGGTGAGCGTTCGTCCGCCTTCTCCCCTCGCCGCCGTGGGGGAGAGGCTCGAGGTCACATCGTCGGCGGCAGCGAAGGCGGCGCAATGAGACGGGGTCCGACACTGGTCACGGGAGTCGGGGAGGCCCCCGGCTCGCGGGCATGCGCCGCGATGCTCGCGGTCGAAGCGTCGGGGGGCGACGAGGCGGCGCTGCTGCTCGAGCTCGACCCCCCAAGGGCCAGCCGCCCGGCTGTGCTTGCGTCCGCCCAGGCGCGGGAGCTCGAAGAGCTCCTTGCGCGACAGATCCCTGAGGCCTCGCCCGCGGCGAGGGGCCGTATCTGCTGCGCCGCTTTGCCAGGCGGGGACGAGGGGCTGGCAGCCGCCGGGGCGGCCGTGCGGGAGGTAGGTGAGTCCGTCCCGTGTGTGGTCTGGTCTCCGGAGCACAGTCTCCGAGCCGCGATCGAGGATCCCGGGCTTCAGCCCCGTGCTGCGCTGCTCCGAGCCGACCTCGACCGCGACCGGGCTCTGACCGCTCTGCTCGTCCGCGACCTCGTCGGCCGCGGGCTCGCGGTGCGAGTCCTCAAGCAGGCACCGGACTGGCTTGCCTCGCGCCGCGCCAGGGCGGGCGCGCCGGGTGGCCGCCGGTACCCCGCGCCGGTCACCTCGCTGCTTCGCCGGCTCCGGAGCGCCGCGACGGAGGACGGCCAAGTGATGCCGGCCGCACTCGGCGGCGTGGCGATCCTCTTGATCGTCGTCCTCCTGATCGTGTCCCTCGCAGGCGCGCTGACCGGGAAGAGCCGTGCCCAGCGAACGGTCGACCTCGTGGCGATCTCCGCGGTTCGCTCCATGCGGGATCATCTGCCCCGGCTCCTCGCCCCGCCCGCGCTTCCGGGCGGCGCACCGAACCCGCAGCATCTGGCAAAGAGCGTCTACTTCGGTGAGGCGCGCGCAGCCGCTCTTCGGGTTGCGAGGGCCAATGGGGTCGATGCCCGGCTCGTGCGGGTCTCGTTCCCTGATCGCGATTCGTTCGCCCCGGTCCAAGCCCGCGCGACTGTCTTCGTCGCGGTCGATGACGAGAACCCGGGAATCGCCACCGTGCCCCGTGCCCGGGCCGCTTCGCCTCGAACCCGGAGACGTGGGGATACCGCAAAGGTGACCGCCCTCGCCGAGGCTGCCTTACCTGTTTCGGCGACCGGCGGAATGCCTGCCATCGCGACGGGCGGTGGGTACAGTGGCCCGCTCGAGTACCGGACGGGAGAGGGGATGCGTCCGGACGTGGCCGCCGCATACGACCAGATGTCGCTCGCCGCAGCCGCCGATGGCATCACGCTGAGCGTCGTGTCCGGCTTTCGCTCCGATGCCGAGCAGGCAGCCCTGTTCGCGGCGCATCCCGATCCGACCTGGGTCGCGCCTCCCGGCCACTCGCTTCACCGCTGCGCGACGGAGCTTGACCTCGGCCCCTCGGGTGCCTACTCCTGGCTCGCCGCCAACGCCGGTCGTTTTGGCTTCGTGCAGCGCTATTCCTGGGAGGCCTGGCACTACGGCTACGACGCTGGGCCCGAGCCCTGCTCCGAGGCGGGAAATCACCTGCTCGGGGGAGGTTCCGACGGCTCGACCCGCGGCTCAGACAGCTTGCCGGCCTTCGTGCCCGCCGCCTACCGCGACCCGCTGCTCGAGTCGGCAGGCCGGTGGAACGTCTCCGCGGCACTCCTGGCCGCGCAGCTGATGGCGGAGTCGGGCTTCGACCCCGACGCGGTGTCTCCCGCGGGTGCTCAGGGCATTGCCCAGTTCATCCCGTCAACCGCCGCTTCCTACGGCCTCACGAACCCGTTTGACCCGGTGGCGGCGATCGATGCCCAGGCCCACCTGATGTCGGACCTGATGGAGGAGTTCGGCTCGCCCGCACTGGCCCTCGCCGCCTACAACGCGGGGCCGGGAGCGGTGGAGGCATGTGGCTGCGTTCCGAGTATTCCGGAGACGACGGCCTACGTGGCGCGGATCCTGGCCCTGCTCGGTGGAGCGGGGGCGATCGTGGCGCCGGAGCTCGAGGTGAGGCTGATCGAGTAGCGGCCGAGCTTGCGCATCCAATCGGCTTGTCGCTGCCACAGGCAACATATGCAGCGGCCGCGCATCGGATAGCGTGCCGCCCAGATGGCAGTCACCGAAGTGGACGGAATCGAAGGCCTCAAGGTCCTGGTCGGGGAGGAGATCGGGCCCAGCGAGTGGCGCGAGGTCACGCAGGAGATGATCAACCTGTTCGGTGAGCTCTCCGGCGACGACCAGTGGATCCACGTGGATGTGGAGCGCGCCGAGAAGGAGAGCCCTTTCGGGACGACGGTCGCCCATGGCAACCTCACCCTGAGCCTGGTCGACGGATTCCGCAAGAGCCTCCTGGTGCAGAAGGGCTTCGTGCTCGGGGTGAACTACGGCTGGAACAAGGTCCGCTTTCCGGCTCCGGTCCCTGCCGGCAGCAATGTCCGCGCCCGGGCCGAGGTCGTCTCGGTCGACGAGATCGGCGATGGCTGGTGGCAAGTGGTGACCCGCTTCAAGCTCGAGGTCGATGGCGTCGAGAAGCCCTGCTGCGTGGCCGACTCGGTCGGCAGGGCCCTGGTTGGGTAGCTCCCGGCCAGGATCAGCGCCTCTGCCCACGGGTCCTGTCGGTGGCGGGGCCCATCCGGCCTGCGGTAGCTGAAGCTTCCTCGGCCGGATACACCCACCACCGCCACCCGTGGGAGGAGGCGGTGGCCCTGACAAAGGCTTCCTGACGGAGGGCCGGGACGCCCAAGTCGCCAGCCATCAGCAAGCGTCGAAATGTGATCCTTGGCGAACGCCACGGGCCCGATCGCTATCGATGCGAGCGCTCTCCCCGCGGGTGGCAGGAGTGGGTTGATCACCGGCGAGGAAGCTTTAGCTACCGCAGCCGGTGATGGGCCCCACTCCTGACAGGACCCGCGGGCAGAGAGTGAGCGTCGCCGCCCTACTTGACCGTCAGCGTCCCTTCCATCCCCGCCTGGCGGTGGCCCGGGATGTCGCAGAAGTACGTGTAGGTGCCGGGCTTCAGGTCGGCGGTGATCGTGGCGGTGTCGCCATTCGAGATCGTGTCCGACACGTCGTTCTGGCCCTCGATCTGGATGTTGTGGGGGGTCGATGAGGCGTTCTCGAGCTCGATGCTCACCTGGCCGGGCTTGGCCGTCAGGGTCGTCGGGGTCCACGAGAGGGCTCCGTCGGGGTCGGCGGTGACCTTGAGGGCTGCCGTTGCCGTGCCTCCGCCGCCTCCGCCAGCCGCGGTGGTGCCGCCCGCTCCCGTGTCAGCGCTGGTCGAAGAGCTGTTGTCGCTGCTGCTGCCGCAGGCCGCGAGGCCGATGGCGGCGATCGCGACGAGCAGCAGGGTGAGAATCTTGTTGTTCATGATGGGGTGCCTTTCCGGTCGAGTTTCGCTGGGTATCCCGGACTGATCGAGCCCGGGTGAAGGGGAGTGCGGGTCTTGGGTCGCTCGGGTTCATCGGCCCTCGAAGACCGGCTTCTCGCCGCCGAAGAACGCGGTCACGCCGTTTCGGAGGTCCTCGGTCGCCATGCTGTCGGCGATGCCGTGGCGCTCGAGCTGCAGGTGGTCGGCGAGGCTGTTCTCGATCGAGACCGCGCAGAGTGCCTTCGCGGTCTTCACGTAGTGCGGGGCCATCGCCGCCCACTGGTCAGCCTTCTCACGCGCGCGGTCCATCAGCTGTTCGCCGGGCACGACCTCGGAGACGATGTGCTCGGCCAGTGCCTCCTCTGCGGTCATGTTGGGGTCGTCGAGCAGCATCTCGATCGCTCGGCTCGGGCCGACGACGCGGGGCAAAAAGTAGGTCATGCCGCCGTCCGGGGAGGCGCCGATCCGCCCGTAGGCCGGCGCGAAGAAGGCCTTCTCGGAGGCGATCCGGATGTCGCACGCGAGGGCCAGCGAGAAGCCCGCCCCGGCGGCCGGACCGTTGATCGCCCCGATCACCGGGTAGGGAATCCGCCTCATGTCGATGATCGCCTGGTGGAGGATCTCGGCTCCGCGCCGGACGTCGGAGGGAAGGTCGAAGCCCTCCTCGTCAACGCCCTTCTTGAACCAGGTGACGTCGCCCCCCGAGGAGAAGGCGCGGCCGGTGCCGGTGATGATCAGGCCGCGCAGCTTCGCGCGGTCGGCGAGCCAGGCGAAGGCCGTGGTGAGCTCGTCGATCAGTTGCGGGCTCATCGCATTGAAGGATTCGGGGCGGTTCAGTGTG
>JBBSQE010000164.1:0-6974 GCA_038258095.1 Solirubrobacterales bacterium | reverse complement strand
CTGGATCGACTCGACGAGGGCGTCGGCCCCATCCGGCGCGCCGGCGAGAGCCGCCAAGTCGCGCAGGGGGACACCGGTCCACTGCTGGGTCGTCGACCACCCTTCGACGCAGGCGATCGGCAGTTCTTGGGTCGAGAGGTCCATCGCCAGAAGCTCGTCGCGGCTCAACTCGACCGTCCTCGAGCCCTCCAGCTTCAGCCGCCAGGCGCTCCCGGTGTCCTTCGTCATGATCCCGGCCGCATCAGCGGTTTTGTTGATCTGGAATCCGTTCGGGCCGCTTCCCGGGTTCTCACCGCGCGGAGCGAGCACGGCCAGCTTGCGGAATGGGCCGCCGATCGATTGCCCGGCCGCCATGACTCCCAATCCGAGCGAGGCCAGCCCCACTGCTCCGACGAAGCCTCGCCGAGAGATGGTCGGCCCCGCCGGAGCGACCGGGGCGGTTGACTCCTCGCGGGCCGGCTCGGCCTCGGTGTGGGCCAGATCGTCGCGCAATGGCTTGGTGACGCCCTGTTCGCGGAAGGCTCGCCTGACGACCGGGATCTTGATCGCTATGTGCAGGATGAGGGCACCGAGGAAGACGATCGCGCCGTAATAGTGCGCGGAGACGAAATCGAACGGCCAGGGGTAATAGACCTGGATGTTGAACACGCCGGTGAAGAACACGAAGATGCTCCCGCCGACGAGCAGCGCGAGGCTGACCCGCTCGATCACGTGAGCGATCGAGCGGATCGGCGGCCACTCGAAGAGCTTCGGCATCGCCGACCAGAGCTTTGCCAGCAGGATCGGGATCGCCGCCAGTCCGCAGCCGACGTGAAGGCCCTGCGTGACCGCGTAGAGCCAGCTCGGGCTGGTCGGCCAGTTGAAGAAGTACGGGTTGAAGACACCGCTGCCGGGCAGGACGGAGTTGTCCCCGAGGTTCGGGTTGTAGGCGGCCTGAGACAGGAAGCCCGTCGCCGCGCAGATGACGATCAGCGGCAGGAGCGCCGACCCCAAGAACGACGCGAGCCACGGCCCGCGCAGAGGGCTCCTCCACGACTCGGGGTCGAACGGACCTCCGGGACGTCGGTCCGGATACAGCTTCATCGCGCCACCCCCACGTCGATTCGCTGAAGGACGCCGGCCGCGTTCCCCGATACGAAGACGAGGCCGCGACGCGGGTCGACCGCGACGCTGTTGGGCTGGCGGACCGTCGGGAACGAACGCACGACGCGAAGACGGTCGTCGGTCACCTGGAGCTCGACGACGCGGTTCAGAGCGGTCTGGGTCACCCACAGGCGGCCGTGGCGCCGGTCGATCGCCATTCCATACGGCGTCCCGGGGACGGAAGTGCTGCCGAGGAGGCGCGACTTCGGCTCAAGCGAGTAGCGCAGGATCGCGTCGCCCTGCGTATCGACGACGTAGAGGATGCCTTTGGAATCGGTATCGGCGTGAGTCGGGCCCCTGCCGGCCGGAATCCTGGCGACGACCCGTCCTCCCGGTGCCGCGAGGATCACGAGCATCCGCCGCCTGACGTCGACCATGGCCACCCGGGTGCCCTCGGCCGCGATCCCACCGGGCTGGCCGCCGGTATCCGCGGTCGCCACCAGACGCCTACCCCTGACTACGGAGACGGTGCCGGCGAACTCGTCCGAGATGAAGGTCTCGCCTCTTGCAAAGGCGGCATCGTGCGGATGGGATCCGACCGCGGTCCGCACGGCGTTCCCATCGGGCAGGGTGACCTGGACGAGCTCATCCGCCGCCTCGGCCGGGACGAGGACCGGGCCGCCCGAGGCCACCAGGGACAGGTGCCGCGCTCTGGCGGGACGCCCGACCGTCTTCAGAAGGCGGCCGTCCGTGGCGCGCACAAGATGCAGGCTCGGCGGCTCCGAGACCCCGGCCGCGACGATCCCGGTGGCCGGATCGGCGATCAGGCCCTCCGGCTCGACGCCGAGAGGCGTTACCACCCCGGCGGGAGCCGCCGTCAGGGGAGGCGAGTCCGCCGGCTCGGCTGCGAGCGGGACCTCATCGGCACTGCCACATCCGGCAAGCGCGAGAGTCAGCAGCGCCACGGCGCGCTTCACGCTGCCTCGGCCGGCCGGTCGACCCACCGGAGCGCCCGGGCGAATCGGGATTCGGGCGCAAGTCCGGCGACTATGCGCGCGTCATGGATCGTGTCGACATCGCGGAGCTCGGGAAGCTCATAGTGCCGGAGCCCGAGTTCGCGAAGCCGCCCGCGCTGCGCCTTCGCCGTGCGGACGGAGCTCATCGGCAGGCCGAGAAAGACCTGAGGGTCGGCGGCACGCAGGCCGATCGACCACCAGCCGCCGTCCAGGGCCGGGCCGAGCACGCAATCGCAGCCGTCGCCCTCGAGGATGGCGATCGAACTCTCGAGGAGACCCGGATCGAGCTGCGGCGTGTCCATGCCGACGAGAAGGGCGGGCCCGCCGACCGCATCGAAGGCCCCGGCCAGCCGGACGTCGAGCCCGCCTGCCACCTGAGGGATCACTTCGAGCCCCGGGGCCCCCCAGGGCGCCGGGTCGCCGTCGAACACGAGGATGCGCCGCGCGCAGGGTGTTTCGCAAACCGCATCCAGCGTGTCCTTCAGCGCGGCTTCCGCGAGGCTCGCCGCCTCGACGGGCGAGCAGGGCGGGGACAGCCGGGTCTTGGAGCGACCGGGAGTCGGAGCCTTGGCGATCACGATCAGCGCTGTGGAGCTCGTCACGCCGTGGCTCGCATGACCCGGCTCATGTCGCTGATGGTTCGCACCGTGCCACGAATCGTTCCGGTGACCTTGGACCGGCCACGCCTGGGAAGGTAGGAGACCGGGACCTCGTCGATCCGCCAGCCGGCCTCGGCCGCCCGCACAACCATCTCGAGCGGCCAGCCGAAGCGGCGATCGATGAGGCCGAGCTCGAGGAGTCCCGTCCTGCGCGCGGCGCGCATCGGCCCGATGTCGGCGAGATGCAGACCCGTCCTGCGCGAAAGTCCGAACGCGAGGGCACGATTCGCGATTCGTGCGTGAACAGGCCACGCTCCACGCTCCACCGGGTTGCGGGATCCGATGACGAGATCGAAGGAGCCTTCCTCGACACCCTGCGCGACGTGCGGCAGCTCACCGGGGTCGAGGGACGCGTCGCAGTCCATGAAGCAGACGGTGTCCGATCGGGCAGCCTCGAGACCGGCGAAGCAGGCGGCCCCGAAGCCCCGTTGCGGCTCGCTGACGACACGGGCTCCGAGGCCGCGTGCGACCTCGGCCGATGAGTCGGTCGAGCCGTTGTCGACGATGATCGGCTCGAAGCCGGACGGGAACGCCTCGAGCACGACGGGGATGGCTTCGGCCTCGTCGAGGACGGGTAGGACGACGTCAAGCACGCAACAAGGTTGGCCTTCCCCGCTTACGGACCCCTTAATGCGCCGGAAATCGGCGCGACCTAGCCTCGTCCGAGATGCAGACCGACGCCGCGTACCCGCGTCCGCGCGAGATCGCGGCACTCGCCGCATGGCTGGCCGTGATCGTGGCCGCCATCTTCTTCGGAAACCGCCTCAACGATGCCGGCGTCGGCATCGGCCTGGCCGCACCACCCCTCGTCGGCCACTGGAACCCGAGGGTCACCCCGTGGGCCGTCGGCGCTCTCTTCCTCGCCCCCGCAATCGCCATCTACGGGCCTCGCCTGGCGGCGAGCCTCGGGTGGCGTCCGATGCTTGCCTCAGCCGCGGCGGCGGCCGGGGCGTGGGCCGTCGCGCTCTCGTCCGTCCGGGGGCCCAGCGAGATCGTCAACCCGCCCCAGCGCTCCAACGAGTACCTCGGACAGGTCGACAGGGTGGGCGACCCCTTCAACTTCCTCTCGGACTTCACGACGAAGATCGCCACCTACTCGGTCCACGTCAGGGGGCACCCTCCCGGCATGGTCCTGCTGCTCGCTGGAATGGACCGAATCGGCCTGTCGGGCGTGGGGCCGGCGGCGGCCCTGATGATCATCGTTGGCGCGCTGGCGGTGCCCGCGGCCCTCGTGGCGATGCGCGACGTTGCCGGAGAGCCTACGGCGCGCGCAGCGGCGCCCTTCCTCGTGCTGGCGCCGGCGGCGGTCTGGGTTGCCACCTCGGCCGATGCGTTCTTCATGGGCGTCGGCGCCTGGAGCGTCACCCTGCTGGTGCTGGCGAGCAGCCGGCGGGGCGCCCGGTCCGACCTGATGGCGCTCGGCGGCGGGTTGCTCTTCGGCGCCTGTCTGATGCTCTCCTACGGGCTCTTCCTGCTCGCTGCGGTCCCGGCGGTTGTCCTCCTCGCGAGGCGAAGCTGGCGCGTGGCCCTGCTCGGAGCAGCGGGGACGCTCGCGGTGATCGGAGCCTTCTCGGGTGCCGGCTTCTGGTGGATTGATGGTCTGCACGCGACCCGCGAGCAGTACTTTGCGGGCATCGCCTCCGACCGCCCGTTCGGCTACTTCCTGCTCAGCAACCTCGCCGCGTTCGGCCTCGCCATCGGGCCGGTGACCATCGTGGCGCTCACGAGGCTGGGGGACCCGAAGGCATGGTTGCTCGTCGGCGGAGGGGTGGCATCCGTCGTCCTCGCTGAGCTCAGCGGGATGTCGAAGGGAGAGGTCGAGCGAATCTGGCTGCCGTTCGCACCCTGGGTGCTGTTGGCCGCGTGCGCGTTCGGGCTGCGGTTCCGGCCGGCTCCGGCCCTGCTCGGCATACAAGCGGCCGTGGGTCTCGCGATCGTCGTGACGGTCCACACCTTCTGGTGATGGCCGCGAGGGTCCTGGTCACGGGTGGCGCGGGGTTCATCGGCTCCCACGTCGTCGACGCGTTGGTCGAGCGGGGCTGCGAGGTACGGGTCGTCGATGCGCTGCTCGAGGCGGCCCATCGGCAGCGGCCCTCCTACCTGAACCCGGCGGCCGAGTTCATCGAGGCGGACCTTCGCGACCCTCGCGAGGCCGAACGGGCCGTCGCGGGTGTCGATGCCGTCAGCCACCAGGCGGCCATGGTGGGGCTCGGCAAGGGCTTCGAGGACGTCGGCGACTACGTGGCCCACAACTCGCTTGCCACGGCCGCTCTTCTGCGAGCACTCGCCGACAGGGGCTTCGACGGCCGCCTGGTGTTGGCCGGAAGCATGGTGGTCTACGGCGAGGGGGCCTATCGCTGCGCAGGGCACGGCAGCATGCGACCGCTCCCTCGCCTCGCCGAGGATCTAGCCGCCGGCCGCGTCGATCCCCTCTGCCCGGTCTGCGGCGCCGGGCTCACCCCGGAGCCGGTGACGGAGCAGGCGCCAACCGACCCGCGCAGCGTCTATGCGGCGACGAAGCTCGAGCAGGAGCACCTGTGCACGGTCTTCGGCCGTGAGACCGGTGCGGCTGTCACCAGCCTCCGGTACCACAACGTCTACGGACCGCGCATGCCCTTCGACACGCCCTACGCCGGTGTGGCGAGCATCTTCCGCAGCTCGCTGGAGCAGGGGAATGCGCCGCGTGTCTTCGAGGACGGCGCACAGCTCCGCGACTTCGTCCACGTGGGCGATGTCGCATCCGCAAACACCCGGGCGGTGCTCGGCGAACCCCGCCTCGATGGACCGATCAACGTCGCCACCGGGGAGCCGAGATCGGTCGTCGAGATGGCGGCTGCCCTGAGCGCGGCGCTCGATGGTCCCGACCCCGTCGTGACGGGCGAGTTTCGCCTCGGCGATGTCCGGCACGTGTTCGCCTCAGCGAAGCGCGCCCGCTCCCTCGGCATCGAGGCGAACGTCGGATTCGAGGCGGGCGTCAGGGAGTTCGCGACGGCCCGCCTCCGGTAGTGCCTACTTGCGGTGCCCGTTGAACGTGATGACCTGCTGGATCCCGCTCGGGCGGTTCGTGTAGCGCATCGTGTAGCCGTCGGGCTGAAGCGGGCCGAAGACGATCCGCTCCCGCGTGGCGTCGGCGCGCCAGTCCGCCGGGTTCTCGGATCCCTGCGCGGCGGATATCTCCACGCCCGCCGCGGCCAGCGCGTTCCAGATCGCCGTCTGGCATGCGCGCTTGTTGCCGCGCCCGCAGTAGCGGTTCACGAACGGGCGGGGCACCTTGTCGCCGAGGATCGTGTGCAGATCCCGGTCGAAGTACTGATACCACCCGGAGTACTGGCCGCTCGGCGGCAGGTCGAAGCGACTGAAAAGGCTGTTCAGCTCGTTCAGTTGCGACCCGAGCAGCGGCTCCATGACCGCATCGGCGATCCGGTTCCAAGAGCCGTCCATGACCGCCGCTCCCGGCTCGTCGATCTTGCCGTCGAGATTGCGGTCGAGGCGGCTCCCTCCGTGGGCGCGCCACGAGTTGAGCACCGCCAACATCTGGCGCGCCTGGTCATTCGGGGCCTTCGAGCCTCGGAGTACCCGGACGAGGAGCGGTACGGTGTCGATGGCCCGCACGTCCTGTGTACCCGCGGCATTCATCGCCGAGGTGAGCGTGGCGAGCGACCACTTGCCGTGGCGCTTCAGCCGGTTGAGGTTCTTGTTCAGGAGGTCCACCCGGGCGGCTGAGCCGTTGCGCCCGAACTCGCTGTCCGCCGCGCCGAACCGGTGAGCGACGCTGTTGTTCCAGTTGACGATCCGTCCGTTCTTCGGGTCGATGCCGTGCGGGTGACCGCGATAAGAGAGGTAGCCGCGCCACTCGTAGCCACCGGTGCCCTTGGTGGGCAGCCGCGGATCGACGCCCTTGGCCCGGGTCGGCAGCAGGCCGCTCGTGTACTCGGCGATGTGCCGGCTGTCGATGTAGAACGAGTTGAACGTCTGCGGGGTCTTGGAGGCCGCCTTGAAGAACGAGAGCGGGCCCTGAACCGCGCCGGTGGACAGCCGGTGGTTGAAGAGCAGGTCGAGCGTGTCGCGGCCGTAGCTCGAACGCTTCGAGGCGAGCGCGACCTTGCGCCCGTTGACGGTGCCGTAGCCGATCACCGGGCCGTGGACGGTCTTGTAGAAGGTGACGGGCTGGTTGGGGCTGCCCTTGAGGTAACCGGCGTCGAAGAAGCTCATGTCG
>JBBSQE010000163.1:0-7015 GCA_038258095.1 Solirubrobacterales bacterium | reverse complement strand
GCTACTCGAACAGCGACAACATCGCCGTCGGGTTGGCTCTGGAAGCGATTACGGGTGAGCCCTACGCCGCCGTCCTGCGCGCCAAGGTTCTGCGGTCGTTCGGCCTCCACTCGACCCTGCTTCCGCATGGTCTTCTGCTTCCCACCCCGTTCCTGCACGGGTCCGGGGATCAACCCCCGGAGGACATCAGCCAGAGCATCGCCTTCGGCGGGTGGGCCTGGGCATCGGGCGGTCTCGTCTCGACGCCGCTCGATCTCAACAGGTTCATCCGCCATTACGTGCGGATTCGCCGGGGGCCGTTCGGGCCGGGACACTCGGAGCCGGCCGGCCCCGGGAAGAACAAGGCCGGCCTCGGCATCTTCCGCTACGACACCGGATGTGGAGCCGTCTTCGGCCACACCGGCTCGATCAATGGATACACGCAGTTCATCGCGGCCAACGGGAACGGTCGGCGCTCGGTCACCTTCAGCATCTCCTCCCAGGCCACGCCCGGGCTCCTCCCCCTGTTGCGGCGCGCGCAGACGAAGGCGGTCTGTCTGGCCATGCACTGACCGGGAATGCGAGGAGACCGCCAGGCCCTAGATCAATTCGATTGCAGCCTGCGCCTCCTGCATGTCGGCTCGGGTCAGCTCGCGGTACTTGCGGATCGCGCCCATGCGCTCGCCGTTCCGGGCAAGCTCGATGACCTCGGGCGGGACGCTCGCGGTCGGATCCTCCATCGGCACCCCGGCCTTCTCTGAGACGATCAGCAGCTGCTTCTCAATTCGCTGGAGGCGCTTGAAGATCTGGTCGACGAACGAGCTGAGTTGTGCCTCGTTGTATTGCTTGGCCATGCGATTCCCCCTTGTCGGCGCCCGTCCTGGGCGCGGTGTGGCCGCAGCCTAATCCGATCGGGTCAGTCCGCGCCTTCAATTTGCCGACTACCTCAAAGCTGAAGCGTTGATGGCGTTGGAACGATATCGAGCCTTCAGCCTCAGCGATCCTTGCGAGGGCAGGGAAGCCGTGGTCGCGGCCGAAGCAGAGAGGGTGGTCTCCGCACTTCTCATGTGGCGGCGCCTGGTCGGCGCGATTCGCTATGCCATGCGCGAGGAGGACTTCGGTCAGGTCCTCAGCGCCGGAGTGACGCTCATCGTGATCGGCACGCTCACATACTCGCTCGGCAACGACTGGAGCATCGTCGACGGCTTCTACTTCTCGGTCGCCACTCTGACGACGTCGAGCACCGCGGATCCGCATCTAGTGATCTCTGACCCGTGGATGAAGATCTTCACGTCCTTCTACGTCCTGATCGGGATTGGGATCCTCGTCGAGATCGTACGGCGGTTCGGAGTCGGTTTCATCCAGGCCAGAGGCGCCGCCTCGGGACCCTCAGTCAGAAAAAGGGAGTCGTCCTAAGCCTTGCCTCAGCTCGGGGCACGCGCTCGACGCCGCCGCTCAGCCGCCCGTGCCCCGAGGCGGCGCTGAGTTGCCAGCGTGAGGGTCGACCCGAGCACCAGCATCGCGACGTTGACGCTCAGCACTCCCAGGGCGCCGAGCACCTCCCCCTGCTCCCGGAGGCCGATCGCGACGCCCAGGTACGCGGCCGCAGGGATCGTCGTGACGGAGATGGCCACCCCGACGCCGGAGCTGGCGCGGGTCTCGAGGGCCAGCATCCCGGCGATCCCGGCAACGAAGGCGACGACGAAGGTTTCGTTTGTGGTGGTCGTCAGCGTCCCGAGGACGGTCGAGTCGATGTTGAAGCCCGCCGGAATGGCGCCGAACTGGTCCTGGGCGAAGGCGCACGTCGCCGCGGATGCCGTCGCCATCCCGAGGCCGATGATCAAGGTCAGCAACGCCTGGACTGCGAGCTTCGGCCTGCGTCCGATCAGGCCGACACCGACAGCAGTGATCGGCAGCAGGTCCGGGCTCACGGCCATCGCACCGACGATCAGGATGCCGTTGCGATCGATGACGCCGTAGCTCGCGATCACCCCCGCGACAAGCATGAACGCGAGGTAACGCGCGATCGGCCGGGCGTTGACCCAGGCGGTGCCCAGGACGTCCTCCCAGACGAGACTGGTCGCACCGCTCGATCGGGCGGCGCGGCCGACGACCTCGAGGCGGGACAGCGTGACGTCGGCCTCCGGGACCCCGGCTGCACGGAGGCGCTCGAGCAGGTGGTCGACCGCCCGGGGGCGGACCGCCGCGACGACGATCGCCTCGCCGTCGCGGACCGCATCGAGGATCCGTACGCGGCTGGTGCCCGGCGTGTCGTCGAGGATCGTCGCGACGAGCATCATCGTCTCCCGCTCCCCCGAGGCCTCGAGATTGATCATCGCCCCGCCAGGATAGTTGCGAGGCGCGACACTTGAACGATGCTCGTCGTCATCGCCCTCCTCCTGCTGCTCTTCGTGTTGCCGGCGCCGATCGGGGTCGGCGTCCTGGTTCTGGCGTTCCTCGGCGAGCTCGGCGAGGCGCTCTTCTGGCGGCGCTTCCTGAGGCGGTACGAGCTGCAGTCCGGGGCGGAAACCATGCCGGGAAGGCAAGCGGTGGTCTCGGAGGAATGCAGGCCCCTGGGGTCGGTTCGGTTCGACGGTGCGATCTGGAGGGCCCGGTGCCCGGAGGGGGCCGGAATCGGCGACGAGGTGACCATCACCGAGACCGACGGGTTGACTCTCGTGGTTCGCCCAGGATCCCGGGACTGAGACCGCGGCCCCGTTGCTAGGCTGCCCAACCCGGGGCGCTTAGCTCAGTTGGGAGAGCGCCACCTCGACAAGGTGGAGGTCACTGGTTCGAGCCCAGTAGCGCCCATTTCGGCCCCGGGCGGCCGCAACGCCGCGTGATGGCGTGGATAGCATGGCCGCATCGAAGCCCGCCTGCAAATGCTGCCCGTCGAACCCCTGGGGCTCGACGCCTACGAGGGCGTCGTGCCCCACGCCCAGACCGATCGGGCGCGCCGTCTCGCGGCCGAGGTGCGCGGGATGCGGATCCTCTTCGTCAGCAGCGCCCCTCCGGAACCTTCGGATTGCTCGCGTTCGGTCGCCTCGCTGATGTGTGGACTCGGAGTGGATGCCGAGCGTGCGCTTCTGTATGGCGATGCTGCGTTCAGTCGTGTCGGCCGGGAGCTTGCCGACGGTCTTGCCGGAGCCGATTGCCCGCTCGGTGACGATCGGTGGCGCGACGCTCGCGAGGCGGCCGAGGTTGCCGCTCGCCGGTTCGACATCCGCGGCTACGACGCCGTGGTCGTCCACGGCACCGGCGCCGCCGGGCTGATCGAGGGGCGCTCTGACGACGATGCTCACTGGACGTGGCGTACAGGGCGGGACCTCTCGAGGCCCGCGGGCCACGCCTGGGCCCACCTCGAGCCGCTCCTCGCCGCCTACGAGACCCTCGACGTAGCGATCCCCGGCTTCGCCCCGACAAGGCGTGATTCCGACGACGTGCGCGTCGTCGCGGGCGCCTTCGACCCGCTTGCCGCGGCTCGGCGTGAACCCGGACCGGGGACCCTGGCCGGGCTGGTGGCGGACTCCGGCGTGGATCTCTCACGGCCGATCGTGAGTCAGGTGGGACGGCTCGATGCGGCCATCGATCCGCTCGCCGCGATCGAGACGTGGCGGTTGGCGCGCGAGGAGGTGCCCGGACTGCAGTTGGCGATCGCTGGCCGTATCGATCCCTCGGACCCCGCGGCGGTGAGCGTCCTCGAAGAGGTTCGCGCGTTCACGGCCGGAGAGGACGACCTCGTCGTCGCAACCGACCGATCCGGGGCGTCGGATGCGCAGATCGGCGCGATAGGACGAGTATCTCGCTGCGCGCTCCCCGTCACGCTCACCGACGAGTTCGACCCGGGCGTCTCCGCGGCGCTCTGGCAGGGCACGCCCGTGCTGGCCGAGGGCCGCGGCGCGCGGGCGCAGGTCACCGACGGAATGGATGGGTACCACGTGACCGGAATCGAGGAGCGCGCATCGCGGGTCATCCAGTTGACCTCCGACCCGCGGCGGGGTGCCGAGATGGGGCGCGCTGGTCGCCGCAGCGCCGCCGAGGGCTTTGCGGTGACCAGGCTGTTGGGCGACGAGCTCGAGATGCTCGGCGCTCGCCGGGCGGTGCCCGCCTGATGGCCGGCATCGCGGTGGAGCTCCCCGACGGCTCGAAGCTCGAGCTTGAGGAGGGTGCGAGTGGAGCCGACGCGGCCGCCGCGATCGGCCCCGGGCTCGCCAAGGCGGCGCTGGCGATCCGTGTCGGCGGCGAGGTGCGTGACCTGGTCGCTCCCGTGGCCGACGGCGAGCGGATCGAGATCCTCACCGATCGCGACCCGGAGGCCCTGGAGCTGATTCGCCACGACGCCGCGCACGTGATGGCCGAGGCCGTCCTGGAACTCTACCCGGAGGCGAAGATCTCGATCGGGCCGCCGATTGACGACGGCTTCTACTACGACATCGAGTTCCCCGGCGGCGAACAGCTCTCCGAGGACGAGCTCCCGAAGATCGAGGAGGCGATGCGCCGCCACATCAAGGCCGACGAGCCATTCGAGCGGCGCGACATCCCCGTCGCGGAGGCGCTCGAGAAGTTCCGGGCGGAGGGCCAGGATTACAAGGTCGAGCTGATCTCGGACCTCGTGCGTGACGAGGGAGTCGAGACAGTCTCGCTCTACCGAAACGGTGACTTCGAGGACCTCTGCCGAGGGCCGCACGCTCCCTCGACCGGTCGCATCAAGGCGGTGCGCCTCAACTCTGTCGCCGGTGCCTACTGGCGCGGGGACGAGAGCCGCCAGATGCTCACCCGCATCTACGGGACCGCCTTCTTCTCGAAGAAGGATCTGGCTGCCCACCTTGAGCGCCTCGAGGCCGCTCGGGCGAACGACCACCGCAAGCTCGGCCGCGAGCTCGGCATCTTCATGCTGCGTGAGGAGGCGCCCGGCATGCCGTTCTGGTTGCCCAATGGCACCGTCCTGCTGCGACTGATCGAGGCCGAGGTGCGCGAGCAGCTCAGTCGTCGCGGATACGTCGAGATCGCGACTCCGCAGATGATGGACGTTTCGCTTTGGCACAAGTCCGGTCATTGGGACAACTACCGCGACGACATGTATTTCATCGACGTCGACGAGCGCCAGTTCGCGCTGCGGCCGATGAACTGTCCCGGCGCTTGCCTCGTCTTCGACTCCTCCCGGCACTCCTACCGCGAGCTGCCGCTGCGGATGGCGGAGTTCGGCCGGGTGTCCCGTAACGAGCGCGAGGGGGTGCTCCACGGCCTCCTGCGCGTGCGCGCCTTCACCCAGGACGACGCCCACGTCTACTGCACGGAGGACCAGATCGAGGCCGAGGTGACCGACATCTGCGAGGCGATCGACGAGCTGTACGCGCGGTTCGGTTTCGACGGCGCCGAGGTCGAGCTCTCGACCCGCCCGGAGAAGTCGCTTGGAACCGACGAGCAGTGGGAGGCCGCCGAGAAGGCGCTCCGCGAGTCGCTCGACAAGCAGGGGCGCGAGTACAAGCTGAACCCGGGCGATGGCTCCTTCTACGGGCCGAAGATCGACTTCCACGTGACCGACGCCCTCGGGCGTTCCTGGCAGCTCGGCACATGCCAGCTCGACTTCCAGATGCCGGAGCGCTTCGATCTCTCCTACACCGGCGCCGACGACGCCCAGCACCGCCCGGTGATGATCCACCGCGCCCTGCTCGGCTCGATGGAGCGCTTCGCCGGGATCCTGATCGAGCACCACGCCGGCCGGTTCCCGGTCTGGCTGGCGCCGGTCCAGGCGGTCGTCCTGCCGGTCTCAGACCGTCATGCGGAGTACGCGGGCACCGTCGCCGGCGAGCTGCGCGCGGCGGGGGCCAGGGTGGGGGTGGACGACCGCTCCGAGTCGGTCGGGCGCAAGATCCGCGACGCCGAGCTCGAACGCTACCCCTTCATGCTCGTCGTCGGCGACCGTGAGCAGGAGGGGGGCCAGGTCGCCGTACGGTCTCACGACGAGGGCGAGCTCGGCGCGATGACCCCGGCCGAGCTGGCCGAACGCCATCTTCTTGCAGAGTCGTCACGGAGTTGACACACCTCCGCCTTGCTTCGCGGCTCTCGGGGTCTATACTGCCCCTCAGTTGACCGACGGCACCCAAACCACCCCGCGCCACTGAGCGCCCGCGTGCCTTCGCACCTAGCTCTCGTCCTCTTGAAGCTCCGAAGCTCTCTCAGCGAGTGCCGATCCCGCGTAGGTTCGACCGGCGTCCCCCCGAACGTGATTCCACGCGGATCAACGATCGGATCCGCGTTCCCAAGGTGCGTCTGATCGGAGCCGACGGAGAGCAGCTCGGCATCCTCGCGATCGACGATGCGCTGGAGCAGGCCCGCTCCGTCGACCTCGATCTGGTCGAGGTCGCTCCCGACGCCAAGCCTCCGGTCACCCGCCTCCTCGACTACTCGAAGTACAAGTACGAACAAGAGCAGAAGCAAAAGCAGGCCCGCAAGCACCAGCAGCAGGTCAACGTGCGGGAGATCAAGCTCCGTCCGAAGATCGCTGACCACGACTACGGGACCAAGAAGGGACACGTCATTCGATTCCTTCGCCACGGGGACAAGGTCAAGGTCACGATCATGTTCCGCGGCCGCGAGCAGGCCCATCCCGAGCGAGGACGTGCGCTTCTGAAACGTCTCTTCGACGACCTCGACGGACTTGCTGTGATCGAGTCCGACCCCCTGCAGGAGGGTCGCAATATGAGCATGCTGGTGGCACCGTCGAGCGCGGCGCGCGCGGAGGACGAGCAGGCCGCCGAAGCCGATGGCGCGAAGCCGGCGAAGGACGAAAAGCCCGCCGAGCCGGCGGACGGCGACGCCCCCGCAGCCGCGGCCAAGTAGCTACAGACCTTCGACCACGTCCGCGATCCGCTCCGACGCCTTGCCGTCCCAGAGCGGTGGGACCGGCGGTGCGTCATCAGATCGGGTGGCGAGTGCGGCTGGGATCCCGGCGATCGCCGCCGGATCGAGGCCGAGCAGGGTGTTCGTGCCAGAGGTGAGCGTGATCGGACGTTCGGTGTTGTCGCGCAGGGTG
>JBBSQE010000162.1:0-7060 GCA_038258095.1 Solirubrobacterales bacterium | reverse complement strand
TGGCCTTCGCGCTTCGGCCAGGGCCATGACGAGCCGTAAGGGTTTGCCGGATCGGTTGCCGCGAGCAGCAGGTAATCGCCGCTCTCGATCGGCAGCGAGCGTAAGCGTTCGACCGCGCCGGGCAGCGCGAACTGGGCGCCGCCGAGGCCCTCGACGAAATAGCCGCGGCGGGCGGTGCCAAGCAGCTCCAGGTTGCCGAGCTCCGCGTAGAGGGTCGAGAAGCCGCCCGGGACGCCCTCGGCGAGCACGGTCTCGCGGGTGACGATCCCGTAGCGCTCGAGCATCAGCTCGGCCTGGGCGCGCAGCCGCGGACCGGCCTTCGGGGCGTCGGCCAGCAGCGAAGCTGTCAGCGACCAGCGGCCCTGCACCGTTGCGTTCGCTCCCGAGCGACGCCGATTGAAGCGGCGCCCGTGACGATCTCCGCTCCCGACGGAGCGGAGCTTGGGTGCGCGCAGCGGCGCGAAGGCGTCGTTGGTCACCTCGCCCGCCCAGGCGAGGTCCCAGAGCGCCGCGTGCAGCTCCTCCGGGCCGAAATCGAGATCGACGACGAGGTCGAGCCAGAAGCTCGGGCCCTCGCCGAGGCGCTCGCGGATCGCCTCCTGGGCCTCGCCCTCAGGGGACTCGAGCTTGACGTTGGCGGGAGGCGGCGCGGCGATCCGCACGTCCTCGCGGAAGTAGAGGGCGACGCGGCCGTCGTTTCGACCCAATGCACCGGCGCCGATCCAGACGACCTCGCCGCTGGTGCAGAGTGCGTCGAGCCAGGTCTGGCTGTAGGCACCGAGGCGGCGAGGTAGAACGTCTGACTCCCAGACCTTCGGCGTCAGTGTCACCCCCTGCAGCGGGACGAGGGCCTCGCGAAGGCGGTCGAGCCCCGCCCCGGTCCGCCGGAAGGCGTCGACGTTCTGCCAGCTCGGGAGAAAACGCGCGAGCTGACGCCGGTCGGCCGGCTCGACCTCGCGTCGCAGGGCGGCGAGGCTGGCCCGCCGCACGCGCCGCAGGACGTCGGTGTCACACCACTCGCGCTCGGTCCCGCCGGGGAGGAGCTCGCCGCGGACGACTGTCCCCACGCGCTCCAGCTCGCGCAGTACCGGGGTCGGGTCGACGCCGTAGCGCGCCGCCAGCTGGTGGGTGGGGAACGGCCCGTGGGTGCGCGCGTAGCGGCCGGCCAGCGCGCCCATCGGGTCGGGATGGTCCTCGAGGAAGCTCTCCGGCAGCCCGGCCGGAGGCGGCACGCCGAGAGCGTCGCGGAACATCGCCGCGTCCTCCCCGGCGATCCATCGCTCTTCGCCGTTGATCCGCAGCTTGGCTGCTCGGCGCTCGTCGGCCAGCTTGGCGAGCATCGATTCCGCCGAGTAACCCTCCTGCACGCGTTCCTCGGCCTCGGTCAGGGTCATGTCGCCGACGTTTCGGAGCACCTGCTGGAGCGCGTCGCGGTCGCGGGCCTGCCCGTGCTCGGTGCGGTGCTGGAGCTGGGCCTCGACCTCCTCGAGAGCCTCCGGGTTGATCAGCTCGCGCAGCTCCTCCTGGCCGAGGAGCTCGCGCAGCAGGTCGCGGTCGAGCGCCAGCGCGGCGGCGCGGCGCTCGGCGTTGGGCGCATCGCCCTCGTACATGTATGTCGCGACGTAGTCGAAGAGGAGCGAGGAGGCAAACGGCGAGGCTGTCTGGGTCTCGACCTCGACCAGGGTGAGGTTGCGGGAATGGAGCGCGCGCAGCAGTTCGTCGAGCGCCGGCAGGTCGAGGACGTCGCGCAGGCACTCCCGATACGTTTCGAGGATCACCGGAAAGCGGGGGAAGTCCTTGGCGACCTCGAGCAGGCTCTGCGACTTCAGCCGCTGCTGCCAGAGCGGCGTGCGTTTGCCGGGATATGCGCGGGGCAGGAGTAGGGAACGCGCGGCGTTTTCGCGAAACCGTGAGCCGAACAGCGCCGTGCCGGAGAGCTCCCGCACGATCAGGTCCTCGAGCTCGTCGGGTTCGATCAGGACCATGTCCGAGGAGGGCGGCTCGTCGGCATCGGGGAGGTGGATGACGATCCCGTCGTCGGACCAGATCGCGTCGACCTCGAGGTCGCGCTCGGAGCGGATCTTCTGTGCGAGGGCGAGCCCCCAGGCCGAGTGCACCCGGCCCCCGTAAGGACTGAGAATGCACATCCGCCAATCGCCGATCTCATCGCGGAAACGCTCGACAACGATCGTCTCGTCGGAGGGGATGACCCGGGTAGCCGCCTGCTGCTCCTGCAGATAGGCGACGAGGTTCTGCGCCGCTCGCTGCTCGAGGTCGTATTCCTTCGAGAGCTGCTCGGGATCGGCGTTGACTGCCTCGCGAGCGAAGGCGCCGATCGCCTTGCCCAGCTCCGCCGGACGGCCGATCCCGTCGCCGCGCCAGAACGGCACCGCGCCCGGGACGCCCGGCGCCGGGGTCACGATCACGCGGTCGCGGGTGATCTCCTCGATCCGCCAGGTCGAAGCGCCGAGCAGGAATGTCTGCCCGGCACGTGCCTCGTAGACCATCTCCTCGTCGAGCTCGCCGACCCGGCGCCCGTCGGGCAGGTGGACGCCGTAGAGGCCGCGGTCGGGAATCGTGCCGGCATTGGTGACGACGAGCTGGCGGGCGCCCTTGCGGCCGTGCATCGTCCCCTCGGTGCGGTCCCAGACGATCCGCGGCCGCAGCTCGGCGAAGCGCTCGGACGGGTACCGGCCGTCGAGCATGTCGAGGACGTTCTCGAGCTGCTCGCGGGAGAGGTCGCGGAAGGGCTCGGTCGCGGTCACAACGTCGTATGCGTCATCGATCGACCAGTCGTCGAGCGCCGCCATCGACACGAGGTGCTGGGCCAGCACGTCGAGGGGGTTCTTCGGGATCTGGGTTTCCTCGATGTCACCGTCCCGCATACGGCGGGCGACGACCGTGCACTCGAGCAGGTCGGCGCGGAACTTCGGGAAGATCCGGCCCTTCGAGGTCTCGCCGAGGCCGTGTCCTGCGCGTCCGATCCGCTGTAGGCCCCGGGTGACCGACTTTGGTGACTCGACCTGGATCACGAGGTCGACCGCCCCCATGTCGATGCCGAGCTCCAGCGACGAGGTCGCCACGAGGCAGGGCAGCCTGCCGGACTTGAGCAGCTCCTCCACCGTCAACCGCTCCTCATGGGAGAGCGAGCCATGATGGGCCCGGGCGATCTCGTACTCCTCGACCGGCGGCTGGGACGCATCGTCCGGCCTGCCCTCCATCAGCTCTTCGTAGGCCAGCTCGTTCAGTCGCTTCGCCAGCCGCTCGGAGCCGCGACGGTTGTTGACGAAGACGATCGTCGAGGTGTGCTCGCGGACCAGCTTCAGCAGCTCGGGATAGATCGCGGGCCAGATCGAGCGCGTGTTGGCGTCGATCGACGAGGGTTCGAACGATTCACCCGCTGGAGTGGCGTCTTCCCCTGACTCGGTCAGACCAGCCGGAGAGGCCGAGCCCGAACCATTCCGTCCCGCAGAGGTCGAAGGATCCGTCATGTCGTCAACGGGCACCACGATCTCCAGGTCGAGCTTCTTGCGGCGACCGGCGTCGACGATCCTGCATTCGCGCTTCGGGCCGACGAGGAAGCCGGCGATCCGCTCCAGCGGGCGCTGGGTGGCCGACAGTCCGATCCGCTGGACCGGGGTGGCATCGGGGCCCTGGGCGGCCCGCACGAGTGACTCGAGGCGCTCCATCGTCACCGCCAGGTGGGCGCCGCGCTTCGACTGAGCGACGGCATGGATCTCGTCGACGATCACCGTCTCGACCCCGGTGAGGATCTCGCGGACGCCAGAGGAGAGCATCAGGTAGAGCGACTCCGGCGTGGTGATCAGGATGTCGGGTGGGGTCTTTCGCATCGCCCGGCGGTCAGCCTGGCTGGTGTCGCCGGTGCGCAGGCCTACCGAGATCTCGGCACCGATCCCTCGCAGCGGCGCTCGCAGGTTGCGCTCGATGTCGTAGGACAGCGCCTTCAGCGGCGAGACGTAGACAAGCCGAACGCCCTCGGGACGATCGGCTTCGCGAGTCAGCCGGTCTATGCCCCAGAGGAAGCTGGCAAGCGTCTTGCCGGAGCCCGTCGGGGCGCAGATCAGCGTGCTGGAGCCTCCCGCGATCGCCTCCCAGCCACCCACCTGGGCGGGCGTCGGCCCCTCGAAGGATGCCTCGAACCAGCGCCGTACCGCCGGGCTGAAGGACGCCAGTGGGTCAGCGCAGGGCTCCTCCGCGAACCGCGGACGGGTGGATCTCACGCTCCCTTTTTGATCGGTGGCCAACCCACCCATCTTACGACCCGGGAAGGCCGGAGCCCGGCCAAGGGCTACGGAGCGGCCGCTCGGCGCCTTCTGATGTAGAAGGCGGCTGCTGCGGCGGCGGCGATCACGACAACCGCGGTGATGATCCAGTCGCCGGTCGTGAAGCCGGAGTCCCCCGAGGCTGACTGCTGCTTCGGGTGCTTCGCGGATTCCTTCTGCTTGCCCTTGCCCTGCTTGCCCTTGCCTTCCTGTCCCGTGCCTGCTCCGCTAGCCTGCTTGCCACCCTGTGGCTGACCACCGTTCGCAGCGCCTCCCGTCTGCCCGCCGCCGGGGGTGCTCTGCCCTGATCCGCCCGAATCGCCCGACCCGCCATTGGCATTCGGAACTCCCTGGTTGTACTGCTTGCCGGCCGGGCTCGCAAAGACGCTCGCGGCGGGGGCCAGCACCAGCGCGCAGACGAGCGCCAGGATGAGGATGAGGAGCATTGATTTCGGGCTTGTAGTCGCTTTCATGCTCGGGCAGGGTAGCGAACGTCACGCCGAAATATGCTGCCCCTGATGACCTCCAACTCGAAGGCGATCTGGGTCGATGGGATCAGCAAGACCTTCCGAATTCCCACCCAGCGCGTCGAGACCCTCAAGGAGCGGGTTCTCAACCCCTTCCACCGGGCCGGGCACGTCGAGCTGCATGCCCTTCGCGGTGTTTCCTTCGAGGTCGAGAAGGGGGAGTTCTTCGGGATAGTCGGGCGCAACGGCTCCGGCAAGAGCACCGTACTCAAACTGCTGGCGAGCATCTACCGAGCTGACGGTGGGCGGATGTTCACCTCGGGCACGATCGCACCGTTCATCGAGCTCGGGGTGGGGTTCAATCCAGAGCTGACGGCGCGCGAGAATGTGATCCTCAGCGGGGTGATGATGGGCCTCTCGGTGCGCGAGGCCCGCCGACGCTTCGACGGCGTCATCGATTTTGCTGAGCTCGACGAGTTCACCGACCTGAAGCTGAAGAACTACTCCTCCGGCATGCAGGTGAGGCTTGCGTTCTCGCTGCTGCTCGAGTCGAGCGCCGAGATCCTGCTGATCGACGAGGTTTTCGCCGTCGGCGATGCCGCCTTCCAGCACAAGTGCGGCGATGCGCTGCTTCGCCTGCGCGATCAGGGAAGGACGATCGTGTTCGTCAGCCACGACATGAACTCGGTCGCCAACTACTGCCGCCGCGCGATCCTCCTGGAGCACGGCGAACTGGTCACTGCAGGCAAGGCTGACCTGGTCGCGCAACGCTACTTCGAGCTCAACCTGGACCCGGGAGGCGCAGCGGTCGAGCGAGCCGATCCGACCGGCAAGCGAAGCGCGAAGCCGAATCCGAACGGATCCTCCGAGGCGCCTGGGAGAGGCTCGCCCAGCGTTCGCTTCGTCGAGGCCTGGCTCGAGGACGAGGTTGGAGCGCCGATGAGCGCGATCGGGGCGGAGAACCAGCTGCGCTTCCGCGCGATCGTCGAGGCAACCCGCGAGGTCCGGCTCGGCCCGGTCGCCTTCGCTGTCAACACACCGGTGGGGGGGCACATCTTCGCGGTCTTCGTCGAGCCCGAGGAGCCCGCCGGCCATCCACTCGGGGCGGGTGAGCGGGTGCTGCTCGGAGCCGACGTCGACAACCTGCTCGCCAAGGGCGAGTACTCGCTCGCCCTCTACGCAGCACAGCCGGGCGCTCGTCAGAAGACGGTCGCCACGCGCTGGGACGCCGCGTCCTTCGAGGTGACGGAGGGCCACCCGAGCGGTGGGTTGCTGATGCGCCCGACCGCCCAGGTGTTCAGGGATGTATCCCTGACACACGAGGAGCTGTGACGGACCCGCGGACAGTCGGGATGAGTGAGATCCGCGGCCCCTCAGCGCTCGGCGGCGGCTGGATTCGCTTCTTTCGGCTCACCTGGCTGGTCTCGATCACCGACTTCAAGCTCGATTATGTAGGCACCTACCTCGGTTACTTCTGGACGCTGATGCGCCCACTGTTGCTATTCGGCGTCCTCTACACGGTGTTCACGAAGATCTTCCGCTTCGGAGGCAGCATCAAGGACTATCCGGTCCTGCTCCTGCTCAACATCATGCTGTTCACATTCTTCGCCGATGCGACCTCACGGGCGGTGGCCTCGGTGGTGAGCCAGGAGAGCCTGGTCAGGAAAATGCAGTTTCCCCGCCTGGTGATCCCACTCTCCGTTGTGGTGACTGCGGCGCTGAACATGTGCCTCAACCTGGTCGCCGTGTTCGTGTTTATGCTGATCTACGGCATCCACCCGATGTGGACGTGGCTGTTGCTGCCGGTCCTTTTGGTGGGATTACTCGTCCTGACCACCTCGGTTTCGATGCTGCTGGCGGCGAGCTTCGTCCGCTTCCGCGACGTCTCGATCATCTGGGCGGTGCTCTCGACCGGCCTGCTCTACGGCACACCAGTGCTCTACGGGATCGAGACCGTGCCCCCGAACCTGCGCGCGGTGGTCAACGCGAACCCGCTGGCGCCGATCTTCGAGCAGGCGCGGGTCTGGATCATCGACCCCTCGGCTCCAACCCCGGCCGAGGCGGTCGGACACAGCTGGCAGCTGCTCATCCCGCTGGGGCTGACGATCGGCCTCGCCGGGTTCGCGGCCTGGTTCTACAACCGGGAGGCGGCGCGAATCGCCGAGGACCTCTAGAGGCCTGATGTGGGTCTAACGACCGTCAAAGGCGACCAGGGAGCGAAGTGGCCGCCCAGTCTGGGCGTTGATGAACATGCCGAGGGTGAGCGCGAGGAGTCGCTGCGCGACCCGCTGGGCGAGGCCGGCCATCGTC
>JBBSQE010000161.1:0-7098 GCA_038258095.1 Solirubrobacterales bacterium | reverse complement strand
TGAAGCGCGTCGCGGGAACGCAGCTTGACGTTAACTACGTCGACATCTTCATCGAGCTGCTCGAGGGGAAGTCGCTCTCATTCCGCCACGGCGAGGACGCCGACTTCGAGAAGGAGCTCTCGCTGGAGACCCGCATCGAGGCAACGGCGAGGACGGCGAACAGCTCCGACCGCTACATCGCCGGCGGCGTCTAGAACCTATCGAGATGAGTTCCTGGCTCAAGAGTCCCCGAAGACCACGACCTGGCGCAGCGCTTCGCCGCTCGCCAGCCGGTCGAAGCCCTCGTTTAGGTCCTCCAGGGCGATCTTGTGGCTGAGTAGGCGGTTGACCGGGAGCTTCCCGGCCAGGTACAGCTCGACGAACCGGGGTATGTCGCGGGCCGGCACGCACGATCCGAGGTAGGACCCGCGCAGGGTCCGTTCCTCGGCGACGAGGCTGACGGCCTGGAGGCGCAGTTCCGCGTCGGGATGGGGTAGGCCGACGGTCACCGTCTGCCCGCCGCGCTTCGTCGCGGCGTAGGCCTCTCCGAGAACCGCGGCGTTGCCGACCGTCTCGATCACGTGGTCGGCTCCGCCGCCGGTCGCCTCCCGGATCTGCGCCACGCAGTCGGGGCCGGCGGGGAACGCCTCTGTCGCGCCCAGCTCGAGCGCGAGCTCGAGCTTCTCCGGGATCGGATCGCTGGCGGCGATCTGGCCTGCGCCCGACAGGACGGCGCCGAGCAGCGCCGCCATCCCAACGCCGCCGAGACCGAAGATCGCGACCGTGTCGCCGGGCCGCACCTGTGCGCTGTTGGTGACGGCGCCGACTCCGGTCAGCACCGCGCACCCGAACAGCGCGGCGACCTCGAAGGGGAGACTCCGGTCGATGGGGACGACGGATCGCTCGGAAACGACGATGTGGTCGCTGAACGCCGAAACACCGAGGTGGTGATGCAGCTCTTCGCCCCCGGGCTCGCGGAGCCGGCGCTCCCCCGAGAGGAGAGTGCCATCGGTGTTGGCGGAGGCGCCCCGCTCACAGAGTGCGGCCCGGCCCGCCCGGCACGGGCCGCACTCGCCGCAGGCGGGGACGAATGCGAGCACAACGTGGTCTCCCGGAACGGTGGAGGCCACGCCGGGCGCTACCGCGACGACCTCACCCGCTGCCTCGTGGCCGAGCACCATCGGCATCACGCGAGGCCGGGAGCCGTTGACCACCGAGAGGTCGGAATGGCAGATCCCCGCGGCGCGGACCCGGATCAGCACCTCGCCCGGACCAGGTGGGCTGAGCTCGGCTTCGACGATCTCGATCGGCCGGGAATCCGCGTAGGGCGGAGGCGCCCCCATCTCGCGGATCAGCGCCCCGCGAGTCCTCACTTGCCCTCCTCGATCTCGATGCGTTCCAAAGCCTGTCGTAGCCGGTCGGGAATCTCCACCGCTCGGCGAGATGCACGATCGACGAAGACGTGGACGAACCACCCGGTGGCAGCCGTTTCCCCGGATTCCGCGAACAGGCCGATCTCGTAACGGACGCTGCTGGTGCCTAACCCGGCGACCCGCAGTCCAGCCTGGACGGTCTCGGGGAACGCCAACGGAGCGTGAAACCGGCAGCGGGACTCGGCGCAGAGCCCGATGACCTCGCCGCCGTGGATGTCGAGGCCCCCCTCGCAGATCAGCCAGTTGTTGATGACGGTGTCGAAGAACGCGTAATACTCGACATTGTTGACGTGGCCGTACACGTCGTTGTCGTTCCATCGCGTCGGGATCTCCAGGACGCTGCGAAAGTCGGCCTGGGTGACGCTCGGATCGAGTCTGTCGTCGCCGTCGGAATCCACGCCCGGGCAGCCTAGCTTTCGACGCGTGCGAGATGCCCGGTCTCAGCGAGGCGCTCGGCCAACTCATCCCCGATCTGGCTCCACCCGTAGCGCTCGGTGGCGCCGATCGCGGCTTCCCGGACGCGCTCGCGCCGGCTCTCAGGATGATTTACGGCGTCGACCATGGCTGTCGTGAGATCCTCGGCGGAGTCCGGCTCGACGAGCCGGCCGGTCACCCCGTCTTCGATGATCCCGGCAGTGATGTCCTGCGGGCAGCCAACTACACCGGATGCTGCGGATGGTTGCGTGGCTGTGAACGGCCGGCGTCAGCCTGAACTGTCGACCTTCCCGAGACCCTTCGGGATGTTGCGGCGCAGGACCGCTGCGACGAGGCGGTCGAGCCCGGGGATCCTGGACCCGAAGACGATCTCATAGTGCAGGTGGGAGCCTTCCCCGCGAGAAGTGATCACCATCACGCCCTCGTGGTCACGCATCGGCGAGCCCTTGGTGATCCGGTAGCGGATCAGCTCGTCCGGCTTGACCTCGGTGATCGTTTCCTCGAAGGCGGGCGCCGGGCCGACCTTGAGGCTGCGCACCGAGCCGACGCCGTTTCTGGTCCCGTCGGTCCCATCACGGATCCTCTTGATTTTGGCTCCGAAGAGCGGCTCGAGGTTCTCGTGCTCGGCCAGAAAGGCGAAGACGCGATCGGGCGGGAGGTTGAAGTCATGGTCGACTACGACGCGTTGCATGCGGGCCATTCAATCAGGGCACCCCCGAGGCGCGGTCAACCATGGTTGGGGCGTTCGGGAATCGAGCATCTAGCCTGCGTGTATGGAATCAACACGGGGAAAGCTCCTGATCGCAACCCCCGGCCTGTTCGACTTCTTCCGGCGCTCGGTGATCCTGATGGTCGAGCACACCGACCAGGGAGCCTTCGGGATCGTGCTCAACCGCCTGGCCGAGGCGACGGTCGCCGAGGCGGTCCCCGACCTGTCCGACATCGCCGGGGCGGAGGAGCCCCTGCGCATCGGCGGTCCTGTCGCGACGGAGTCGGTCGTCGTCCTAGGTGAGTTCGACGATCCCGAGGCCTCGCCCCAGCTCGTGGTCGGCGGTGTCGGGATCGTTGATCCGGAGGAGACGGAGCCGGTGTCGAGGGCCCGCGTCTACGCCGGTCACTCGGGCTGGGGACCCGGACAGCTCGACGACGAGCTCGAGCAGGAAGCGTGGATCGTCCAGTCTGCCCTCGGCGAGGACCCGTTCGAGGAAGACATCTGGTCCGTCGTCACCCGCCGTCGCGGCGGCGAGTACGCGTTGCTCGCCACGATGCCCGACGACCCGACAATGAACTAGATGACTTCCCCTTTCTGGGTCGCGCTGACGGAGGGAAGCCACCCGGCCGGGATCTCGATCGAGGTTTCGTCGCCCTCGAACTCTGGGCACACGCGCAGCGCATGTTCGGCGGCCGGCCTCCCCTCGACGATCGAGGCGATCGGCGTCAGGCGACCGAGAACGCGGGTCGTGGTGGCGATCTGGAAGTCCGCCGCGTTCAGCGTTGCGCCACCGATCGTGCCATCGGCGAGCAGCTCGTCGACATGGTCGAGATGGGAAGGGAGTTCTCGCAACGCGCGCTCGATGCGTTCGTCGGTGGCACCGGTCGAGCGTGCGAAATAGATCGCCGGTGGCAGGAATGCCTCTCCCGTGATGCGCGCCGCCGGGAGCCCGATCGACCCGGCGAGAAACGTTCGGAGGGCCCGGTCTCTGGTCAGGGCCCAGCGGAAGATCACACGGGGAATGGGCTGATAGGTCGCGTCTCCCCAACGCTCGGCTTCCTCGACGGCTGCTCGGAGCGTGGGGTCGACCGGGAAGAGGGGCGGCTCGGGCCTAACCCGCTCGATCTCGCGTGAGATGGCGAGAGAGCCCTGCACGCGGCGGTCGTCGATTCGCATCGCCGGGACGGTGGCTCCGCGGAAGCCTCGCGCCCGCAGCACCAGCGGCTGCGATCCCGGTGGCATCGCCGAGTAGCTGTGCGGGATCTCCTTGTGGCCCAGCATCAGCAGGGCCGTCTGGGTCGGATGGGAGATGTCGAGGCCGTAAACGGTCACGTCCATCGCGCCACCGTATCGCCCCGACCCGCGATTGCCGGCATCTACCCTGGGGGAGTGAGCGACGACCTCCGCGATCATCCGCCGCTTCGGCGCGCCGACCTCGCCCCGGATCCGATCGACCAATTCGCGATCTGGTGGGCACGAGCGTCGGAGGAGGTCCCGCTGCACGACGCGATGACCCTGGCGACCGTTGACGGCCTCGGGGCGCCCGACGCGCGGATGGTCCTGCTCAAGGGCCATGGCCGCGACGGCTTCCGCTTCTTCACCAACTACGAGAGCGCCAAGGCAGTTCAGCTCGACGCGGATCCCCGGGCCGCGCTGAACGTCTACTGGCGGGAGCTGAGCTGGCAGGTCCGGGTCCGGGGCCTCGTCGAGCGCCTCGACTCCGGCGCGTCCGATGCCTATTTCACGTCACGGCCGCGCGGCAGCCGCCTCGGAGCCTGGGCGTCACCGCAGAGCCGGGTGCTCGAGACCCGCGAGGCGCTCGAGGAGCGGTTGCGCGAGGCCGAGGAACGCTTCGGCGCCGAAGCCGACGCCGGGGATGCGGGCAAGGGCGAGGAGGTGCCGCGGCCACCGTTCTGGGGCGGCTACCTGCTGCGCCACGAGACCGTCGAGTTCTGGCAGGACGGACGCTCGCGCCTCCACGACCGCCTGCGCTACGAGCGCAACGGCGAGGGCTGGACCGTCCGGCGCCTGGGCCCGTAGGCCGCCGGCACCGCCCGGCTCAGGACCCGCTCACTGGCAGCTGGTGGGGCGCGGGTCGCTGCGGTCCTTGACGGCCCGATCGTTGGCGCCGGCGCCGCAGTTGATCTGCCTGTCGCGGCCGCCATCGATCGCGTCGAGGTAGTCGTCGCCCCCGTTGCCCAGCAGGGTGTCGTTGCCGCTTCGCCCGTAGAGGCCGTTCGGGCGGCTGTCGCCGATCAGCCTGTCCCTCTCGTTTGTGCCCTCGAGGTCCTCCATGCCCCTCAGCCGGGCCGGAGCGCATCCGTGGCCCAGCCCGGCGGTGTGGGTGATCAGCGAGACCGTCCAGACGCCGGTGTGGTGGACGCGTGCGAAGCCCGCGTTGTCCTTCCCCGGCCCGCCGACCATGAGGTCGCCCTGGCAGCCGCCGCCCGCAACAAGCACGTCGGGCCCGCGGCCGCCGTCGAGCCGGTCCCTGCCGCCCTCGGAGCCGATGACCGTGTCGCTCCCGCGCCTGCCGAAGATGCGGTCGACGCCGTTGGCGCCGCCCTGCAGGATGTCGTCGCCGCGGCCTCCGATCACGATGTCGCTCCCGAAGCCCCCGTTCGCACGGACCGTCGCCGAGCCGGGGATACTCGCGCCGATCTCGATCCGGTCGTCGCCGGGTCCCGCGTCGACGACGATGTAGGACAGAGCCCCCAGGCTTCTGCAGGTCGCGACATTGCCGACACCAATACAGGCACCGCCGCCGCTGACCCCGGCGGTATCGGCGATCGTGTAGCTCCCGCCGCGCCTGTCCACGGTGATGTTGTTGGTGGCGGCAGTGCTGCCCGCGATGACCGTCAGGCCGGAGGTGCCGTCGATGCCGGTGTCGAGCTGGACCGCGGTCGCCGAGCCGCCGGCCTGCTCCGGGCCGCAGGACTGCTCGACCATGAACCCTAGGCAGAGGTCGCTGCCCGAGCCTCCGAATGCCTCGTTGGTTCCTCCGCCTCCGATCAGGACGTCGTCGCCAGGGCCGCCGTCGATGCGGTTCGACTCGCCGTTGCCCTGAATCGTGTCGTTGAAAGCGGAGCCCTGCACGTCCTCGAAGTTCTTCAGCGTGTCGACGCCGTCGCCGCGCGCGATCCCGGCCCCGAGGTCGACGCGGACCCCGTTCGAGGTCGTCTTGCCGGTGTTCTCGACCGCTGAGGCGAACGAGACGATGTCGCCGGCGCCGCTGCCGCCGTCGAGCTTGTCGACCGACTGGTCGCCGCGCACGACATCTTCGTCGCCGGGCCCTCCGCTTGCCGTGTCGCCACCGGCGCCCGCGATCACGATGTCGTGGTCGCCCGGGCCACCGGTGAGGACATCGTCGCCGGCGGCGGCGTTGACGAGGTCGCGCCCCGGCCCGCCGTCCAGGCGGTCGGAACCGCGCTGTCCGAAGATCCGGTCGGTGCCGGGCCCTCCGGAGATCGTGTCACTTCCGGTTCCTCCTGCAGCGCGGTCGTCGCCGGCCCCGAGGCTGACCGAGTCGGCCCCGCGGCTGGCGATCACGTTGTCGTTGCCGGCGCCGCCATGGAACTTGTCGTTCGAGCGGCCGCCCAGCATCTTGTCGTTGCCGGCGCCGCCGAACAGCTTGTCCGGGGCCTTGCCGCCGTTCAGATAGTCGTTGCCGCCCTGGCCGATCAGGGTGTCCTTGCCGCGGGCGCCGATGAGCCGGTCGTTGCCCGCGCCTCCGCAGATGACGTCGTTCCCGTTCGGCCCGCCCGAGATCCGGTCGTTGCCCCCGAGGCCGACGATCACGTCGTTCGCTCGCTTGCCGATGATCACGTCGTTGCCCGGGGTGCCGATTATCGTCGCCCGCTTTCCACCGCACTTCGGCACGGCAGAGGCGACTTGCGGCAACCAAAGAGCGAAGGCGCCCAAGATCAGGACAAAGGCAGCGAACATTGGGCCTGTAACAGGCGTGCCGCGCCGACTTGGCTCAGTGGATGCACTTGTCATCATCGCCGAAACGCTCTTTCTCTGATTGGCAGTCGCGTCGACAACCCTCACGACGCACTAACCCTCACGACGCACTGAGATCACGTATCGGCGAGTCAGTCCGTTACCTCAAGGCAAACGGACGCTTGGCCAAGCGATGCGGGCCGATCAGGCGATGCGGTCGATCGCGTCCTTGGCCTCGGCGAGACCGCACCCGGTCTGCTGGGCATGCAGCTTGATGGCGTCGATCACGCGATCCTGCTGGACAAGCATCAGCACCTCATCAGAGACGCCGGCGTTCTCGAAATCCGGTTCGTCGCGCTGCAGGATCTCGTAGAGGTGGGAGATCTTCTGCTCCAAAAGCGCGATGCGATGGCCGAAGTTGGCTTCCGTCTGGCCGTCCATGCGCCGCAGTCAATTTCCGTCGGCAGCGGCTGAGCGCCTTCGCATAGAAGGCGAAGAACTTATCCCAGTGGCGGTCCCAGTAGGCCGTCTCGTGACTTTCGGCGGAGTGGCGCACCGTGAGGTCCGCGCCGGCAGAGCGGCGTGCTGCTGCCATCG
>JBBSQE010000160.1:0-7268 GCA_038258095.1 Solirubrobacterales bacterium | reverse complement strand
TCGTCCACTTGGCGCTGCGCCGCTCGCGCAGGCGCTCGAGCGAGAGCTCGGTGAGTGCCGGGTCGAGGCTCAGGTCCGCTCCAATACGACGACCGGGATCTCGCGGTCCGCCTTCTCCTGGTAGTCGTCGTAGGCGGACCAGTGGCCGGTCATGGTCCTCCACATCTCCGGCTTCTCCTCGGGGTTGGCGACGCGGGCGTGTGCCTTGAAAACGTCGTCCTTGATCTGCAGCTCGACCTCCGGGTCCTCCTGGATGTTGAGGTACCAGGCCGGTGGTGAGCCGCCGCCGTTGGACGCGACGATCATGTGGTCGTCACCGCTATTCCCGTAGATGAGCGGAGTGGTCCGCTGCTCGCCCGACTTGCGGCCGGTGGTGGTCAGTAGAAGGACCTGCGTGCCCTGCCAGTCGTGCCCCTCTTCGCCGTCGGTCGCCCGGTAGCGCTCGACATGTTCCTGTCCGAACAGCATCTGGTTCTCCTTCGTAGCTTGTTCTGAACCTACCGAGCGGTTACCCAGGGCGTCGTCGTCCAGTCGCGGTGCTGCGGAGCTTCGCGACGGTGCGCTGGAGCTCATTGGCCAGCGGGCCCGGGTAGCGCTTGATGAAGACCTTGCCGAGCTCGCCGTAGTACCAGAGGGTTCCCTCCTTGCGGCCGTTGAAGCGGTCGAACACCGCGTCGCCGATCTGGCGGTGGTCGGAGAGGATCGAGTGCGCGTTGTGGACCTTGTCGGCGAGCGAGACGCGGAGGACCGAGGGCGGCGCGTCGGACAAGTGGTCGATGTAGGCCTGCTTGCGCGGGCGCCACGGCGGCTTCGGCGTCTCCAGGGTGTCCGAGCAGCCCTCGACGATCGAGGCGACCTCGGGGCCGAAGCGCTTCTCGATCTCGGCGAGAGTCTCGCGGCCACCCTGATCTTCCGGAGCGTCGTGCAGCAGGGCGGCGATCGCCTCGTCCTCGGTGCCGCCGTCCTCCAGCACCAGCGAGCAGACGCCGAGGAGGTGGGCGACGTAGGGGATTCCGCTGCCCTTGCGCCGCTGTGAAGCGTGCAGATGGGCCGCATATGTGAGGGCTTCGCCGAAGCGGTCGGTCAGGTCCTTGGCGCTGATGTCAGGTTGCCCATTCATCTCTCAGGGAGATAGTCGCTGATCGGCCGTGGGGCCTGACGGCGCGCGTGCGCGGCGGGCTCAGGCCGCGCGGCGGTGCTGCGCGGGCGGAGAGGTCAGAGCCCGGCGACCCTGGCGCCCCGCCTCGCGGATCACTGTCATGCGCTCGAGGTGGGCGGGGCAGAGGCGGCGGAGCAGCGCGGTCGCCCGCAGAGCCTCGTCGCGGGGGCCGCGGAGGGTCACCCGGTCGCCGGTCGCCGCCGCGAGGTCGAGCTCACCCGTCCAGTACTCGTGCAGGGTGTCCGGGCCGAGGACGAGCGTGAGCGGCGTGTCGGGCTCGGAGTCCGTGAACGTGATCATCGGCCGATCCGGCCGCTGCATCGACACGACCATCCCGGCTGAGAGCTCCGGGACCCAGAACGCCAGGCCGATCTCACGCTCGGCGATCGCGGATTGGAGGGCCTCGTCGGCGGCGAGCTGTGGGTCGAGTACGCCGGCCAACCAGCGCACGCCGGCGGCGCTCCCGAGGTCCGGGCTCCCGTCTTCGGTCGCCCTCGTCGGCGTATGCGCCTCGAGGGCGAGCTCGGCGCGGATCCGGGCGTCATCGCGGGCGCCGACATAGCGCCGGTAGGAGTTCCACCCGTCCTCCCCCCAGACCGCGGTGCCCACGCCGATGTCGGCGTCGGTGGACTCCACGCGGACCAGCCAATCGCCGGGGCTCAGCTTGGGCCGGGGCCCGGTGGCGGAGGCAGGCCGGAGCCCGGTGGCGGAGGCGATGTTGACCTCGGTGACCTCGCCGTCGAAGGGCGCTCGGACGACGAACCGGCCGAGGTCGGTGGCGATGACCGCGAGGACGTCGTCGCCGGCGACCTTCGTTCCCGGCGCGGTGAAGCGGATCGACTTCGGCTTCCCGATCACCGCGAGGTAGGCGGGGGTGAGGCAGACGTCGGCGGTCAGGCCCTTGACCGCGATGCCGAGGTGGGTGCGGAGCCGGTAGCCGGTCTCGCCCAGGGCCCACGGCGGCAGGTCCGTGCCGGGAACTTTGCGGCCCGAGGCGGGGCCGGCGACGTTGGCGATCGAGGAGGTACCGGGCGTGACGGGTTGAGGCGGCGGCTTGGAAGCGCGGCGGGCGCGCTTGCGAGGCGAGCCGCCGGTCCGGGGTCTGCGAGGTTTCCGCGGCTGGCGCGGCGTCGGCGTGCGGGCCGGCGGCGGGGACGGCTTGGCGGCCGGGAGGCTCGGCAGGGTGGCCGGAGCGACGGCGCTTGCGTAACGCCCTCCCTCTTCGACGAGGTCGGGCGCCTCGACGAGCCGGACCTCGTAGCGCTCGGCCGCGCGCTGGAGGTGGCGATACTGCTCGATCGTCGTGGAGCCCCGGTAGCTGAGGGCGACGATGCAGGCGAACTGCGCCCGGAACCCGGTCCGGTAGACGTCGACGTCCCCCCAGGCGGCGATCGCGCCGACCACGTAGATCGGCATCCGCGCCAGTTCCGGCATGTCGGGACGGTGGAACGCGTTGAATCCGCAGCCGCAGCCCTGGTGGGGCGGCTCGTGCTTGCGCTTCCCCGGCCACAGCCTCATGCAGACAGCCCGGTTCACGCCCGTCGTCCAGCTCGGCCCGCCGGTGGCCGGCGCCAGGCGCCCCTCTTTCTGGATCGTCCAGCCGCGAAACCCGAGGAGGGGCTCCGCGAAGTCGGGGGCGCCGGCTACGCCGTCTGCGCCGGCCACGCCGCTCACGCCGGAGCGGGCTCGCGCTCGGGCGCGGGCCGCGAGGGCTCGCGCGGAGCCGGCTGCTCGCGCGGATCGGCCGGCGGCGGCGCGGGATCGGGCCGGGCGGGCTCGCGGCTCGGCTTCGGGATCCGGATCGGGTCGACCTTGATACGACGCGCGGGGCCGGGAAGGTCGAGGGCCGAGGGGCCGGGAGTCCCACCGCGGGCGTCATTTGATGGCCGGGAACTCATCGGGCTGACGCTAGCGCTGGCACCGGCGGCTGTTCGAAAACAGGCGACTTCGCCCCGGACTGCCGCTCAAACGTCCCGAAGGACGGCCCAAATCGAGCGTTTTCTGCAACGCCTCGCCCACCCCGGCCATCGACTGGACAAAACTGCGGATCTATTGCGCACTTTCGTCCAGTCGATGAAATCGGGCGGCGCGGCGCGGGCTGCCCGCGGCCGGGCCGGGCCTGGCCTGGCGTGGCGTGGGTGCGGCGCGGGCCGGGCGGCGCGCAGGCGGCCGGGCGGAGCGGGCCGGGCGGGCGGTGCCTAGAGCGTGTCGAGGGTTCGGCGGAAGGCGCTCGCGCCCGTCACCGTCGCGCCCAGATCGCCGGCGCGGCGGGCGAGGTCCGCGTCGGATGTGATGACCTCGACGCTCGCGGGGTCATCGTCGGCCTCGAGGAGGGAGACGATCCAGTCGTCGGCGGCGTTCGGCCCGCCGGGTGCGAACTCGACGCTGGCTCCCGGGGCCTCGATCGGCTCCGTGGGCTCGCGGCCGTCGAAGACCACGGTGATCTCAGGGGTCGGGCCGCTCCCGCTCCCGTCGCCGCTCTCAATCCCCTCGGCGGCCAGCTTCGCCAGTGTGGCGCCGAGCTTGCGCTTCGCCGCGTCGCGGTCGCGCCACCAGCCGTCGGGCCGCGAGCCGATCACGTTCATCGCGTCGACGAAGATCCGCCGCGTCATCTCACGCAGATCCGTCGCGTCACCTTGCGCGGGCGGCCTTCCCGCAGGACCCGACGGAGAGCACGCCCCGCTTGGTCCGGAAGCCCACATCGAGCACCCGCGTCCTGCGGTTGTACCTCCAGGCCCTGCGGGGCAGGGGCCGGCCGTCGAGCGTGACCCCGCATGGGCGGAACGGTCGTGCCAGAATCGCGAGCGAGGCGTGGAGGGTGTAGCGGCGTCTCACCTTGCCGGCGATGCGGAGGTTCCACCGGCCTCGGGTCCGACCCCGGCCCTCACTCGACACCAGGGCCTCGCCGTGCCACATCGCGACGCGGCGCTTGCCACGCGGAAAGGCCAGCAGGACGGTTCGCCGTCGCCGGTCCTTCAGGTGGACGAGACCCCTCGCCCGTCCGTAGCCGGTCAGGGTGTCGACGTCGGCGGGGAGCAGGGGGAGGACGGAGCCGGCGCGGACCAACATCGGCAGCTCGTCGAGCGGCGCCGGGAGGTCGACCGTCCTCCTACCGGTCAGCAGCCTCGCCCGCCCGAGCACGAGCGCCCCGGGCTTCTCGACGAAACGCGCCGAGCGCCACAGGTCGACCCAGCGGCCCCGCGGCAGGTAGACGCTCCGCCTCGACTGGCCGGCGCTGAGGACCGGCGCCACGAGGAGGTCCGGCCCGAACAGGTACTCGTCATCCTGCGCGGTCGCACGCGCGTCCCCGGGGTTCGTCAAAGCGAGGCTGCGCATCATCGGCATGCCGCTCCGCTGGTAGGCGCGATCGGCCGCGGCGAGGTAGGGATAGAGCTGGGTGCGGAGCTTCGCGTAGCGTCGCCAGACCGGCAGGACATCCGGGTCGAAGATCTGCGCCCGCTTCTGGTTGGTCAGGTTGAAGCCGTTCGCCTGGGTGCGCATCACGCCGGAGGCGAAGCCGAACTCGAGCCAGCGGTCGAGCAGCTCGGGCGTCGTCTGCGGCTCGGACAGCGCGAAGAACCCGCCGATGTCCGAGCCCCATGTGCTGACGCCGGAGAGCCCCATCGACAGGCCGTTCTTGACGGCCGAGGAGAGGCCGTCGAAGCCGAAGCTCGTGGTCGGGTCCCCACCCCAGACGATGTCCGACACCCTGGCTGTGCCGGTCCAACCCGAGCGGTTGAAGCGGGCGAAGCGCCGCGGCGAGTTCTTGACCGCCGCGGCCGCGGCCCCGTGGTAGAGCGTCGGGTAGAGGTTGTGCATCGCGGGGCCGGGCGTGCTGTCGGCTGAGACCGCGTCGAGCGGCGTGTACTCGCCGAAGTCCTCCATCCACCCGTCGTAGCCGTTGCCGATCGCCTCGTCCAGCAGCCCGCCGTAGAAATCGGTGGCCCCGGGGGCCGTGAAGTCGAACTGCGCGACGTCGAAGATCTTCGAGCCGGTGTAGTTGTAGGTATAGGGCTGCCCGAGCGAGTTCTTCGTGAGGACGCCGGCCGCTGCGGCTCGCTCGTACTGGTCCGCGTAGTTGGTGCAGATCATCGGGTTGAAGTAGGTGGTCACCGCCAGGCCGGCCGAGTGGTAGAGCTCCGTCCGCGCCCGCTGCGCCTCCTCCTTGCCGCGCTGGTCCCCGCAGGGCAGGTAGTGGGTGTAGGTCTGGCCGAGCGTGGCCGGCGCATCGGCCGCCCGGAGCGCCGCGATCGAGGTCGCGTCGTCCCCGTTTGCCTGAAACCAGGGGCCGAAGTAGGTGGCGTTGGCAGGGGGCTGGCGTCCGGTCAGCGCCGTCATGCGGCGGAGCACGTCCGCCGGGCGGGGGCCGCCGATCACGCTGAAGCTGATCTCTGACCCGTCGTTCTGGACGCTCCAGGCACCCGGGTCGTCGGTGCCGAGCCTGAAGGTGCTCGTCGTGTCGTCGTTCACGAGGACGCCGTAGCCGGCGGTGGAGAGGAGCCAGGGCACCGGGTAGTACGTCGCGTCGTGGCGCGGGTTCACGCCTGGGGAGGGGACGAGGGCGGCGATGAAGGGCTGCTCGGCATCCTGGTAGGGGCCCTCGGAGACGTAGTTGCGGACCTCGTTGCCGCGCTGGTCGACGGCGTTTGAGCGCTCACCGAACCCGAGATAGCGCTCGAGAGGCGGGGCCTTGAAGGCCAAGCCGGTCGCAGCGACGAGACCGAGAGCCGGGCCGTGGACCAGCACCGAAAAGGTGGCAACCCCCTTGCGCGTGCTGTCTTCGCTGATATCGATGGTCCGTCCGGCGGGGTCGTTTGTCCGATAGGCCGCGGCGGCACCGGGTTCGCTGCCGTGGCCGGCAATGAAGCTCGTCGCGTGGTACCAGACGCCGCCGGCCTCGAAGCCGAGCGGCCCCGGTGCCGTGGGGCTCGTCTGCCCGTCGACCTCCTCCAGAATCACGCGACCGTCGGCTCCGCGGATCACCACGTGCGGGGGCCCCGCAAACGCGAGCTGCACGCTGAGCGAGCCGTCGTGCGGTCTCGCAACCGCTCCCGGGGCAGCCGTGGCCGGCCCGAGGGCCGCAACCAAACCGACGATCGCGGCGACCGACACCCTGAGCGATGTGCGAGCTCTCCTCACCACGAGTGAAGCTACCTCGCCCGGGGTAGCCGCGCAGGGACAACCGAACGAGACGATCACGGAAAGGCTGAAGGGAGGCAAGGAGCCGGAGATCGACAAGAACGATGTCTCGCGGCGAAGCTCTTGCGCCGGTCAGCACCAGGACGGGTCTCGCGCCGGCGGAGGGACGCCGTTCGTCAGCTCCGGGCGGGGGGCGTCTGCTGCCTAACCGCCCTGCAGTCCGAGGTCGGCCGAGACGGCGAGCCTGCCGTCGACGAGGATCACGGGACATCCTTCCACCAGCTTGGCGAGCCGCGCGAGCTCCTCGAGCCGATCGAGCATCGGCCCGCTCGACTCGCGCTGGAACTGAATGCGACGCGGGTCGAGGAGGAGGGGAGAGGCGGTGTCCATGGGAGGCAAGTCGCCGGTCCCGCGCCGATCCTGACACCGCGCTCCCTCTTGGCGGGGCGATACGTTGCGGCATATGAGGTCAGCTGCCTGATGGCCATCACCGAGGTCTTCGCCGGGATCGCCGTGGCGGACTATCCGGCGGCGCTCACCTGGTACGAGCGCCTTGTGGGGCGCACCGCCGACGTCCATCCGAACGAGACCGAAGCGATGTGGCAGCTCCGGCCCGGGAGCTGGATCTACATCGCCTCAGATCAGAAGCGGGCCGGAAGCAGCTTCGTAACGGTCCTGGTCGACGACATCGACGCATTCGTCGCCGAGCTGTCCGGGCGCGACATCGAAACGGGCGAGATCGACACGATTCCCGGCGCGGTGAAGCGGGTCCGCATCATCGATCCGGACGGCAACAAGATCCAGTTCGGCCAGCCGCTGAGCTGAGCGGCCGCGCTCCGGCGCGGCGACGCGCGCTCGCTGGGGCGGCTCGCTCTCAGGCGAGAAACCTCCACCAAGGGGGTGGTAAGGATGACACCACGGGGGGTCTGAGTGCACCGCCTGGGCTCCTAGCTGGGAGGGCCGAACCAAC
>JBBSQE010000159.1:0-7315 GCA_038258095.1 Solirubrobacterales bacterium | reverse complement strand
TCGTTGCTGTTGGAGGGCGAGCCGGGGCTGGTCGTGGCGAGGGTCGGCGCGGCGGGCGGCTCTGAGTCCTCGATGTACTCGAGCCCGGGCGATGAGCAGGGGGAGGTGTTGCCGGCGGCGTCGGTGGCATCCGCGTAGAGGGTCGTGGTCGCATTCAGGGCGACGGAGGCGGCGACCCCAGGCGAAGCGAAGTCGGCGGCAGAGCCGCTCCCGAGCGGGGTGCCCGTGCAGTCGACTGTCGCGTAGATCGCGACCGTCGAGCCGTCCTCGGCGTCTCCGAGCACGCTCGGGTCGTTGCTGTTGGAGGGCGAGCCGGGGCTGGTCGTGGCGAGGGTCGGCGCGGCGGGCGCGGCGGGCGCCGCGGCGGCGATTGTCGGCAGCAGGGCGCAGAGGAGCAGGACGATCGAACCGGCGAGCGCGGCCAGGCACGCTCGGGATCTGCTTGACATGTCGATAGTGGCGCGGGCCATCATTGCCCGGTCGCTATCGGCAGCAAACGGTGGACCTTTAGCGTCGGTAGGGTTGTGCTCTTGCTGAGGATCGAAAGAAAATCCGGTGGAGCCGCGGTAGTGGCGATCGCGATCCTGGCGCTCGCGGGCTGCGGGGGCGCAGACTCCACCAGCTCGAACCAGGAAAGCCAGGCAAAACCACAGAACGTGACGGAGACTCCGACCCGAGCAGCCGCCACCGGACGCCAGCAGTGCCGCCAGTTGGGCGGTCTGAGTGTGCTGAAGGCGAACTTCGGGCTCTCGAGCCCGTCGGCGCTGGCCGCGAAGTACTCGAGGACGATCTATATCGGCGCCTATCCAAAATCAGCCGCTCGCGGCTGCCTCTCGGTACTGAAGTAGACCACCGAATCGGGCCCGATCGGCGCCCGGCCCTCGTCCGCCGCTCGGATCGGGGATATTGAGGTGGATGAACGAAAACGGGACGATCCTCGTGGCCGGGGCCGGCGGCTTCATAGGCGGACACCTCGTCGCCGAGCTGGCCAAGCGCGGCGAGCAGGTCCGCGCGGTCGACTGCAAGCCACTCGCGCAGTGGCACCAAGTCGACGACAGCGCGGAGAGTTTGATCGCTGACCTCTCACTCCCCGATGCCTGCCACCGGGTCAGCGAGGGGGTCGCGGCGGTCTACAACCTCGCCGCGGATATGGGAGGGATGGGGTTCATCGAGGGAAACCGGGCCCTCTGCATGCTTTCCTCGCTGATCTCGACTCAGATGCTGGTCGCGGCCCGCGACGCTGGAGCCGAGCGCTTTTTCTACTCCTCCTCTGCCTGCGTCTACCCCGCCGAGCGCCAGGCTCGGCCGGAGGTCGAGCCGTTGGCCGAGACCGACGCCTACCCGGCTGATCCCGAGGACGGCTATGGCTGGGAGAAGCTGTTCTCCGAGCGAATGTGCCGCCACTTCCGCGAGGACTTCGGGCTAGAGACCAGAGTTGCCCGCTACCACAACGTCTACGGACCGCTGGGAACCTGGAGCGGCGGCCGCGAAAAAGCCCCGGCGGCAATCTGCCGCAAGGTGGCGGAGGCGGCGCAAAGCGGCTCGGGGCAGATCAAGATCTGGGGCGACGGGCGCCAGACTCGCAGCTTCACTTACGTCGATGACTGCGTCGCGGGGACGCTGCGGATCGCCGCGGGCGAATATGCCGACCCGCTCAACCTCGGATCCTCGGAGCTGGTGACGATCGATGAACTGGTCACGATCGTCGAGTCGATCTCCGGGGTCGAATTGGAGCGCCACTACGACACCGAGGCGCCGCAGGGGGTGCGCGGGCGCAACTCCGACAACACTCTGATCCGGGCGGTCGAGGGATGGGAGCCCTCGACGCCGCTTCGCGAGGGCCTCGAGCGGACCTACGCCTGGGTCTCCGAACAGGTCGAACGCGGGCTGCGGGATGAGAGCCGGTGAGCGGCTCGCTGAGAGCCCCCCGACGACGGCGCCCTCAGTAGGCGCCGCCGAGCTTGCGGTGATCCCAGCTTGCCGTGCGCAGCGGGCGAAACTCGATCGCAACGCGCTTCTCGGCCTGAGCCACGAGTGCCGCCTCGGCGTCGCCATCGACGCTCGAGATGCCCTCGGCGTAGCGGTCTGTCAACTCGCGTGCGAATGCGACGACGACCCCCTGATCGCGGTGCAGGACAGCCTCCGTCTCGAACATTGCGCCGCGCAGCTCGTTGTACTCGCGCCCGGTCTCCACTAGCAGCGTCGCCCGCGGGTCTCGCTCGAGGTTGCGGACCTTCTGTGACCTCGCGTAGGTCCAGATCCAGATCACGCCGGCGCGGGGAACGAACCACATCGGCATCGCGTGGGGCCAGCCGCGCGGTCCGATCGTCGAGAGGGTCACGACCCGCTCCTCGCCGAGCAGCTCGCCCAGCTCTGGGCCGGAGAGCTGGATCTGGTCGCGACGGCTCATCGAGGTACCCGAGCCTAGCTGGGTATCGTCGTCCCCGCCGGCGTTGAGGCGGCTATTCGGTGAGGCCTTCCGGCAGGCGCCCCTCGACGTCGAGCTTTTCCAGGTGGGCCTCCATGACCAGCGCCGCGGCGGGGCGAAGCTCCGCCGGCACGTCGTTCCAGACCTCGGCCAAGAGAACGGCGCGGGAGCGCTCGCCGCGGCCGAGCGCCTCGAGCAGGCCGCGCTCCCGCATCGAGCGGTGTGCGACGTACTGGGCGAGCTTCGTCTCGGGCTCGGTGATCCACGGCCCGTGGCCCGGGCAGATCAGCTCGGGGCGCTCGGCCCGTACGGCGGCGAGCGAACACATGTAGGCAGCGAGCGAGCCGCCGTCGGGAGGGACGAACGCTGAGCCCTCGCCGAGCACTAGATCGCCGCTGAAGCAAACCCCGCCGGAGGCGAAGAGGCAAACGTGGTCCTCTGCATGGCCGGGCGTGGCGAGCGCCCGCAGGCCACCGTGCTCGAAGCCGTCCGCCGGGGCGATCACCTCTACGCCGAGGCCCCCGGCGCCTTCGGCGTGGTCGGCGTGAGAGTGGGTGAGGAGCACGGCCGCGATTCCGCCCCGCGCCTCGCCCGCGGCTCGGATCGCTGCGAGGTGGCCCGCATCGGCGGGCCCCGGGTCGATACAGACACAGGGATCAGAGCCGTAGAGATAAGCGTTCGTCCCCTCGAGCGTCATTGCGCTCGGGTTCGGTGCCAGAATCCGCTCGATCTCGGGATGGCCCGGCGCCAGGTCCCCGATCGGCTCAGCTGCCCCCGAACAAGCTCAACTAGGCCGCGAGCTCTTTGGCGATCGCCGACCTGGCGTCGTCGGGCTCGAGGACGACGAGGTCTCCGGCCCCGCGCAAGATCTCTCTGGTCAGCCACGAGGTTCCCTTGTAGGGAAGCTCGACGACCACCGCCCCATCGGCGAGCTCCTCGACGACCGTTCGCTCCTCGCGCATCCAGCGAGCCCTTTCGGCCGAGACCCAGACGCGTGCCACGGATGCGTCGCCCATCTCGCCTCCCGACATCCAGCCCTCGACGCCGGCCATCTCCTCGATCTCGGGGCGGACCTCGAACGTCGCCTCGGAGATCCGCGCCTCCTTGATCCGGTCGAGCTTGAAGTGGCGCACCTTCTCGCGGCCGAGATCGAAGCACTCGACGTACCAGCCCTCGTCGCCGTTCTCGAGTCGGTAGGGCTCCACGTCGCGCTTCGAGAACTGGTCCTCGTGCTCCTTGTAGTACTCGAGGTGCAGGAGCCGGTGCTGGGCGATCGCCTCGTTGACGATGCGGGCGACCTCGGCATCATTGCCCCCCTCCTTGGCGATCTCGAGGCCCTCCTCGGACGGGTCGTGGCCGAGCGCCTGCACGATCTTCGCCCGGGCGGTCTGCAGCCCGCTCTGGGGCAGATGGTCGCCGAACAGGTCGATGGCGGCGACGAGCGCCTTCGCCTCGAGGGGGAGGAGGCGGGCGGGGCGGGCGAAGTTGTCCCCATAGGGCTCCGAGTCGACCTCGATCTCGCCGCCGCGGATCTCCGCGTAGAGCACGTACGTGCCGCCGCCGAAGTTGACGACGTTCAGAACCTCGATGTCCTCGACCAGCTCCTCCTCGGTCAGCTTCAGGCGCTTGCGGACATCGGCCACCTCGAGGCGCTGCTCCTCCTTCGCCGACTGGATCAGCATCCCGGCGAGCGTGACCAGCCGGGCGAAACGCTCGGGGCGGATCGCCGCTTCGCCGCGGCTGCCGGAGCGCGAGCGCTTCGCAATCGTGCGCAGGGGCCGCTCGACGGTCTCGGCGGGCTCGAAGCCGTTCGAGTGCCTGTCCTGGACCATCTGCAGGCGCTCGCCCACTCGCTCTGCCAGGTCCGAGGGCTCCAGGAGCCGGGCGTGCTGGCGCCAGCGCAGGACCCAGGCGATCAGCTCGCGCTCGGAGGCATACTCGGTCTCGAAGACCACGCCCTTCCCGGTGGCCCCGTCGGAGCGCTTCGCGGCGCGCACCGTGCCGTACTTGCCGAAATCGCGCTCGATCAGCCAGGAGATCCGGTCGCGGAAGAAGATGCTTGCCGAGCCCTTGATCTCCCCGAGCTGCCAGGGGGCGAGGCGGGCATAGTCGCGGCGATCGAAGTTCTCCGGCGGAGTGAAGTCGTGCTCGGCCTTCGACGAGTAGCCGACCTTCCCCTGGATCCGCGAGAGCCGAAACACCCGAACCGCCTCCCGTTCGTGCGCGTAGCCGATCAAATAGAACTGGGCGTTGCGGAAGACGAGGTGGTAGGGGTCGACCTTCCGGGCGCCGCTCGAGTCGCGCTCCATCGTGTAGTAGGTGAACTCGATCGTCTTGCGCCGCGAGATCGCGGTCTCGATCTTCGAAAGGCGCTGGGAGAGGTCACGCCCTCCGGCGGAAGCGGTCATGCCGATATCGACGGCGCTGCGCTCGGCGCTCGTGATCGGGTTGGGATGGCCCCAGGCCACCTGCTGGAGGGCGAGGCGCAACGGCTCGGCGTAGGCGAATCCACCGTCGGTGAGGAGGGTCAGCGCGGTCTGCAGCGCACCGAGCTCGTCATCTGAGAACTTGATCGCGGGCAGGTAGAAGTTCTCCGGCGGCAGCGAGTAGAGCTCCGCTTCGAAGAAGCCCTCGCCGGGCTTCTCGACCCCGAGAATGATTCCCAGGCTCTCCAGCTCGGCGCGGTCCGCGTAGAAGCGCCGCGCGAACGCATCGTCGTTCATGTCGCTGTATCCCTCGACCTCGCGCTTGATCTCGAGGGCCGAAACAGGCCGTCCCTGAGCCATCAGGAATGAGATCAGCGAGAGCTGGCGGATCAGCTTTTCGGTGTCCTTGGCCATCGACGGCTGAGGATAGACGGGGGTAGGTCACGCCTTCCGCGCGCCTTTGTGAAGACCCCGCAAATTGCGGTTGCGTGACGACCTGGAGGAGTTCTGCCATGGGCGGCATCCGAGGGCGATCTCCCAATCTGGCGGAGAACCGACGCATCCCGGAACGGCACCGGGGGTACGCTCTCGGCGCGTGACAACCGGCTAACCGCACTCCGCAAAGGAGAAGCATGGACGTGATGAGAAACCTGTTCGCGGCTGTGACCAGCGGGGTCATCCGGCTTCTCGTGACGGTCGGGATCATCGCCGCCGTCGGATTCTTCATCGTCAAGCCCGCCCTCGACTCGACGAACGAGGCGATCGACTCGGTCAGCCGGGGCTTTAACCAGGGGGCCGGCCAGGGAAACGTCGACGACCTGATCCAGCAGCAGATCAGGAAGTCAAACCAGCAGGTGCGCCAGTCCGTCCACCAGGCGCAGCAGAACCTGCACCAACAAAACGGCCTGAGCCTCAGCCAGCAGCAGACGATCCGCAAGCAGAAGCGGCTGCTGGCGTGCATCCAGCGTGCCAACGGCAAGGTGGGGAGGATTCAGCGCTGCGCAAACCGCTTCCAGTAGGCAGATCGAAGGCCCGGGCCGGACCGAGAGCTCAAGCCGCGTCGCGGCGGCCGAAGTAGGCGGAGGCGTCGATCCCACGGTCGAAGCGAGACCACTGCTCACCGTCGGGAAGCTCGCGCTCGAGGCGGTCGAAGCTGCCGAGGCGGCCGCCGAGGTTGTCCATCATGTGGACGAGAACCGCCTCGCGGGTGCAGGGCACGACCGGTGAGCCGTGCTCCAGCTGACCGTGGTGGCTGAGGATGATGTGGAGGACGGCCTCCGAGAGAGCGGGGTCGAAGCCCGCGATCTCCTCGATCTCCCGGCGGACCCTGTAGTAGCCGAGGGGGATCTCACCCTGCAGGCGCCCGAGGTCGGTCAGGTCGATCGCCATCGGGTCGTCGTTGTAGGCCTCGGTCTTGCCGATGTCGTGCAGAAGGGCGCCGGTGACCGCCACATCGCGGTCGATGCCCGGGAAGAAAGCGGCCGCGGCGCTGACTGCCTGGGCGACCGAGAGGGCATGCTCGAGGAGGCCGTGCGTATATGCCTGGTGGTAGAACTTCGCCGCCGGAGCGACCCGGAAGCGGGCCCAGATCTCGGACTCCTCGCCGAAGAAGCGGTCAAGCAGCTCGCCGAGGCTCGGGTCCTGGATGGTCGCGAGCAGCGCGCGCAGGTCCCCCTCCATGCGGTCATATGGCACGTCCGAGCCGGGCGTGAGGTCCTCTGAGGAGTACTCGTCCTCCCGCGCCATGCGCAGCTCGGCCATCTTGATCTTCGAGCCCCAGCGGTCGGAGACCTCGAACTTGCCGGAGACCCGCACGGCGCAGCCCGGCTCGGCCAGGGAGTAGAGCGCCTCGGCGTCCGACCACGAGATCGCCTCGAGGGTGCCGCTCGAATCACACAGGACCAGGCGCAGCCACGCCTCGCCGTTCTTCTTCTGGCGCAGCTCGCGCTCACGCACACCGAAGACGGAGTCGACCTGCTGGCCGGGGGCGAGATCACGCAACGGGACTCGCAGTGGAGGGGCTTCCTCGATCAGTGCCTGCTGATCCATGACTCGGCTCAAGGTAGAGAGAGGTGCGGACGCTTTTCGGGACTGGCCTAGTGTTGCCATCGGGATGAATGTCGCCGCCGAGGAGCCAAATCTGACGGGACCACCGGGTCGGCTGCGTGCCTTCGGGCCGCGCGCTGCGAGCGTCACCGTCAGCTCCCACCTCCCCGCGGCGCGGTCGGCCGTCTGGGACCGGGTGACGACGGCGGCCGGGATCAACGACGAGATGCGGCCGATCATCAGGATGACCCTTCCGGGGGGCATCGACAGCCTCGGTCAGGTGCCGGTCGGTGAGCCCATCGGCAAGAGCTGGGTCCTGCTCGGGGGGCTGGTCCCCTTCGACTACGACGATCTGATGATCGCCCATCTCGACGAGGGCACCGGGTTCGTCGAACGATCGACGATGGGTTCCCAG
>JBBSQE010000158.1:0-7329 GCA_038258095.1 Solirubrobacterales bacterium | reverse complement strand
TGGGCACAGCATCGGTCGTTCCTGGGTAGTTTGACGCGGAATGCTGCAGACGTATGTCTCCGTCGTACTGATTTGCGGAACCTCGCTGCTCGCCGGCAGGGCGATCCTCGTGCTTTGTGGGCGCGAGGGCTGGTCCTGGCTTGAGCCCGCGGTCGGATTCGCCGCGCTCATGACGGTCGCCGGGCTGGGAGCGCGGCTCCTCGCGGGTGGCACCGAGGCGACCGTCCTGGTCATCGCCCTCGGCTTCGCCTCGGTGGCGGGGTTGGCCCTGCACTACCGCGGCACCTCCGGCCCCACGGTGGCCGAGGTGGTCCGGGTCGGCCTGCCGGTGGCGTTTCTCGTCCTCGTCGCCCTCTCGTTTCCGTTCGCGGTAACCGGCCGCTGGGGCCTGATCGGCGTCGGGTTCAACAACGACCTCGGCCTGCACCTCGCCTGGAGCGAGTGGCTGCGATCGGGCTTCGGGCCGCGGCCCGATGACGGGTACCCGCTCGGGCCCCACGGCCTTGCGATCGCGGTTGCGGCCTTCCCGCGCGTCGGGCTCGGACAGGCCTTCGTGGGCGAGGTCATGTCGATCTCCCTCCTCACCGCCCTGACGAGCCTGGCCGCCCTGAGGACCCTAGGCGCAGTCCGCCGCACGCTGGTGGCGGTACTCGTCGCGGTCACCTACCTCGCCGCCTCCTACTACGCCCAGGCCGCCTTCAAGGAGACGGCGGAGGCGCTCTTCGTCCTCGCCTCCACGCTGGCCCTGCCCGCGATCACCCCGCTCCCCACCGGGGGAAGGGCGAGAACCCTGGCACTGGCACCGCTCCTCGTGCTCTCGGCCGGGATCTTCTTCTCCTACAGCTTCGCCGGGCTCGTGTGGCCGATCGGCATCGCCGGCCTCTGGGCCCTGGCGCAGCCCGAGTTCCGGGCCGCACTGCGCCCCCGGGCCCTCCTGCGCCGCCTGGCGACGCCGTGGACGCTGGCCTGGGTCGCCGGTCTCTCCGCGGCGGTCGTCTTCCTCGGCTTCGTCGGGCCGTATGCGTTCGCGAGTGGGTTCGGTGCGGTGGCGAGCAGCGATACCTATGGCTCCGTCTCGCCGCTCGAGGCGCTCGGCGTCTGGCCGACGGCGAACTACCGGATCGACGGCGCCGGTGGGGTTCCGCTCCCCGGCGTTGCCGGAGCGATCGGGGTCATCGCGGTGCTCGTGTCCCTCACCTGGTGGCTGAGACGCCGGGAGATCGCAGTGCCGCTCGCCGTCGGCGCCTGCGCCATCCTCTATCTGATCTCGCTGCTGTCGAGCGGCGAGTACTCGCAGGCGAAGGCCCTGATGATCGGGTCGCCGCTGATCGCCCTGCTCGTCCTCCGGGCTCTGCTCTCGCCGATCGACGCGGACACCAGGGGCGCCCAGACGCCGCGGCCTGCACGCGCGCCTCTGCGGATCGCGTGGGCGGGACTTGCGACGCTGGTCGTGGCCGGCTTCGCGTACTCGAGCTTCCTGGTCTTACGCGAAACGTCGATCGGGCCCCCGGGCCACATCGCCGAGCTCTCCGCGTTCCGGGCAAAGACCCACGGCAAGGACACTCTCTATGCCGGGCAGGACCGCTACGCCGCCTACGGGCTGCTGGGCGCCGATACGGCGGTGCCGATCGTCGAGTTCCCCGACCCCGAGGTCGAGCAGGGCCCGACGAAGCCGTTCGACACCGGAGACGCCTACAGCCCGATCGACTTCGACTCGTTCACGTTCTTCACGCTCAACCACCACAAGTACCTGGTGACGGGACGGGCAGACTGGAACAGCCAGGCGCCGCGGAACTTCAAGGTCGTCGCCAAGACGGACTCCTACATCCTCTGGACGGCGGACAGCAAGACGCCACAGAACCGCCAGACGCTGCTGGAGGGCACCGAGGCTGCGGCCCGGGTCGGCTGCGCGTCGCCCGAGACGAGGATCTTCGTCGCCACGAACGGGAAAGCGTCGGTCTTCCCGAACCCGGTCCTACTCGGGCAGAAGGAGGACTGGTCAAACGGGGACATCCTCCACACCGGCGACGAGACGTCGCAGACGCTCAACCTCCCGGCGGGCAAGTGGAACCTGTCGATTCAGTACTTCTCGCCGGTCGGGATGACCCTGAGCGCGCCGGGATTCTCGTTCGACCTCGAGCCGGCGCTCGACGGCCAGCGCCCGGACACGATCAGCCTCGCTAACGACGGCCAGTACTGGCCGGCGGGCAAGTACACGCAGAAGGTACCCGGGCCGGTGAAGTTCACGGTGAAGGTTGCCGATCCGAGCACACTCCAGAAGCTGACGGGCTACGACGGACGTTCGTTCGTGGGGCACATCGTCGCCACGCCGGACCGGCCCCACGAGATACTTCCGTTGGCCCGGACGTGTGGGCGCTGGATCGACTGGTACGTCGGTGAGTCGGCTCCCTGACGGGTTGCCCTGATCGGTTCTAAGCTTCGGGTTGATGGCCCTCCGCACGACCGAGCCGCTGCGCCGCGAGATCGCCCGCTCGATCCCGGACCGTCCGTTTCAGGTCAGGTTCTGGGACGGCACGGAGCTGCCCGCGACCTCCGGCCCTGTCGGCAACTCAGGCGGCGCCGGGGACGACGACGGATCCGTCCCGACGTTCACCGCGCATTCCCCGCGCGCGCTCGCCCACGCTCTGAGAGCGCCTGGCCAGCTCGGGCTCGGTCGCTCCTACGTGAGCGGAGAGCTCGAGGTCGATGACATGGACGCGGTTATCGCCCTCCTCGAGAACTGGAAGCCGCCGGCGATCGACGCCCGAGCCCAAGCGCGGCTGATGCTCACCGCCGTCCGCGCCACCGGCCCGGCCCTGCCTCCCCGGCGCCCGGTCTCCGAGCTCGTCCCGCAGGGCAAGCGCCACAGCCGCGAGCGCGACGCCCGCGCGGTCCGTCATCACTACGACGTTCCGCCGGAGTTCTTCGGCCTGTTTCTCGACGACTCGATGACCTACAGCTGCGGCGTGTTCTCCAAGGGAGCGAAGTCGCTTGAGGAAGCCCAGGAGACGAAGCTCGAGATGGTCTGCACCAAGCTGGGGCTCGGCGAGGGCCAGCGTGTCCTCGACGTCGGCTGCGGATGGGGCAGCTTCGCGATCCATGCCGCGAGGAAGCACGGCGTGAGGGTCACGGGGATCACCCTCTCGACCGCGCAAGCCGAGACGGCCAAGCGCCGCGTGCGCGATGCGGACCTCGCCGACCGCATCGAGATCAGGGTCATGGACTACCGCGATCTCCGCAGCGAGCGCTTCGACGCGATCGCCTCGATAGGCATGGTCGAGCATGTGGGCGATGCGCAGATCGACGTTTACGCCGAGACCCTGGCGGCACTGCTGCCCTCGGGCGGGCGGCTGCTGAACCACGGCATCGCCCGCCTGCGCCACACCGATCCCGATGCCGGGCCGTTCTCGGAGCGCTACGTCTTCCCCGACGCCGAGCCTCTCCACCTCTCCCGCATCCTCGGGGCCGTCGAGCGGGCCGGCTTCGTCACGAACGACGTCGAGGAGCTCGCCGGCCCCGACCCGCGGGCCGGCGGGGATGGGACGACGGCCGGCAGCCGCAGGACGGGCGGCGACTACGCGGAGACCCTGCGCCACTGGAGCCGCCGCCTCGACGAGAACCTCGACGAGGCGATCCGCCTCGCGGGCGACGAGCGTGTCCGCGTCTGGCGCCTCTACCTGCGAGCCGCTCGCAACGGCTTCGAAGTGGGCTTCACCTCGACCTACCAGGCCCTCTGCACCAAGGCGTAGCCGGAAACCGCGGCCGCAGCGACGAGGTGTATGGGTTTGACCACCGGGGAGGGGGTGAATCCCATCGAGAACGGCCATACGGCCTCGCGAAGACGGCGGCTCAGATCGGGAAGCCGTCCTCGACCGTCTCGAGGGCCCAGTCCGGCTCGGCGGCCTCCAGCGCGGCTAGCTCGAAGTTGCCCGTGGCGACAGCGACCACGCGGATCTCGGCGCCGCGGGCGGCGGATACATCACGCGGGGTGTCGCCGACCGAGATGCACTCGGACACCTCGACCAGGCCGCCTGAAACAAGTGCGGCGCGCTTGACCGCCGACTTCGTCAGGCCGATGCGGTCGGTGGCGTCGGACCCGTAGCCGCCGAAGCTGAAGTAGCGATTGAGGTGGGCGCGGGCGAGCTTCATATGCGCGGCGGCCTCGACGTTCCCCGTCGTCAGGCCGACCAGGAACCCCTCGTCGACGAGGCGATCGAGCAGCACCTCGACGCCCGGCATCACCCGGTAGTCCTCGGAATCGGCGACCGCCTCCGGCAGGTGCTTCAGGTAGCAGCCCATCGCGGCGCCGAGCTCGCGCTTCGTCGGCTCGCGGCCGAGCACGCTCTTCAGGGCGGTGGTGCCAACCTCGGTGTCGACCATTCCCGACTCTGTCACCTCCGTGATGTCGACGAACTCGGCGTGGAGCTCCTCGAAGGCGCGGCCCCAGGCGACGCCGCCGGCCCCGCCGGTCGAGATCAGCGTTCCATCGATGTCGAACAGGACCGCCTCGACGTCCCCGGAATCCTCCACAGTCAGGAGCGCCGCGCGGCCCGGTAGCGGCGGATCAGCGCGTTGGTCGAGGGGTCGTGGGTCAGCTCGGGCTCTTCTGCGGCCTGGAGCTCGGGAATGATCGCCTGCGCGAGCGCCTTGCCGAGCTCCACGCCCCACTGGTCATAGGAGTCGATGCCCCAGATCGCGCCCTGCGTGAAAACACTGTGCTCGTAGGTGGCGACCAGGGAGCCGAGCGTGCGGGGATCGAGGCGCTCGGCGAGGATCGTGTTGGTCGGCCGGTTACCCTCGAAGACCCGGTGCGGCACGAGTTCCTCGGCGGTGCCCTCCTCCCGCACCTGCTCCGGCGTCTTGCCGAAGGCGAGGGCCTCGGTCTGCGCGAAGACGTTCGAGACCAGGAAATCGTGGTGATCGCCGAGCGGATTCAGCGTCTGCATGAAGGCGATGAAGTCGCACGGGATCAGCTCCGTCCCCTGGTGGATCAGCTGGTAGAAGGAGTGCTGGCCGTTGGTCCCCGGCTCGCCCCAGAAGATCGCGCCGGTCTGGTAATCGACCCGGGTGCCGTCGAGCGTGACGTGCTTGCCGTTCGACTCCATGGTCAGCTGCTGCAGATAGGCCGGGAAACGGTGCAGGTACTGGTCATACGGGAGGACGGCGACCGTCTGCGAGCCGAAGAAGTCCGCGTACCAGACGGCCAGCATGCCCATGATCGCGGGCAGGTTCTCGCCGAGCGGCGCCTCGGCGAAGTGCTCGTCGACCGCGTGGAAGCCGGCCAGCATCTCGCCGAATGCCTCGGGCCCGACCGCCAGCATCGTCGACAGGCCGATCGCGGAGTCCATCGAGTAACGCCCGCCGACCCACTCCCAGAAGCCGAACATGTTGTCGGTGTCGATGCCGAACTTCGAGACCTCGTCGGCGTTGGTCGACACGGCGACGAAGTGCTTCGCGACAGCCGACTCGTCCCCGCCGAGCCCGGCCAGCGACCACTCGCGGGCGGTGTGGGCGTTGGTCATCGTCTCGAGGGTCGTGAAGGTCTTCGAGGAAACGACGAAGAGCGTCTCGTCTGGCTCGAGATCGCGCGTCTTCTCGGCGAAGTCCGTCCCATCGACGTTCGAGACGAACCGGAAGTTCATGTCGCGGCGGCTGTAGTGCTTCAGGGCCTCGAAGGCCATCACGGGCCCGAGATCGGAGCCGCCGATGCCGATGTTGACGACGTTGCGGATCGGTTTGCCCATGTGCCCCTTCCACTCCCCGGAGCGGATGCGCTCGGCGAACGCCGCCATCCGGTCAAGCGTCTCGTGGACCTGCTTGACGACATCGGTGCCCTCGACGATCAGCGAGCGCTCCCGGGGCATCCGCAGCGCGACGTGGAGAACCGACCGGTTCTCGGAGACGTTGATCCGCTCCCCAGCGAACATCGCATCGCGGCGGGCCTCCACCCCACGCTCGGCGGCGAGATCCACCAGCAACCCGAGAGTCTCCGGCGTCGCGCGGTTCTTCGAGTAGTCGAGGAACAGTCCCGCCACCTCGAGCGACATCGAATCCGCACGCCCGGGATTCTCGGTGAAGAGATCTCGCAGGTGGCGCTCCCCGACGTCGGCCCGGTGGGCCTCGAGGGCCTTCCAGGCCGCGCCGTCGGTCAGATCGGCGCTCAAGCTCAAGCTGCGCCCACCTTTTCGCGCTGCTCGGAGATCGACTTCATCAGCTCCTCCCAGGACTTGTTGAAGGACTCCTTGCCCTCCGACTGCAGCCGCTCGGCGAGCTCCGATGGGTCCATCCCGGCATCGCTGTGTGCCTGCAGGACCTCGCCGGCGTCGCCGCCGTCGACCGGGAGCGGATCGCCGGCATCGCCGTGTTCGGCGAAGGCCCTGAGGGTGTTCTCGGGCATCGTGTTGACCGTGAACGGCGACGCGAGCTTCTCCACGTAGAGGACGTCCGAGAGCGTGTCATCCTTCGTGCCGGTGCTCGCCCAGAGCAAGCGCTGCGGCCTCGCTCCCTCGTTCTGGAGCCGCAGCATGCGGTCGGTCGCGAGCAGCTCCCGGTAATCGCGGTAGGCGGCCTTCCCGACCGCGATGCCGAGCGTGCCGCGGAGCTCGTCCGGCGTCTCATCGATGACGGCGGCGTCCCAGCGGCTCATGAAGAGCGAGGCCACCGAGGCCACGTCGGGGTTCAGGCCCTCGGCGACCCGGCGTTCGATGCCCTTCAGGTAGGCGTCGGCGGCGGCGAGATACTGCTGGCCACTGAAGAGCAGCGTCACGTTGACCGGGATGCCCGCGTAGATCGTCTCCTCGATCGCGCGCAGCCCGTTCGGGGTGCCGGGAATCTTGATGAAGACGTTGTCGCGGCCGGCCTGAGCGTGCAGCTTGGCGGCCTGTTCGATCGTCGTATCAGCGTCGTCGGCCAATAGCGGTGAGACCTCGAGCGACACGAACCCGTCGACTCCATCGGTGCGCTCGTGCGCGCCTGCGAAGAGCTCGGCCGCGTCGGTGAGGTCGGTGATCGCCACCTCGAAGAAGATTTCCTCCGTCGATTCCCCGCGGGACTCGGAGATCTGCTCGTCGTAGTCGTCGCCGCCCGAGATCGCCTTGTCGAAGATCGTCGGGTTCGAGGTGAGGCCGGTCAGCGCGAAGTCGTCGATGTAGCTCTGGAGAACGCCGTCGCGAAGCATCGCGCGGGTGATGTTGTCCACCCAGAGGCTCTGGCCCAGATCGTGAAGCGCCTGCGTCCTGTCGTTACTCATGGTCTTGTTCCTCCAGTAGCTCGCGGCCGGCCTCGACGACCTTCTCCGGAGTGAACCCGAACCTGTCGAGCACCTCCTTG
>JBBSQE010000157.1:0-7343 GCA_038258095.1 Solirubrobacterales bacterium | reverse complement strand
CGGGCCTCGCCGTTGGAGTGGGTGACTGCGGTTACGAGTGGCTGTTCCATGGTCTCCTCTTCGGAGATGACGAGGGTACCGGGGCTGTCCTCAAAGCTCGCGCGGCAGTGGATGCGGACGCCGTGGTTTCGCGCGTACTCGACGGAGCGCAGTTGCAGCACCTTCGCGCCCGAGGCCGACATCTCCAGCATTTCCTCATAAGAGACGACGGGGAGCTTGCGGGCGTCGGGGACGAGGCGGGGATCGGCGCTGTAGACGCCGCGCACGTCCGTGTAGATCTCGCAGACGTCGGCCCCCAGGGCAGCCGCTAGGGCCACCGCCGTGGTGTCAGAGCCGCCGCGGCCGAGCGTCGTCACGTCCCGGCTGTCGCCGGACACTCCCTGGAACCCCGCCACTAGGACGATCCGGTCCTGGTCAAGCGCCTCGCGGATCCGGTCGGCCCGGACGTCGAGGATGCGCGCCTTGGTATGGGAGGAGTCGGTGACGATCCCGGCCTGCGAGCCGGTCAGCGAGATCGCCTCGTGGCCGAGGTCGGCGATGACCATCGCGCAGAGCGCGCACGACTGGCGCTCGCCGGTCGAGAGAAGCATGTCCATCTCGCGGGCGACCGGCCGGTCGGAGATCTCGTATGCCTGGCGGACCAGGTCATCCGTTGTCTTCCCGCGGGCCGAGAGCACGGCGATGACCTGGCTGCCGGCATCGCGCGCGGCGACGATCCGGCGTGCGGCCCGTTTGATCTCCTCCGGCCCGGTCACGGAGGTGCCGCCGAACTTCATCACGACCATGTCGGGAGCGGTGCTCATCGTGCGGAGGATAGGGGGATGGGCCCGAGCCTCGAGCGACGCGGGCCGGCCGCCTCCCAGGCTCGATCCCGCGAACGCCCGCCTCGAGCCTGCGTGCACCGAGCGTGATCCTGCGAACGACCCCCCGGTGCACTTGCGCGGACTCGCGCCGCGATCCGAAACGAATCCCGGCAAGTGCACCGCCGGCGTGCCTTTGCGGGGATCGGTCGCTCCGCCGGGACGAATCCGCCCAAATGCAACCCCACTCAGCAGCAGATGCACAGCGCGGCTTGACTCAGATCCGCGGTGAGGGTGCCTGCCCCGGGACGTCGCGTACTGCGATCGGTTTCAATCGGGGACGGGACCGGGGTACTAGGTGGAGGCCGGAACCTGCGCGAGCGCGTCCTTGATGTCGTCGACCCCGTCGTAGGAGAGGGAGAGCGTGTTGCCGTGCTTGTGGGCGATCTTGCCCTCGGGGTCGATGATGAAGACGGTGCGCTTGGCCATCTTCAGCCGCTTCGCATAGACGCCGTAAGCGTCGGCGACCTCGTGGTCGGGGTCGGCTAGCAGCGGCGTCGTCAGGCCGTACTTGGAGACGAACGCCTCCTTTGAGTCCATCGGCTGGACCGAGATGCCGACGAAGGTGGCGCCGAGCCCCTCCATCTGCTCCTGTGCGTCGCGGTATGCACAGAACTGTTTCGTGCACACCGTCGTGTCGTCCCCCGGGTAGAAGAGGAGGACCACACGCTCTCCCCTGTGCTCGGAGAGAGTGAATGTCCCCCCGGTGCCCTCGAGGGTGAAATCCGGAGCTTCGTCGCCTACGTCTGGTTTGGCCATATGCGCAAACTACGCATCTCCCGCGAAATCGGATGCGTACCCTTGAGAGGTGAAACCGACGCTCTTCGCCGGGCTCGCCGTCGCGGTCCTCATGCTCACCACCTGGCTGGAGAGCCTGCGGCGCGAGGACGTGTCTATCGTCGACCTGATCTGGGGGCCCGCATTCGCCCTGGTCGCGCTCGTCTGCGCGCTCGCCGGCGATGCCGATGCGCAGATTCGCTGGCTGCTCTTCGCGATCACCGCAGTCTGGGGCCTGCGCCTCGGCATCCACCTGACGAGGCGCAAGCGCCGCGAGCCCGAGGAGGACCGCCGCTACGCCGTGATGCGCGAGCGGAAGGGCACCGGCTTTCCACTCTGGTCGCTGCGGATGGTGTTCGCGACCCAGGGCCTCCTCGTGCTGGTCGTGTCCCTGCCGATCCAGTTCGCCGCGACTCGGGATGCCGACATCACGGCCGCGGTGATCCCCGGCATCGTCGCCTTCCTCATCGGCCTCGCGTTCGAGACGATCGGGGACACGCAGCTATCGGCCTTCAAGGCCGACGAGTCGAACAAGGGCCAGGTGATGGACCGCGGACTCTGGCGCTACACCCGGCATCCGAACTACTTCGGGGACTTCATGGTCTGGTGGGGCATCTGGCTCGTCGCCCTCGCCACCGGGGGCACCTGGTGGACGGTGATCGGCCCGATCGTCATGTCGGTCCTACTGATCCGCGTCAGCGGCGCCGGCCTTCTGGAGAAGGACATCGGCGACCGCCGCCCCGGCTACGCCGAGTACATCAAGCGGACTTCGGGCTTCTTTCCGCTGCCGCCGCGCCGCTCGTGACCAGCGCCCCCTCGGTGAGCCGCGCACCCGCCCTCTCGGCCGGCCGGGACGACTCCGGCTTCGGGACGGCCGTCGGCTCCAGCAGGTAGTGGCTGACCAGCCACCGGCCCCCGCCCCTGTAGCCCCAGATCTCGTCGGTCGAGATCAGGAAGAGGCGCCACCCGCCGAGGAGCGTCAGTGCCTCCCGCTCGGTGCGGCCGCTGCGCCGCAGGATCGCGAGCGCCTCGTCTCGGCGCTCGTCGAGGTTCGCGAGCCAAGCCTTGAGAGTTTCGGCGTAGTTGTCGCCCGATACGACCCAACGCTCGGCGACGCGCATGTGCTCGGGGAAGCGAAGCATCAACTCGTGTGACGGCATCAGGCCGGCGGTGAAGAACCGGTCCGCCGCCCAGCTCGACTCGAAGAGGTAGGGGTCGTCGCGGTGGCTGAAGACGTGGACGAACGCCTTCCCGCCCGGGCGCAGCCAGGTCGAGATCCGGCGCAGGAGCTCGTTCCAGTTGCGCATGTGCTCGAACATCTCGATCGACACGACCCGGTCGAAAGAGCCGGGAGGCATGAAGTCGTTGATGTCAGCCGTGTGGATCGACAGGTTGGTCAGTCCGAGGTCCTGTGCTCGCGCCTCGATGTGGCGGCGCTGACCCTGCGAGTTGGAGACACCGACGATTTCGGCCTCCGGATAGCGCTCGGCCATCCACAGCGACAGCGATCCCCAGCCACAGCCGAGGTCGAGCACGCGCTGCCCATCCTCGATTCCCGCACGCTCACAGGTGAGCGCCAGCATCGCGTCCTCCGCGGCCGCGAGGTTTCGGGCCCCACCGTCCCAGACGCAGCCCGAGTACTTCATTCGCGGCCCAAGGATGAGCTCGAGGAACTCGGCGGGCAACTCGTAGTGCTGCTCGTTCGCCTTCTCGGGAATCTCGGCGATCGGGCCGGTGCTCATGCGCTCGAGTAGCTCATCGAGCCGGGCCTCCCGCGCCTCGGCCCCACCGCGCGCTCCACGCCGTTCTCGCGCGAAGGCGCCCCAGACCGAGCCCGCTCGCAGGACCGGGTCAGGCAGAAGGTCGCGAGCCAGCGCTGCGTCGAGGATCCGGTAACGAAGTGCGCCCATCGCACCTTCCTATCGCGGCCGGAGCCCGTGCGGATCAGTCGAACCGTGATCCACCTCACCCGCCTCTGATATATCACGCTGATATATCTAGGGCATGGATCTGAGCACAACCGCCTACGTCGTCCTCGGACTTGTCCGCGTCAACCCCCGGTCGGGCTATGAGATCAAGGCCGTCGTCGACGAGACGACACGGTTCTTCTGGGCCGCAAGCTACGGGCAGATCTATCCGGAGCTTCGCAAGCTCTCCGAGGCCGGACTCGTCGAGGGAGTCGACGAGCCGACCGGTGGCCGAAAGCGCACGGTCTACTCGATCACCGATGCCGGGCTGGCCGAGCTGCAGGCGTGGCTGACGCAGCCGCCCGAGACCTTCGAGCTCCGCGACGAGGGGCTCCTGAAGCTGTTCTTCGCGGGCGCCCTTCCGCCCGAGGAGTCGCTCACCACACTGCGAGCGATGCGGGCTCATCACGAGGAGAAGATCGAGGAGCTGCGGGAGATCGAGCCGAAGGCGGAGGCCGCGGGGGGCTTCACGCTGATGGTCCTGCGCGGGGGGATCGAGTTCGGTGAGTTCTTCGTCGACTGGTGTGGGCGCATGGAGCGCCAGGTCCTCGCCACCGAGGGGGTTGGCACCTGATGTTCGATGCCCTCGCGCGTCTCGCCGATGGCCACGCCCGCCGCGTCGGCGTGTTCGCGATCGTCTTCTTCTGTGTCGCCGGCGCTTTCGGCGGATCCGTCGCCAACCGCCTCGACCCCTACGGAGCCGACGACCCTGGGACCGACAGCGTCAGAGCAGACGGGATCGCGGGGGCCGCAGGGTATGACGAGACGGAGCTAATCGTTTTGATCGAGGACGTTGCGATCCGGACTCCGGCCGGCCGCGGCAAGGTTGAACGGATCGAGGCCCGGCTCCGCAGGCGCAGTGACGTCGCGTCCGTCAGCGGCTTCGCCGACACGAGGTCGCGCGATTTCGTCTCCCGCGACGGGCAGGCGACCTACCTTGCAGTAGCGCTCGCATCACACGAGGATCCGGCCCGCCAGGACGCGGCGATCGCGGTCGAGGACAGCCTCTCCGGCGAGCCCGGCGTCACCGTCGGTGGCAATGCCCTCGCAAGCGAACAGATCAACCACCAGGTCGAGGCCGATCTGCGGATGGCGGAGATGCTCGCCTTCCCCCTCCTCTTCCTGCTCTCGTTCCTGTTCTTCCGCAGCCTGGTCGCAGCAGCGCTGCCGCTGATGATCGGCGCCCTCGCGATCGTCGGCACCTTCCTGGCGCTGCGGATCGCCTCGGAGATCGGGTCGGTGTCGATCTTCGCGCTCAACCTCACGACAGGGATCGGCCTCGGCCTCGCGATCGACTACAGCCTCTTCATCGTCTCGCGCTACCGCGAGGAGATCGCAAAGGACGGCCCCGGGCTCCCGGCGATGCAGCGCACCCTCTCCACTGCCGGACGGACGGTTCTCTTCTCCTCGCTGACCGTCGCAGTGTCGATCGCCTCACTCCTGATCTTCCCGCAACGCTTTCTCTACTCGATGGGTCTCGGCGGCTCGATCGTCGCCCTGCTGGCCGCACTGGTGGCCCTGACGGTTCTGCCGGCGGTCCTGACGCTTCTCGGCACCCGGGTCAACTCACTCTCCCCCGCCATTCTCCGCCGCCGCGCCGAGGTCGACGCCCGCTCGACCGAAGAGGGCTTTTGGTACCGCCTCTCGCGTTTCGTGCAGCGACGCCCACTGCCGATCGCCACGCTCAGTGCCCTGTTCCTGATCATCCTCGGGCTGCCTGTCCTGGGCATCAGGTTCACCACCGCGGACGCCCAGATCCTCCCCGGCAACCTCAGCGCTCGTCAGGTCGATGATGTGCTCCGCGCCGATTTCCCGCCCTACCGCGACACGCCGATCCGGGTCGTGGTCGACGGTGGCGGACCGGCTGCAACAGCGCAGGTGCGGAAGGAGCTGACTGGCGCGCGCGGCGTCGCCGAGGTCCAGCCACCGATCAGGCTGGCCGGTGATGTCGCGGTCCTGAACGCGATTTCCACCGCGCCGTACATCTCCGAGGCGAGTCGCCAAACCGTGCAGCGGATTCGCGCCCTCCCACCCCCAAGCGGGGCCGACGTGCTCGTCGCCGGCGAAACGGCATCGTTCCTCGACCTTCAGGCGAGCCTCAAGAGCCACATGCCGGTCGCGCTCGCGATCGTGGTCGCGGCCACCCTCTTCGTCCTCTTCCTGATGACGGGCTCGGTGGTCTTGCCCGTCAAGTCGCTGCTGATGAACGTGCTGAACCTGAGCGCCGTGTTCGGGCTGCTGGTCCTGATCTTCCAGGACGGCCGCTTCCAGGGCCTGCTCTCCTACGCCAGCCAGGATGCGATCGAGCAGACGATGCCGATCCTGCTCTTCGCAGTCGCATTCGGCCTGTCGACCGACTACGCCGTCTTCCTGTTGTCGCGGATCAAGGAGGCTCGCGACCATGGCGCTTCGGACTCCGATGCAGTCGCCATCGGCCTCGAGCGCACCGGCCGGATCGTCACCGCGGCAGCGCTCCTGTTCGCAATCGCGATCGGCGCCTTCGCGACCTCAAAGATCATCTTCATCAAGCAGAACGGGATCGGGACGGCGCTCGCTGTGCTGATCGACGCGAGCATCATCAGAGCACTCCTCGTCCCATCGCTGATGGAGCTCCTCGGCAAGTGGAACTGGTGGGCGCCGGCGCCGCTGCGCAGGTTGCACGACCGGATCGGGTTCAGCGAGGGTGAATCACCGCCCCCGGCCGCCGGCGAGCCGGACCGGGCCTGAGGAGACGGGGTGCCGCCCGAGGACCTGCACGCATTCGACCGCGATATCGCCGCCCACCCTCTGGGGGACGGCCGCTACGGGGTCGAGATCAGCAAGGACTGGTGGATCGCTCGCGGTCCCAACGGAGGCTACGTAGGTGCGCTGTTGATGCGGGCCATCCTGGCTGAAGCCCCGGATCGGTCGCCGCGGTACCTGACGGTCCACTTCCCGCTGCCCCCGGTCGAAGGCCCAGCCGTTGTTGAGGTCACGGTCGAGCGGGCCGGGCGCTCAGCGAGCTTCGTCTCCGCCCGGCTCGTGCAGGAAGGTTCCACCAAGGCGCTTGCGCTTGCGGCACTGTCCGATGCCTGGGAGGGCCCGTCCTATACGGAACTTGAGATGCCGGAGGTCCAGCCGCCGGAGACCCTGCCCGCGATACCGAACGATCAGCCCGGCCTACCGCCCATGTTCGCCAACTACCGGGTCGCGCCCGCCATCGGCGAGGCCACCTTCAGCGGTGGCGATGTGCCGCGCTCCGGCGTGTGGATCCGCGCCCGCGAGTCGCGCATGCTCGACGCCCCGCTGGTCGTCGCGATCATGGACGCCTGGTTACCGGTCCCGTTCGTGATGCAGGACGGACCGATCCCGGCCCCGACCCTGGATCTCACCGTCCACTTCCGGGCGTCGTTCCCTCCTCCCGGCGCGAGAGCGGAGGACTGGTACCTCGCCGACTTCCACTCGGCGCTGGCCCGCGGCGGCTTCTTCGAGGAGGACGGAGAGCTCTGGTCGGCGCAGGGCGAGTTGCTTGCGCAGTCGCGTCAGCTCGCGCCGCTGCTCGGACCCCGCTCGCAATAGAGCGGGTCCCATCCGATGTGTCGAGTTATGCCCACCTGCTGGGCGTAAGTCGCCGATCGGCTCTCAGGCGAATGCATTCGCGGCGCGGCGGCGGAGGTCCGCGTTCAACAGCTGGGTGACCTCGCTCGGGCGCTCGCCTGCGGAGCGGGGGGCGCCGGCGCCGATCTCCCAGACACCGCTG
>JBBSQE010000156.1:0-7397 GCA_038258095.1 Solirubrobacterales bacterium | reverse complement strand
CCACCGCCGTCCTCGCGGCGACGTGGCCCGGGCGCCCGCGCATCTCCACTCGCGCCGGCCTCGGTGCCGCGGCCGTCCTCGCCCTGCTCGTCCTCGCCGGCGGCTACCGGGTTCAGAGCACCTATCTCGAGAATCGCTACGCCGATCCCCAGTTCACGATCGCCGGGCTCGACGCCGCGTTCAAGTGGGCCCAGCCGATCTCCGGCAAGAGGATCGCGACGAGCACGACGCGGTCCTACCCGCTGCTCGGCCGGGACCTGTCGAACCACGTCCAGTTCGTGGGAGTGGAGCAGCCCCACGGAGGTTTCGTGGCCCCGAAGGACTGCCGAGCCTGGATTGACGCCCTCAGCGCCGGTGACTACGACTACGTCGTCGCCAGCCGGGACCGCATCACCGGCAAGACCCCGTTCCCGCCCGAAGTCACCTGGACCGCCGCCCAGCCGGCGGCGAGCGTCGTCCTGCGCCGCGCGCCGACCGTCGTCTTTCGCCTGGACGGGCCGCTTGACCCCGGGCGGTGTCCCTCCTAGCGGCCCCGGCGGCAGGCGCGGAACCCCCCTGAGTCAGGCCCCACCGCTGATCCGCACCGCCATACTCAGCGGTTCCAATGGACCGCATTCGCAACTTCTCGATCATCGCCCACATCGACCACGGCAAGTCGACCCTCGCCGACCGCATCCTCGAGATCACCGGGGCCGTCGCCCCGAACAAGATGCGCGCGCAGGTGCTCGATTCGATGGACCTGGAGCGCGAGCGCGGGATCACGATCAAGGCCCAGGCCGTCCGCGTGGAGTACACCGCGGCGGACGGTGAGACCTACCACCTGCACCTGATCGACACGCCGGGCCATGTCGACTTCTCCTACGAGGTGTCGAGGAGCCTCGCGGCGTGCGAGGGCGCCCTGCTCGTCGTCGATGCCGCTCAGGGAGTCGAGGCCCAGACCGTGGCCAACACCGACCTCGCGATCGAGGCGGGTCTGGAGCTGATCCCGGTCATGAACAAGGTCGACCTCCCCGGTGCCGAGCCCGATCGGGTGGCCGGCGAGATCGCCGACCTGATTGGCGGGGATCCGTCCGAGATCATGCGCATCTCCGCGAAAACCGGGGAGGGCGTCGTCGAGGTCCTCGAATCGATCGTCGAGCGGATCCCACCGCCCGGGGGCCGGATAGACGCGCCGGCGCGAGCCCTCATCTTCGACTCAGAGTTCGACCAGTACCGCGGGGTCGTCGCCTACGTGCGGATGGTCGACGGCAAGTTCCGAAAGCACGACCGGATCACCGCGATGCGGGTCGCGACCGAGTCGGACATCGACGACATCGGGTTCTTCCGGCCCCAGATGACCCCGGTGGCGGGCATGGATGCCGGCGAGGTCGGCTACGTGATCACCGGCGTCACGGACGTCTCGATGCTGCGGGTGGGTGACACGCTCACGACCCGCGAGCGGCCGACCACAGAGGCGCTCGAGGGCTACCGGGAGGTGCGGCCGATGGTGTTCTGCGGCCTCTTCCCGATCGACACCGACCGCTACTCGGACCTGCGCGACGCGCTCGAGAAGCTGACGCTGAACGACGCGGCGCTCTCGTTCGAGCCGGAGACCTCGGATGCGCTCGGCTTCGGCTTCCGCTGCGGCTTCCTTGGCCTGCTGCACATGGAGATCGTCCGCGAGCGCCTCGAGCGCGAGTACGACCTCGACCTTCTGGCGACCACGCCGAACGTCCGCTACGAGGTCCACCTGGCAGCCGACGGCGAGGTGCTCGACGTCCACAACCCGACGGAGATGCCCGACCCGGGCCTGATCGAGGCGATCCTCGAGCCATACATCCGCGCCACGGTGATCACTCCGACCGAGGACGTGGGCGCTGTCATGGAGCTCTGCCAGGCCCGCCGCGGCACCCACATCGACCTCCACTACCTGAGCCCGCAGCGCGTTCAACTCCGCTACGATCTGCCGCTCGGCGAGATCGTGCTCGACTTCTTCGACGTCCTCAAGTCCTCGACCAAGGGCTACGCGTCGCTCGATTACGAACCGATCGAGAACATGCCGGGGGATCTGGTGAAGCTTGACGTCCTGCTGGCCGGGGACCAGGTCGACGCGCTGTCGATCATCGTCCACCGGGACTTCGCCTACGAGCGGGGTAAGACTCTCGTCTCGCGCCTGCGCAAGACGATTCCACGTCAGCTCTTCGACATCCCCGTCCAGTCGGCCGTCGGCTCTCGCGTCCTGGCCCGAGAGACCGTCAAGGCGCTGCGCAAGGACGTGACGGCCAAGCTCTACGGTGGCGACGTCACCCGCAAGCAGAAATTGCTCAAGAAGCAGAAGGAAGGCAAGAAGCGGATGAAGCAGGTCGGACGCGTTGAGGTTCCCCAGGAGGCGTTCCTGGCCGTCCTCGAGCTGGACTCCTGAGATGAGCGGGCTCGCCGGTCGCGGCGGAGGGGGACGGCGGAACGTCGACATCGTGCAGGCGTTGTTCGGGCGGCTCGCGAACGAGGACCCCCGCGCTCTGACCGACACCCTCGACCCCGAGGTCGACGTGATGACTCAGAAGGGCCTTGCCGGCGCCGGCGAGTTCCATGGGATCCCGGGCTATCTGCGCTGGTTCGAGCGCTGGAGCGCCGCCTGGGAGCGCGAGTCCCTCTGGGTGGCCATGATCGAGCCGGTCGGCCCGAACCACGTGGTGGCGATGGTCCGCCAGCGAGCCCGGGGCGGTGCGGGCGGGGATGACCCGGATGCCGAGCGCGAGGTCACCGTCACCTACATGTGGGAGCTGCGCGGCGGCCTCGTCGTCCGCCTGCACGCTTACGCGGATCGCAAGGCGGCGATCGGTGCGGCCCGGGCCGAGCGCGACGAGCCCGGCCTGGCCTGAGGTCTCCCGCCGAGTCTGGTCCTCAGCCGGATCCCGGATCTCGGGCCCAGAGGATCGTGCCGGGGTGGAACTGGCTTCAGGCGAACCAGAACGCCTGGTGGGATGGGATGGACTTGCCGTTCGCGGCGCGGGCGCGCAGCCCGTCACCGTCGTCGAAGAGCTCGACGCCACCGGCGCGGACCGAGGCGCCGTCCTCCAGCGCCTGTCGCGCCTGATCGACGGGAAAGGCCACGGCAGGTCCGCCAGGAAGGGTGGCGCCGATCACGTTCGCTTGCACGGGCAGCCGCGGGTCGACGTCACCAACAGGGAAGATCGGTCCGTTGTCGTCTCGGCCGCCGAGCGGGTCGAGCGGATAGGAGCGGCCGATCCCACCATCCTCGGCGACGATCTTGGTGGCGGGATGGGCGCGCTTCCAGGCGCCCCAGGTGCTGGCGACGACACTGGTCTGGGGAAGCGTGACGCCGGCATCCTGGAGCGGCCCCGAGAGCGCCTCGCCGGTGAAAGTGTCGAAGACCGAGTCGGTCGACAGGTCGTACATCACCTTGTTGGAGCGCGAGAGCAGGCCGGAAGTTCGCAGCACCGGCCGGGGGAGAACGTCGGGCGTGCGATCGAGGAAGTAAGCCTGGGCGGAGCCGCAGAGCGTGCAGTAGGGGATCCCGAGCCGGCGCCCACCGATCGTCACGTTGACCATCTCCTGGACCTCCATGATGTTCTTCGGGAAGGCGACCGTCTCGCCGTCGACCCTGACGCCGAACACGACCCTGCCGTCGGGGTACCAGTCACCCTCGGCGGCACTGGTGAGCGCGGGATCATCCAGAGCGGGGATGCACCCGCCAGGACAGGGGTTGGGATCGCCCTCGGAGCGGTCGTCGATCAGCACCCCGCCCCAGCTCACCAGACGCCAGTCGATCGCGGAGTCGGTGTCGGCGAAGAACGGGGCCCATCCCGGCTCGACCGCCTCGAAGAGGATTGCCTTGTCGGCCCGATACCCGGGCGGGGCCGGCAGGTCCCAGGCGATCAGATGATCGGTGACGCTCACCCACGCGTCCCCGGCGAAGTCCGGCTCGGCGCTGACGTCGGTTCCCGTCAGCGCGGTGAAGGCCGAGACGAGCGCAGCCTCGTCACCGCCGCCCTGGGTGAAGCGGAGCAGGTCGGAGACGAACCAGGCCAGGCGAGGATCGCCGGAATCCGCGACCACCCCGAGCGCGTCGCGGTCGATCGTGCCCTGCGCCGCCTCGCTCATCAGGGAGTCGACGGCCCGAGCGACCTCGGGGTCGAGCGGCCCATCGTCCATGGCCGGCGCGGGCCCGAATGAGCCGGCGGGGGCTCCAGCGCTCGCTCCGGTCGGGGATCCTAACGAATCGCTCCCACAACCGGCGATCGCGAGCACGCCCACGACCACGACCACGACCACGCAGAGGATCGCCATCCGGGCGCGGAAATCGGCGTGAGCCATCGCTCCACGATCCCAGCCAGACCTTATGGAAGTTGGCTGCCCCGGCCGGGGCTCGGTCTCAGACCCTCTTCTTGGCCCGGACCGCCGTGCCGTAGGCACAGATCTCGGTCCAGGTGGTGCCCAGCTCGGAGGTATCGAAGCGGAAGGCGACGATCGCGTTGGCGCCCTTCGCCTCCGCCTCCTCCTCGAGCCGCTGTTGCGCGTGCGCGCGGCCCTCGGCGAGCATCTTCGTCATCCCCTTCAGCTCGCCGCCGACGAGGCCCTTCAGCGAGGCGCCGATCTGCGAACCGACGTTGCGCGACCGCACGGTGAGCCCGAACACCTCCCCAAAAACCTCTTCGATTTCGTAGCCGGGCAGGTCGTTCATCGTTGTAGTCAGCATGGGGCGGAAGGTATCACCGGGGCCATGTGCTCCTGCTGACCCCTGTTCTCTAGGGTTCATCCCATGCCCCTGAAGACAGACGCCGTCGGCAAGCAGTGGCCGGCGGCGACCTACCAGGTCGGTCGCGAGAAGATCAAGGAGTTCGCCTACGCCGTTGGTGCGGAGAACCCGGTGCACTTCGGCCGCGAGGCAGCGCTTGCTGCCGGCTTCCGAGATGTCGTCGCTCCGCCGATGTTCTGCGTCGTCTACTCGGCACCCGCGATGGGGCCGGCGATTCTGGATCCTGACGTGGGGATGAACTTCGCCGCGATGGTCCACGGTAGCCAGCAGTTCGTGTGGGGTGAGCCGGTCTGCTCCGGCGACGAGATCACGACGACGCCGCGCTGCCTCGAGATCTACGAGCGCGAGGGCAAGGGCTTCTATGTCTTCGAGTCGAGCTCCGTGAACCAGGATGGCGCCAGGGTCGTCACCGGCACCTGGACCAACATCGTGAGGGGTGTCTGATGGCCGATCTGAACCAGGGCGACGCGATCCCCGAGCTGCGAGTGACGCCCGACAAGTACCTCCCTCACCGCTACGCCGGAGCCTCCGGGGACTTCAACCCGATCCACATCGACCCCGAGTTCGCCAAGGCAGTCGGGCTGCCGGGCAACATCCTCCACGGCCTCTACATGATGGCCCTCGTAGCCCGGGCGAATGCAGGAATCGCCAACAGCGATCCGCGCGCCCTGAAGCGCCTCTCCGTGCAGTTTCGAGGCATGGGCGCGCCGGAGCAGGAGATCGTCGTCACCGGGACGGTTGCTTCGGTGGACGGGGACCGGGTAGTGGTGGACACTGAGGCCGCGCAGGGCGAGAACCGGGTAATCCGCAACGCACAAGCTGAACTGGAGCTGACATGACACCCCCCGAAGCACAGGTATCCGAGAAGGAAGCACGCCAGGTCGCCGAGGACGCGCGCGAGGATGGCTGGGAGCTTCCGAGCTTCGGAAAGCAGCTCTTCATGGGCGACTTCCGCCTCGATCTGATCCACCCGCAACCGCCGCTCGACCCGGATGCCATCTCAGAGGGTGAGGCATTCCTCGCCGAGATGCGCGAGTTCCTCTTGTCCGAGGTCGATCCCCTGCAGATCGAGGCCGACGCGAAGATTCCGGAGTCGGTGATCGACGGCCTGAAGAAGATGGGCGCCCTCGGCATGAAGGTCCCGAAGCGCTACGGCGGCCTCGGCCTCTCGCAGGTCTATTACAACCGCGTCCTGACCCTCGTCGGCTCCTATCACTCGGCCATCTCGACGCTCCTCTCGGCTCATCAGTCGATCGGCGTCGCCGAGCCTCTCGTCAGCTTCGGTTCCGACGAGCAGAAGGAGAAGTGGCTGCCACTCGTCGCAAAGGACAAGATCTCGGCCTTCCTCCTTACCGAGCCCGACGTCGGATCGGACCCCGCGCGGATGGGCGCCACGGCGACCCCGGCGGACGACGGTAAGGCCTACCGGCTGAACGGGCGGAAGCTCTGGGCGACAAACGGCGCCATCGCCGACATCGTCGTCGTCATGGCCAAGGTCCCGAAGTCAGACGGCCACCGCGGCGGGATCAGCGCCTTCGTCCTCGACTACGAGACAAAGGGCATTACGGTCGAGCACCGCAACGAGTTCATGGGCCTGCGCGGCATCGAGAACTCGGTGACGCTGCTCGAGGATGTCGAGGTCCCGGCGGAGAACCTGATCGGCAAGGAGGGCCAGGGCCTGAAGATCGCCCTGACCACGCTGAACACGGGGCGGCTGGCGCTGCCGGCGATCTGCGTGGGCGCGTCCAAGTGGTCGACCAAGATCGCTCGCGAGTTCGCCTCCGAGCGAGTCCAGTGGGGCCAGCCGGTCGGCAAGCACGAGGCCGTCGCCCACAAGCTCAGCTTCATGGCCGCGACCGCCTTCGGTCTCGAGGCGATGCTCGACGTCGCCAGCCGCCTCGCCGATGACAAGAAGAACGACATCCGCATCGAGGCTGCACTCGCCAAGCTCTACTCGTCCGAGAAGGGCTGGACCGTCGTCGACGAGTTGATGCAGGTTCGCGGCGGCCGCGGTTATGAGACCGCCGCATCGCTCAAGGCCCGCGGCGAGAAGCCGATCCCGGTCGAGCAGGTGATGCGCGACATGCGGATCAACCGCACCTTCGAGGGCTCCTCGGAGATCATGCATCTCCTGATCGCCCGTGAGGCCGTCGATCAGCACCTCCAGGTCGCCGGCGACATCCTCGACGAGGACACGGAGCTGCGCGACAAGGCCAAGGCCGCCGTCGGGGCCGGAGCCTTCTATGGCAAGTGGCTGCCGACCCTGGTCGCGGGCAAGGGCCAGCGCCCGAGCTCCTACGCCGACGTCGGCGAGCTCGCCGGCCACCTGCGCTTCTGCGAGCGCGCGTCGCGTCGGCTCGCCCGCTCCACCTTCTACGGGATGGGCCGCTGGCAGGCGAAGATGGAGCGCAAGCAGGCGTTCCTCGGCCGCATCGTCGACATCGGGGCCGAGCTGTTCGCGATCGCCTCAGCCGTCACCTACGCGAAGACCATCGAGGCCGAGCAGCCCGACCGTGGCGAGTCCGCGATCGAGCTCGCCGACCTGTTCTGCGACCAGGCCCGCCGCCGCGTCGCCGCCCTCTTCCACGACCTCTGGGCAAACGACGACGACGAGAACTACTCGGCGGCGCTGAAGCTG
>JBBSQE010000155.1:0-7415 GCA_038258095.1 Solirubrobacterales bacterium | reverse complement strand
GTGGCGTGGCAGGGCCGCGGGAGGCAGGGGGTCCGCGCGGCCCTGAACCACGCCGGTCGCGTCGGTAGCCAGGGAGGGATCCCGACGCGGTCGGCCCCGGAGGGCGGGGCCATCCGGGGACGAGATTTGGAAGCTTCTACTGCTTCCTCACCTGCCGCGAGCCACTATATCCCGCTGGCCGGGATCTCGCTGGGCTCGTCACCTGATTCGGCGTTCTCCCGGTCACGCTTGCGGTCGATCCATCCGATCCCGATGACGCTGCCGACGGGCCCGACCGGGGTCAGGGTGGCGGCGAGCAGGATGTAGGGCGCCTCGTGGCGGAGCACCGCGGCCCAGATCACCGCGCAGAGGAGGAGGTAGCCGATCCCGTGGGCCATGCCGAAGACGAAGGACTCCCTGTCGAAGCCGGGCGCCAGCCAGAAGAACAGGAGGGCGGCGAAGATGGCCAACTCGACCCAGGAGACCCACCTCACCCACCGGTAGACGGGGCCGGGCTCGATCTTGCGCAGGGGAGTCGTGTCGGCGCTCGCTTCCATCGGAATCCAAGATAGCCAGCCTGTCGAAGCGGCTCGGTCGTCCGGGGCCGAGGCTGCTGCTCAGTCAGGGGGCGGAGCTGCTCAGCCGCCGGGCGTGAGCGCCGTGAGCACGATGCGCTCCTGCTCGCGGGCGTGTGCTGCTGAGTATCCCTCGCCCGGGCTGGCACGCTCGGGGCGGCCGACGTAACCGAGCTCGATCCCGTTCGGAAGCATGTGGAACATGCGGCGTGACATGACCTTCCAGGCACCCATGTTGCGGGGCTCCTCCTGAGTCCAGACGATCTCCTTCACGTTCGGGTAGCCGGCGATCAGTGCCTTCAGCTGCTCCCTGGCAAACGGATAGAGCATCTCCACACGCGCTACCGCGACCTTGGTCGCCTGCTCGCGATAGTCGTTCTCGTTGATGTCGTGGAAGATCTTGCCGCTGCAGAGCACGAGTCGCTCGACCTCCTCGCGGCGCTCCACCGTCCTCGGATCGTCGAGGACGAGGCTGAACTGGCCCTCCGTCAGGTCCTCCAGCTTCGAGGTCGCGCCCGCCCGGCGCAGCAGTCCCTTGGGGGTGAAGACGATGAGCGGGCGGGGCTTGCGGATCAGGGCCTGGCGCCGCAGCAGGTGGAAGTACTGGGCGGCGGTGGTCGGATTTGCGACCCGGATGTTCCCCTCGGCACCGAGAGCGAGGAAGCGCTCGATCCTCGCGCTCGAGTGCTCGGGCCCGGAGCCCTCGTAGCCGTGGGGTAGAAGCAGCGTGAGGCGGCTCGTCTGCCCCCACTTCGCCTCGCCCGAGACGATGAAGCTGTCGATGATCACCTGGGCCGCGTTGCCGAAGTCACCGAACTGGGCCTCCCAGAGCACCAGCGAAGCGGGGTTGGCGGCCGAGTAGCCGTACTCGAAGCCCATGCAGGCGATCTCCGACAGCGGGCTGTTGTAGAGCTCGAACGGGGCCGCGGCTGACTCGAGATTCTGCATGGGCGTGTACTCGAGGCCCGTCTTCTCGTCATGGAGGACGAGGTGGCGGTGGGAGAAGGTGCCGCGCTCGGTGTCCTGGCCGGTCAGGCGGATGTGGGTGCCGTCGGTGAGGAGCGATGCGAAGGCCAGCGACTCTGCCTGACCGAACTCGATGCCCCCCTCGTCGAGGGCCTGGATCCGCTTGGCCAAAGGCTTGCGCAGCTTCCTATGGACGGTGAAGCTCTCCGGGACCTTGAGCAGCTGCTCGTTCAGGGAGCGGATCTTCTCCTCGGGGACCGTCGTGTCGACCGCCGGGCTCCGGGTCCGGTCGAGCTCCCCGGTGGCGCTGGTGGTCATCGTCGGGTCCTCGTAGTCGCCGGCGGCCATCTTCTCGCGGAGGTTCTTCTGCGCCGACTGCAGCCAGTCGTGCCGCTCGGTCGACTCCCTGTCGACCTCCTCCTGCGTCACGACGCCCGCATCGAGGAGCTTCTTCGCGTAGATCTCCGAGACCGGGGGATGGGACTTGATCTTCGCCGCCATCTGTGGCTGCGTGTACGCCGGTTCGTCCGTCTCGTTGTGGCCGAAGCGCCGGTAGCCGATGACGTCGATCACCACGTCACGCTCCCAGCGCTCCCGGTAGGACATCGCGAGGCGGATCGCGGCTGAGCACGCCTCGGGGTCGTCGGCGTTCACGTGCACGATCGGGACGTTGAATCCCTTGGCGAGATCGGCCGCGTACGGCGTCGAGCGGGCGTCCTCGGGGTCGGTGGTGAACCCGACCTGATTGTTCTGGATGATGTGGATCGTGCCGCCGGTCGTGTAGCCGCGCAGCGCCTGGAGGTTGAACGTCTCGGCGACGACGCCCTGGCCCATGAACGCTGCGTCGCCGTGAAGGAGGACCGGGACGGCGCGCTTCGGATCGTGGGTGAGGGTGGACCCGTCGAACACGGTCTGGTCATACCGGGTGGCACCGGTCACGACCGGGTCGACGAACTCGAGGTGGCTTGGGTTCGGGTAGAGGCGGACGGACACCCGCTCCCCTTCGTGCGTCTCGTAGGTCCCGGCGTGGCCGTAGTGGTACTTGACGTCGCCCGTGCCTCCGTGGGGGATCGCAGCCATCGTCTTGACGCTGTCGATCGCCTTCGAGCCTTCGAACTCGGCGAAGATCGAGTCGAACGCGCGGCCGAGGTTGTGTGCGAGCACGCCGAGGCGGCCGCGGTGCGCCATTCCGAAGACGACCTCGCGGGCGCCGGCCCGCCCGGCGAGGGTGACCAGCTCGTCGAGCATCGGGACGATCGAGTCGAGGCCCTCGATCGAGAACATCTTCTGCCCGAGGTAGGCCTTCTCGATGAAGCGCTCGAACGTGAAGACGTCGATGAGGCGCTTGAGGAGCCGCCGCTGCTCGTCCTCTGCGAGGGGCTGGCGGTGTGCGCCGGTCTCGATCATCTCCCGCAGCCACATGCGCTGCTGGTGGGACGAGAGGTGCTCGATCTGGTACGCCATCGTCCCGCAGTAGGCGTCGCGCATTCGCGGCAGGGCGTCGAGCAGGGTCTCTCCCGGAACCCCGATCCTGAGGATGTCCGCCGGGATCTGGGACATCAGCTCGGGAGTCAGGTTCAGGTTCTCGGGCTGGATTGCCGGATCTCCCTTGCCCTCAGAGCCGAGCGGATCGAGCCGCGCGGCGAGGTGGCCATGAGTGCGGTAGGCCTTGAGGAGCGACGTCGCAGCCTGGACCGCCTGCAGCAGCTCCGTGTCGGGGTGCTGCGTGACGCTGGTCGCACCGGCCGGAGCGCCGAGGGGCGGAGCGGAAGCCGCAACGGGATGGGCCTGGGAGACGGCGCGCTCGTCGATGCCGAGCTCGCGTGCGACCGATTCATAGAACTCGCTCTCGCCCTGGAGGAAGTTCTCGATCTCCCGCAGGAACGACCCGGACTCCGCCCCCTGGATCACGCGGTGGTCGTAGGTGGAGGTCAGCGTCATCACCTTCGAGACACCGAGCTGACGGATCCGATCCGGGTTCGCGTGGGCCCACTCGGGCGGGTAGGCGATCGACCCGGTGGCGATGATCGAGCTCTGGCCACTCAGTAGCCGCGGCACCGAGGCGATCGTGCCGAGGCCGCCCGGGTTCGTCAGCGAGATGTTGGTGCCCTGGAAGTCGTCCGCGGTGAGCTTGTTCTCGCGGGTCTTCGTGATCAGGTCCTCGTAGGCCGAGTGAAAGCTCGCGAAGTCCATCGCTTCGGCGCCCTTGATCGCCGGCACCATCAGGGTCCGGGAGCCGTCCTTCTTCTCGACGTCGACGGCGATGCCGAGGTTGACCGGGCCGCCCTCGTGGGCGATCGGCTTCCCATCGCGCATCTCGAAGGTGCGCACCATGACGGGCCACTCGCGTGCCGAGCGAACGATGGCCCAGGCGACGAGGTGGGTGAAGGACATCTTCATCCCGCGCTCCTTGAGGATCCCGTTGAGCGCCTTCCGCTTGGCGTCGAGCGTGTCGACGGCCATGGTGCGGAAGGAGGTGGCGGTCGGGACCTCGAGGCTCTCGTTCATGGCTCGCGCAAGCATCGCCGCGGGCCCTCGGAGCGCCTTCTCGGTGCCGCCGGCGTTCGCCGCAGCCGCCTCCTTGGCCGGATCTCCGCCGTCACCGGCAGCGGCAAGCACGTCCTGCTTCGTGACCTTGCCGCCGGGACCCGAGCCGCTCACGCCGCCGAGATCGACACCTTCTGCGGCAGCGACCCTACGGGCAACGGGTGTTGACTTGGCGTCGGAGTCGTTGTTGTTCGTTCCGGGGGAAGCATCGCCTGTGGAGGCTGCATCGGGGGCCGCCTCAGAGGAAGACTGTGCTTCCGGGGCGGTGGGGCCCGATGCAGCCCCGACCGACGACGCCTCGCCTGGAGTGATCTCGGCAATGGCGGACCCCACGGCCACCTCGGCGTCGACCTCGGCCAGCAGCTTCGCGACCGTCCCGCTCGCTGGCGCCGGGACCTCGGCGTCGACCTTGTCGGTCGAGATCTCGACGATCGTGTCCCCCTCGGAGATCGTGTCCCCCTCGGCGACGTGCCACTCGAGAATCGTCCCCTCGGTGACCGACTCGCCCATCTCAGGCATTACGACGGTCAGGTTCCCATCGTCGGTCTCGGCACCGCGGGAGACGGAGGAATCGTCTGAAGTCGCCGAGCCCGTCTCCGAGGACCCCTCCACCGCCGCCGAGGAATCAGACGTAGACGGCGACGGCTCCGGGGTCGAACCATTTTCCGGCACGTCCTCGGCTTCGCCTCCGGGCGTGCCGGGGGCATCTGAGGACTCGGAATTGGCCGCGGCCTCGGGCGCTCCGCCGTTTCCTGACGAATCGCCGGCCCCGCCCTCCTCCATCTCGGCCAGCGCCGCCCCGACCTGGACCTCGGCGTCCACTGCGACCAGAAGCTTGGTGATGACTCCGTCGGCGGGCGCCGGGACCTCGGCGTCGACCTTGTCGGTGGAGACCTCGACGACCGTTTGCCCCTCCTCGACGGTGTCGCCCTCGGCTACGTGCCATTCGAGGACGGTGCCTTCTGAGACCGACTCGCCCATGGCCGGCATCTGGATCTCCAGGGTGGCTGTCTCCGCCATCTCAGGTGAGTGTATGCAACTCGGACAGGCTGACCTGCACGCTCAGATCCCGCGCTCCAAAGCGCGGCGCGAGCCCCGTCAGCGCAGCCTCGCGACGAGATAGGCCTCGTTGGACACCGTGTCGAAGACGTTGCGGCGCAGGAACGCCCGCGCCCGGTCGGCGTGGCCGCAGAACCCGCACTCGAGGGTCACGTGGACCGGAGTCGTCTCGGCGACCACCAGGGGGGCGTTACAGCCGGGACAGACGAGCGCGCCGTGGGCGATGACCTCGATTCCGTGGCTTGCGACCCTCCACTCTTCGACGATGTCCGTCGTCCGGGCGTGCTGGGAGCCGTGCAGCGGGCGGTGCTCGAACGGGTCCAGATGAAGTGCCACCAATAGAAGTGTAGGGTGCGACCGAGGTCAGATCGAGGGGCCGCCAGCAGCAAGGAGGAGGAGAGCTTTGGGTTATTTCGTCACCGGTGGAACGGGGTTCATCGGCCGCCATCTGATCGAACGACTGTTGAAGCGGGACGGCACGATCTATGTGCTCGTGCGCGAGGGCTCCCGCGGGCGCCTCGAGGAGCTGCGGGCGAGCTGGGGGGCCGATGACGACCGGATCGTTCCCGTCATCGGCGACCTGGGCCAGCCGAAGCTCGGCGTCTCCGACTCCGACATCGGGACCCTGCGCGGCAACGTCGACCACTTCTTTCACCTCGCGGCCGTATACGACATGACGGCCGACGAGGAGAGCCAGCAGGTTGCGAACATCGAGGGGACGAGGCACGCCGTCCAGCTCGCCGAGGAGATCGCCGCCGGCAGCTTCGAGATGGTCAGCTCGATCGCCGCCGCGGGCCTCTACAAGGGCCTCTGGCGCGAGGACATGTTCGACGAGGCGGAGGACCTCGACACCCATCCCTACTTTCGCACCAAGCACGACTCCGAGCGGGTCGTGCGCGAGGGTTCCGGCGTGCCGTGGCGCGTCTACCGGCCCGGGATCGTGGTCGGCAACTCGGAGACCGGCGAGATGGACAAGATCGACGGTCCCTACTACTTCTTCAAGCTGATCCAGCGCCTGCGCAGGAGCCTGCCGCCGTGGGTTCCGACGGTGGGGATCGAGGGCAAGGAGATCAACGTCGTCCCGGTCGACTTCGTCGCCGACGCGATCGACCACATCTCCCACCAGCCCGGCCTCGACGGCCAGGCATTCCACCTCACCGATCCGAACCCGAAGTCGGCCGGCCAGATCATCAACCTTTTCGCGCGCTCGGCACACGCTCCCCAGATGCAGATGCGGATCGACCCGAAGATGTACGCGATGGTCCCGGCCGGCGTCCGTTCCGGGCTGATGATGCTGCCGCCGGTCAGGCGGATCTCCGACCAGGTCCTCGCCGACCTGGGGATCCCGCGGTCGGTGCTCGTCTACATCAACTACCCGACCAAGTTCGACTGCCGCGACACGGTCGCCGCCCTCGAGGGCTCCGGCATCAGCGTCCCGCCCCTCGAGACTTACTCGGACAAGCTCTGGGACTACTGGGAGCGCAACCTCGACCCGGACCTCTTCAAGGACCGCTCGTTGTCGGGCGCGATCGGCGGCAAGGTCGTGATGATCACCGGTGCCTCGTCGGGCATCGGCAAGGCTGCCGCGATCAAGGCCGCGGAGGCCGGCGCGGCCGTGTTGCTCGTCGCCCGCACCCCCGAGAAGCTCGAGGAGACCAGGTCCGAGATCGAGGAGGCCGGTGGCGAGGCCCACATACACCGATGTGACCTCTCCGACGTCGAGGACATCGATCGGATGGCGCAGGAGGCGCTCGCCGAGCACGGCCGCGTCGACATCCTCGTCAACAACGCCGGCCGCTCGATCCGCCGCTCAGTGAAGCTCTCCTACGACCGCTACCACGACTACGAGCGGACGATGCAGCTCAACTACTTCGGGCCGGTGCGAACGATCATGCGCCTGCTGCCGACGATGCGCGCCCGCCGCTCTGGGCAGATCATCAACGTCTCCTCGATCGGCGTGCAGACCAACATGCCGCGCTTCTCGGCATACGTCGCCTCGAAGTCGGCGCTCGACGCGTTCTCGCGCTGCATCGCCTCCGAGATCATCGACGACAACGTCAGCATCACGACGATCCACATGCCGTTGGTGCGGACGCCGATGATCGCGCCGACCAAGATGTACGACCGCTTCCCGACGATCACCCCCGACGAGGCGGGCGACATGCTCTGCGACGCGATCATCTACAAGCCGAAGCGGATCGCGACCCCGGTCGGCACCCTCGGCCAGGTCCTCTACGCGATCAACCCGAAGTCGATCGACTACATCCTCAACAGCGCCTACCACATGTT
>JBBSQE010000154.1:0-7435 GCA_038258095.1 Solirubrobacterales bacterium | reverse complement strand
GATCTCGATCTCCGGGTACCACATCCGTGAGAAGGGTTGCTCGGCCGTCCAGGAGGTCGCATTCACGCTCGCCAACGCGATCGCCTACGTCGAAGGAGCGCTCGACCGCGGTCTTGCCATCGACGATTTCGCCCCTCGTCTCGCCTTCTTCTTCAACTGCCACAACGACGTCTTCCAGGAGGTCGCCAAGTTCCGCGCGGCCCGGCGGATGTGGGCGTCGATCGTGAAGGACCGCTTCGGCGCCGAGAACGCGAAGTCGATGCAGATGCGCTTCCACACCCAGACCGGGGGAGTGACGCTTCAGGCCCAGCAACCGGAGGTCAACATCATCCGCGTCGCCCTGCAGGGCTTCGCTGCGGTCTGCGGAGGCACGCAGTCCCTCCACACCAACGGGTTCGACGAGGCGCTGGCGCTTCCGACCGAGCGCTCGGCGCGGATCGCGCTGCGCACGCAGCAGGTGCTCGCGCATGAGTCCGGCGCCGCGGAGACGGTCGACCCCTTCGCCGGCTCCTACTTCGTCGAGTCGCTCACCGATGAGATCGAGAAACGCGCCTGGGAGCTGATGGAGAAGGTCTCAGAGCTCGGCGGCTCGGTCGAGGCGCTCGAGTTCATGCAGCGCGAGATCGAGGAGTCGGCGCTCTCCTACCACGAGCGCTACCGCTCGGGCCAAGACATCGTCGTCGGGGTCAACAAGTACGTGACCGATCAGATCGACGACGTCGACATCCTCCGCGTCGACCCCGAGTCCGAGGACCGCCAGCTCGAGCGCCTGAAGAAGTTCAAGGCCGATCGCGACTCCGACGAGGTGACCGCCAGGCTCGACGCACTGCGCGAGGTCGCCGAGGGTGACGGCAGCCTCCTGCCGCCGATCCGCGAGGCGCTCGCATCGAAGGCCTCGATCGGAGAGGTCTGCCACGCCATGCGCGACGTTTTCGGATCACACCACGGCGGCGCGTTCTTCTAGAGGCAGAGGCGGGCGACTCATCGCCGGCCTTCTTCGGAAGATGAACTCAACTTTCCGATCGAGAGCGCTGGCGACGACCCTGCTGGCGGTCGGCGCGGGTCTCGGCATCGAGGTTGCCTTCGGGGCGAACGTGTTCGAGGCGCTGCTCTACCTCGGCTATCAGGCGGGCTACGTCGTCCTCCCCGGCTACGCCCTGTATATGGCGCTCAGCAGCCGGCCCGGCGGCATGCTGCGCCGGCTCGCCTTCGGCTGGGCGCTCGGGTACGTCCTCGAGATCCTCGCCTTCATGGGCACCGCGGCGACCGGGACGCGACCATTGTTCGCCGCCTATCCGCTGATCGTCGGGATCCCGGCCGCCTGGCTCGCCCGGCGCAGGCGCTCCGCCCGTGGTCCCTCGGATGAGCCGGGGCTCCCGCGGGGGTTTCTCCTCGGTCTTGGGGGACTGCTCATCGTGGCGATGGCCTACGTGGCTCTGAGCTACTTCTCGGTCAGCCCGCTGCCCGGCTCTCGCAGTGTCGCCTACTTCCAGGACTACCCTTGGACGCTGTCGATCGCGGCCGAGGCGAAGAACCACTGGCCGATTCTCGACCCGAACGTCGCCGGCGAAGCGTTTCCGTACCACTTCTTCCTCCACATCGATCTGGCCGCATCCAGCCAGGTGACCGGCATCGGCCTCCCCCTGATCTTCCTGCGCCTGTTCATCCTCCCGGTGACGGTGGCGATGACCCTCCAGCTCGTCGTGGCGGGGAGGAGCCTGAGCCGCAACTGGTGGGTGGGAATCGTGGCGGCCTGTCTCGTCCTCCTGGTCGGGGAGCTCCAACTCGACACCACGCAGGCGCTGACATCGCGACTGCCCTTCCTCGGCCTCTTCTTCACGTTCCTGATCATCAGCCCGACCTTCCTCTTCGGCATGGTCTTCTTCGTCCCGCTGGTGACCGCGCTCGGGGAGTTGGTGTCCGAACGGGACGGGCCGGGGAGGCTCGGCGATTGGGTCATCGTCGCCCTGCTTGCGGTGGGTGCGTCGGATGCGAAGGTCTCGATCCTCCCGATCGTCGTCGTCGCGATTGGCCTGTTCGCGGGCTGGAAGCTCCTGATGACGAGGCGCCTGCACCTGCCGACGATCGCTGGGGGGGCGATCACCTCGCTCGTGCTCGTGGGGGTCTACCTGCTCCAGTACCGCGGGCACGACAGCGGCACGTCGGTCGATGTCCTCGCCGGGGTCGACTACCTGAAGTCCATGCCTACCGTGGGTTTCGTCAGGGAGTTCATCTCCGGCGGGCTGCCGGGCTTCCCCGCGAAGAATCTCCTGCTGTCGGGCTTCAGCGTCGTCTTCGGGCTCTTCGGGCTCCTCGCTGCGCAGTTCATCGGGCTCCGCTGGCTCGCCCGCCGCGGCTGGCCGGACATCGGGGACATCCAGATCTGGTACGTGGCCGTGCTCACCTCGGGGCTCATCGAGCTGTTCTTCTTGGACGGTGGGAGCAACGGCACCCAGCAGTACGCCGTTCAGTACGGACTGGTGGCGGGATCGATCCTCGCCGCCCAGGGGCTCCAAATCGGGTGGGAGTCTCGGCCCGAGATGACCGGCCAGGGCAAGCGCATCGCCGCGCTCGTGGCGCTTGCGGCCATGCTCCTGCTGGCGGTGATCGCCGTGCCGAGGATCGCGCTCCCGGGCGACTCGATCTCCGACCTTCGCCTCCGTGCCTTCTGTTGGTACGGGGGGCTCCTCGTCGCCCTGCTGCTGATCTACGGGGCGGCCAGGCGGGCCACGCCGCGGTCGCGGTGGTTGGCGGGCGCGCTCGTCGCGGGGTCGCTGATCTTCGTGGGCGCCCTCGACACGCCGGTTGAGTCCGTCGAGCCCGGGCTCGCCGATCCCTCGCCCGCAGAGCCCACCGCGGGCCAAAGGATGACACCGGGCATCTACGATGCGCTGGCGTGGGTCCGTGACGAGACGCCGAAGGACTCCGTTCTGGCCGTCAACAGCCACTACAACGGGCTCGGCCCCTTCCAGTTCATCTACGCGGCGTTCGCGGAGCGCCCCGTCTACCTGGGGGGGTGGGGTTACTCGATTCGCACCCGCGACGCGGGGTACGACAGGGTCGTCGCCGGGGAGGTCAACCCGTTCTCCGGGCGCGTGCGCGTCAACGATGCCGCATTCAAGGGGGCGTCCGTGCCCGCGCTGCGGCGGCTGGAGCGCGCCGGTGTCGATTACCTGATCGTCGATTCGGTCAACGGGTACCCGGTCGACCTCAAGGCACTCGGGCACTACACCGATCCCGTCTATTCCGGTCCCGGGATCGTCGTGCTGAAGCTGAAGCCGCTCTCGCTGTTTGACCCGGAGGTGCGGTTTCGCACGAGGACTGCACCATCGTTCTCAGGCTAGGGCTCTGGGAGGAAGAGGTGCCCCTCGGGCGAAGCAGCGGCAGATGAGATTCTTCGGGCGCAATCCCCGGCCAGACCAGGCACCGAGCCGGACCGTTGCCACGGAGCCGCTGCAGGCGCCCGAGGAGCCTCGAGACCGAGCCCAGTCCCCGCGGGAGCCGAGCGCAATGCACGCTCCGGCTTCCGCAACAGTCCCCAGCCCCGTCGCCGAGACCGAGCCGGCGGCCATCCGGCCGCCGGCCCCCGCGGGTGAGGAGATCAAGGTCTCCCGCACGCTCGTCAAGTCCCAGCCCGAGCTCGAGGAGCTGATCGCCTCGGACCCGCGGTTCGCGGCCGAAGGCATGGCGGTCTCGATGGCCGAGCACGGCTTCGGCACGATGGTCACGATCTCAGCCGGCTCGTCAGCAGGCCTGACCGAGGATCAGCTCGCCGAGGCCCTGGCAGACCTCTCTGAGCCGCAGCGCCGCCCCTTTACGAACACCTGAGGCGGGCATCTGAGCCCGGGGGATCTCAGCCCGGTGAGCCCGTGGCCGCACGCTTTCCGACGAGGCGGACGATCGTCATGCCGCCCGGGCGTCTCTTCACCGGCTCGAGCGTGAATCGCTTGCCGATGTCGCGGAGCGCGACCGACTGAAGTGGCGCGAGGGCTCCGACACCGGCGACCTCGAGGATTGACTTGAGGCCCGTCGTGTTCTCGAGAGTCTTGAAGGCCTTGAGCGCTCCTTGATCGACCAGCATGAGGTCACCCGGCGCCAGCTCCGAGACCCCCTTCTCCACCCCGGGCAGCCGCTGGTCGGCGACGAAGCTGTCCTCCCAGGCGTCGGTCAGCCTGAACTGGTCGGTGTGGCCGGTGCGTAGGAGGATCTCGGTCTGCACGTCGGGCACGGTGATGATCGGGATGCGCTTCTGACCGGAGAAGTACTCGTTCACCAGGGCCTCCCCGGCCGGGGAGGCCTGGTTCAGGGCGGGCGGGTTCCACAGGCGATGAAGCGAATCCCTCAGCGAGTCGCCGCCTGGCATGGCCTGGGCCAGGAACGTGTCCGGCAGCCGGTCGTCGACCGAGGACCAGGCCGCTCCGACGACGAGCACGGCGGTGAGCAGGCCCGCCGCGAGCGAGCCCCTGACGACGCCGCTCGATACGCCGGGCGTGCGCATCAGGACGGCGAGCCACATCGCTCCGAGCAGGAGGGCCGGGAAGCAGACCGCGGGCAGGATGCCGTCGCTCGAGCGATCGACGAAGTAGCTGAAGAGCACGGCGCCGAAGGCCGACATGCCGGCCAGGGCCAGGAATGCTGTCCGGTCGGCCTCGACGACCGTGCGGTGGCGACGCACCACCAGGACGAGGGCTGCCGCTGAGGCGAAGTAGACGGCCCCGACGGCGAACCCGCCCGACCAGGTCGAGAAGTCGTAAGTGAGGTCTCCCAGCCCCTTGAAGAGGAAGGCGTTCAGGAACGCGAGGTACTGGTTCCAGTGGGGGAGCTCACCCGCGCGGATGAGGGTGAAGACGACGAGCAGCGCGTGCACCGCGAGGCAGGCGAGCAGCGCCGCCCCCGCGCGGCGGAGCACCCAGCGCAGGCGTTCGGGGCGCTGGATCTCCCCAGCCTCGAAGGCGACGATCCCCGCGAAGGTGACGACGGTGTAGGAGAAGGCCTCGATGGCCCACACGGCCGAGATGCCGATGACCACGTAGCCGGCGATCCGCGTCGCCCTGAACAGCCGGGGCCGCGCGGAACCGAGGACGGTGAAGAGGAGCAGGGCCATCGGAAGGCCGAACCGCAGCGGGCCCTGCTGCGGTAGGCCGCCGATCGGGTAGGTCAGGTTGAGGATCAGCGTGACGACGGCGACGCCGAGGGTCGTCCCGGCGAGGAGCCTCGACACCCCGGCCATGCGCATGATCAGGTAGCCGGCTCCGAAGAAGAGCGAGTAGAGGATCCCGTCGAGGAAGCCGTAGGTCCCATAGCCCTCCTTCGTGAGCCCGAACCAGCCCGCGAGGAGATAGACAGGCCCGACCCCGTACTGGGAGGCCGTGTCGACCAGGACCGATCCTCCGGAGACGACCTCGTGGGCCGGGCCGAGAATGAAGTCCTGGTGGAACTGGATGATCCCGATCTTGTATTGGTCGATGAAGGTGTTGGACGGGTCGCCCGGGCGGAAGATCACGACGTCGGGGATGACCAGGCAGACGACGACGAGGATGACGAGGTCGGCCGCCAGCCCCAGGCGGCCGCTCAGCGAGGTCAGCCGGCGGCGTCCGTAGAGGGCCACTGCGGCGGCGGCGAGAACCGCGCCGGTCGCGACTGGCGCGGCGCTGAGGGAGCTGAGGGCGAGGAAGCAGAAGGGGATGCCGAGGAGGAGCAGGGCGGCACCCGTCGCGAAGGCGGGACCTCGGTCCCTGCGGGCGAGCAGCGCGTCCCATCGCTCGTCCGCGGCAGCGCGGCGGAGGGCGAGGGCTGCGACCGCGGTGAACACGAAGCCCAGGACCCCGACCGTCGGCACCCCGTCGTCCCAAGGTAGGTGGGACGAGACCCGGGCGAACACGGTCAGCACGATCAGGAGGAGGGAGAGAAGCCAGGTCAGGAGAGGCAGGCCCCCACCGTTCGGGCCGGCTGCGATGCGGTCGGCGAGCCGTGGGACGAACCACAGCGCGGTTGGCAGGAGGATCAGGAAGGTGCCGAGGTAGAGCGCCGACTCGGCACGCTGATTCTCGGAGCCGAGGGCGCCGAGGCTCTTCGGCTCCGTGACCGCCGTGACCGCGGCCATGGCGAGTGCAAATGCGCCGAGCGCCAGTAGCAGCGTCAGGGCGAGCGTCGGGGCCAGGGACGCTCTCGGGAGGCCGTGCTCCGGGGTGCGGTGCGTGTCGCCCTCGCCACCGGGGCGACTGATCTCCGCGCCGCGGACCGCCATCTGCCGAAACCATAGACTGATCCGCCCGATGCGCGAAAAGAACCCGGTAACCCACGACGAGAAGCTCGCCCACCTGCGCGACCTGCGCGACCAGGCAATCAACTCGGCATCCCCGGACGCCATCGACAAGCAGCACGAGAAGGGCAAGTTCACCGCCCGGGAGCGGATCGAGAAGCTGCTCGACCCCGGCTCCTTCGAGGAGCTCGACACGTTTGTCCGCCACCGCACCTACGACTTCGAGATGCAGAAGCGGCGCCCCTGGGGTGACGCGGTCGTGACCGGCTACGGGACGATCGACGGCCGCACGGTCTTCGTGTTCAGCCAGGACTTCACGGTCTTCGGCGGCTCACTCGGCGAGGTCATGGCCGAGAAGATGTGCAAGGTGATGGACCTGGCCGCCAAGGTCGGCGCGCCCGTGATCGGCATCAACGACTCCGGCGGCGCCCGCATCCAGGAGGGCGTCGTCTCCCTCGGCGCCTACGGGGACGTCTTCGTCCGCAACGTCCAGTGCTCGGGCGTGATTCCGCAGATCAGCCTGATCATGGGCCCGTGCGCGGGCGGCGCCGTCTACTCGCCCGCAATGACGGACTTCATCTTCATGGTGAAGGAGACCTCGCACATGTTCATCACCGGCCCCGAGGTGATCAAGACGGTGACCGGGGAGGAGGTCGAGTTCGAGGAGCTCGGCGGCGCGATGAGCCACAACTCCAAGTCCGGCGTCGCCCACTTCGCCTCCGAGGACGAGGAGGCATGCCTCGAGGATGCGCGCCACCTGATCAGCTTCCTGCCTCAGAACAACCTCGAGCCGCCGCCGCGGGTCGAGCCCTACGACGATCCCGACCGCGAGGACGCCGACCTCGACACCCTCGTCCCCGACGATCCCTCGAAGCCCTACGACATGCGCGAGGTGGTCTCGCGCATCGTCGACGACGGCGAGTTCTTCGAGGTCCAGGAGCACTGGGCGAAGAACATCATCTGCGGCTTCTCCCGCCTCGACGGCTATCCCGTCGGCGTCGTCGGCAACCAGCCCGCTTTCCTCGCCGGCGTGCTCGACATCGAGTCCTCGGAGAAGGCCGCGCGCTTCGTGCGCACCTGCGACGCGTTCAACGTCCCGCTCCTGACCTTCACCGATGTCCCGGGCTTCATGCCCGGCACGAGCCAGGAGTGGGGCGGGATCATCCGCCACGG
>JBBSQE010000153.1:0-7525 GCA_038258095.1 Solirubrobacterales bacterium | reverse complement strand
TCAGCTCGTCGCGGAGCTCCTGCGGGCTCATCGGCGAACCGTCGGAGTGCTCGGCGTCGAGCAGCATGCTGAGGATGTCGTCGCCGCTGCCGGTCTCGGCGCCGGCGCGGCGCTCGGAGACGAGCTCGAAGATCATCGCGTCGGTTTCGTCACGAAGGGAGTTGAAGCGCCGGAACGGCCCGACGCCCTGGACCTGTTGAGCCATGTCCTCGGGAACCATTCCGATCGGCCCGGAGCCGAGCTCCAAGAGCTGGGTGAGCTTCTCCCGCAGTCCGTCGAGGCGCTCTCCGGAGTCAAGGCCGAAGACGGCGCGCAGGATGATCTCCAGGGTGAGAATCTGGAGCCGCGGGTGCAGAGTGACGGTCCCGCCGCGCGGCCAGCTCGCGACCTCGCGCTCGGTGACCTCGGCGACGAGGTCCTCCAGGCGCGCGATGCGGTCACCGTGGAAGGCCGGAAGCATCAGCTTGCGCTGCTCCATGTGGCGGTCCTCGTCGAGCAGGATCACCGAGTGAGTCCCGACGATCGGCTCGAGGGCCTTCGCGCCCTTGCCGGGGTGCAGGACATCGGGCGGCGCCATGAAGATCTGCTTGATGCGCTCCGCGTCGGAGTGGACGACGAAAGCCGGCGTCCCCAGCAAGCGCATCGTGAAGCGCTTTCCGTAACGGGCTCGCGCGCGCTCCATGTGGGCGATCGGGCGGGTCCACCAGGCGAGCGTCTGCCAGAGCGCCGGGGCTCGGGAGCCGGGCGGCAGAGGGCCGGTAGCCATCAGCCGCCGATCGCGCTCATCGTGCGGGCCGGCTGGCGGAAGCCCGGCTCGCCGACGTGGTGCTTCAGCTCCTTCTGCCAGACGGCGGCTCGGATCAGCTCCTCGAGGTCAGCGTCGGACGCGCCCGAGCGGAGCGGCTCGCGCAGGTCGGTCTCGTGCAGGGAGAAGAGGCAGGTGCGCAGCTTCCCCTCCGCGGTCAGGCGGATGCGGTTGCAGTCGGCGCAGAACGGCTCGGAGACCGGGTTGATGAAGCCGATCTCCCCCGCTCCGTCGCGGAAGCGGAAGACGCGGGCCGTCGCCGAGGGCGCCCGGGGAATCTCCTCGAGCGGGTGGACCGAGTCGATCATCGAGCGCAGCTCCTCGCCGGTCAGCACCGACTCGGGCTTCCAGGCCTGGTCGGCATCGAGCGGCATGAACTCGATGAAGCGAACCTGGAAGGTGGTGTCGCGGGCGAATTCGGCGAAGCGGAGCGCCTCGTCCTCGGTGAAGCCGCGCATCGCGATCGCGTTGACCTTGACCGGCCCGATCGCAGGGAAGGCGGCGATCGCGTCGAGCCCGCGCAGAACTTGGGCGAGCGAGTCCCGGCGCGTCATCTCGAAGAAGCGGTCGCGCTGCAAGGAGTCGATCGAGACGTTGACGCGGTCGATCCCCGCCTCGACCAGGGCGGACGCATCGCGCTCGAGCAGGTACCCGTTCGTCGTCAGGGACAGATCCTCGAGCCCGTCGATTCCCGCGAGCATCGACGCAAGCTTCGGGAAGTCCCTGCGGACGAGGGGCTCGCCGCCGGTCAGCCGCACGTCCTCGACGCCGAGGCTGACCATCAGGGAGACGATCCGCTGGATCTCCTCGAACGTGAGGATCTCGTCCCGTTCGAGCCAGGCCAGCCCGTCGGCCGGCATGCAGTACTGGCAGCGAAAGTTGCAGCGATCGGTGACCGAAACCCGGAGCTCCGAGATCCGCCTGCCGTGACCGTCGAAAAGAGGCTCCGCCGTCATCGCCGGGGACCTAGAAGCCGAGGGCGAACTTCGCGTCCTCGGTCATCATCTCGGGGGACCACGGCGGCTCGAAGATCATCTTCGGGTGGACCGCCTCGACTCCCTCTAGGTCGCCGACGAATTCGCGCATCTGCTCGGAGACCTGGGGGCCGATCGGGCAGGCGGGCGTGGTCAGGGTGAAGGTGACGTAGACCTGAGGGCCCTCGACCTCGACGTCGTAGACAAGGCCGAGCGAGACGAAGTCGAGGCCCAGTTCGGGGTCGATGACTTCCTCGAGCGCCTCCATGACCTCATCTTCTTTGACTACTGCGGTTTCAGACATGGGACCGATTCTAGAGCAGCGGGCCACGGGCTCCGGGGGCGCCGCGAAAGCGCCTCGCCTCTAGAGTTTCCGGCGTGCTGATCCTGATCGTCCTCTTCATCGTCGTCCCGATCGCGGAGCTCTACGTGATCATCCAGGTCGGGCAGTGGATCGGCGTGCTGCCGACGCTGGCGCTGCTGCTCGCCGATGCCATCCTCGGGTCAATGCTGCTTCGCCACCAGGGCCGCTCGGCCTGGCGTCGCTTCAACGAGGCGCTCGCCCAGAACCGGTTTCCGGGGAAGGAGGTCGCCGACGGAGTCATGATCACGGTCGGCGGAACACTGCTCGTCACGCCGGGCTTCCTCTCCGACATCGTCGGCCTGACCCTCCTGATACCGCCAACCCGCGCCCTCACCCGGGGATTCGTCACCAGGTTCCTCGGCTGGCGCTTCAAGCTCGTCAGCGGCCCCGCCCAGTGGGGCTACTCGAAGATGGGTGGCCGGGGCGGCGGTTCCGGCACACCCCCTCCGGGAGCCGACGCCGGCCAGTGGCCGCCATCGGCGCGGCCAGGTTCGCCCGATTTCGACGTGGAGGGCGAGGCACGGGAGGTGCCCATCGATCCGAAGGCCCTCCCCTCCAATGGCGCGCGCCATGAGGATTCCGCAGACGATCCCGGCAGAACGCCTCCCCCAAGATGAGCGGCTTCGACCTACTCGATGCCGAGAGCGGGATCCTCGCCTCGGTCTCCGAAGACGGCGCAGCCGTGATCTTTCACCGCGACGAGACGCTCGGCCCGGTGGCGGCATCCAACGCCGATGCGGGCACCGACCTGGCAACCGGGACCGGACGCATGCGCATCGGCGATCACCTGGTCGTCTTCGGCACCGAGAACGCCGAGGCCGGGCTGAAGCTCGAGGGTGACCTGATCGGCACCACCGAGATCGAGCTGTGCACGGCCACCGGAGGCCTGACCACGAGTGAAGGCGAAGCCCCGCTTCGCTGCCTTGCGCTGGCCACCCGCACCACCGAGCCGGCGGCGACGGATGTGGCGCTCACGAGGTCGATAACCGTCGCGTTTGCAGACGGCGGACTCTTCGCCCTGCGAGCCGCGCGGCCGAAGAAGGCCCGCGAGCAAGGTGCGGAGGAGACCGTCGCGGTCTTCGCCGGGCCCGACGGCGTCCACCGCGTCGGGGAGCCGCTCCTCTCCACCACCTATGACGGTGACGGGCACCCGCACCGGGTGACGATGGAGCTCTGGCCCGAGCCGGACACCGGCCGCCACCTGTCACGTGGTGGCGGCTCCCTCCTGCGCGCGGCGACATTCGAAACCGCGGATCGTCGATCCGACATCGCCTTCTTCCGCTGGTCGGTCGACGGACGCCAGGGCCTCGGCCGATACGAGATAACGCGAGCAGCCTGAGCCGGTGAAGATCACGACGGTCATCTCCGACTTCGGAGGCGTTCTGACGACGCCGCTCGTCGACTCGTTCATGTCAGTTCAGGACCGCACCGGCATCGAGTCGGCGGCGCTGGGTCGGGCGATGGCGACGATCGCGGAGGCCGACGGCAAGCATCCGCTTTTCGAGCTCGAGTGCGGCCGGGTCACCGAGAAAGCGTTCCTCGAGCGTCTGGCGGAGGGCCTCGAGCCGGAGCTCGGCCACCGTCCCGAGCTCCACCGCTTCAGCGAGATCTACTTCGAGGCCCTGCACCCGAACCCGACGATGATCGACCTGATGACCGAGCTTCGCGACTCCGGCCTCCGGATGGCGATGCTGACCAACAACGTGCGCGAGTGGGAGCCGCGGTGGCGCTCGATGCTGCCGGTCGACGAGATCTTCGAGCTGGTGGTCGACTCCGCCTTCGTCGATTGCCGCAAGCCCGAACCGCGGATCTACGAGATAACGCTGGAGCGCCTCGGCGTAGAGGCCGGCGAGTGCATCTTCATCGACGACATCGAGGTGAACTGCGAGGCGGCCTCAGCACTCGGGCTCACCGCCATCCACTTCCGCGAGACCGATCAGGCGACGGCGGAGATCCGGGACGCTCTGGACTGAGGCCCTACTGGGCTTCAGTTATCGCTGCCGGCGCGGTCCCAGACGTACAGGTCGACGGCCTCGGAGGCGAGGTCCATCAGGCGCGGCGGCGAGAGCCACTCAAGGACGGTCTCGAGGGCTCGTTCCTCGGTTACGCCGGCGTCAAATGCCTCCTCGCCGCGGAAGCCGGCGGCGAGCTTCAGGGCCTCGCGGCGGTTGACGCCGAGCGAGCCGAAGGCGCCCATCAGGAAATCGCGGTTCGGAAGCGGGTGCCCGATGTCGAGGGAGCTGTGCCAGGCGGCGAGCATCGAGAGATCGTGTTCGTCGAGCTCGGAGAGCGCCTTCGCGTAGTGGGTCTCGAGCTCGTCGTCGGGGATCTCGTCGACCCACGCGCGGACTGCCTCTCCGAGCAGCTGGCGGCGAGCCTCCCGGCCGACCGAATCGGCGATGGCTCGGATGGCGTCGGCGGGGTCTACGAAACAGAGGGACATCGGTTCGAGATTCCTCCTCGATTGGTCAAGTACCGAGGTCCAAGATAGACCTGCCTCTGGACGTCAAACCGGGCCCGATTCCTCGCGTGGTGCGGGTTTCCGCGCCGCCGTCCTCACGGTCACCGGACCCCCGTCTCCTCCACCCCCATGTCAGTCCTGACACGCCGGTCGCGACCCTATGCTCGAAGCGTGACCCGGCGGAAGGCGACATGGCTCTGAGCATCGTCCACGGACCCCCGAACTCCGGGCGCGCCGGGATCGTACGCCGGCGTTTCATGTCGACCCTCGGCCGCGACCCGATTCTGGTCGTGCCGACGTTCGACGACGTCGTCAGCTTCGGCCGGGAGCTCTGCCCCGAGGACGGCTCGCTGCTCGGAGGCGGTGTCACGACATTCGACGGCCTGTTCCGCGAGGTCGCGGCCGCAACCGAGTCGATAGCCCCGCCCGAGCTGACCAATCCCCAGCGGCTGCGCCTCTTCACGGCAGCCGTCGAGCGAGCGCGGCCGCGGCTCCTGCGCGCCTCCTCGCGACGCCGCGGCTTCGTGCCGGCACTCGAGCAGCTCGTCACCGAGCTGCAGGCGACCGAGGTCTCGCCGGAGCGCCTCGCGGGTGGCGGGATGGAGCTCGGAGCCTCCGCCCTTCTCGCCGAGATCGCCGAGATCTACGCGGCCTACGCGGCGCTCCGCGACGAGGCCGGCCGCGGCGATGCCCATGAGATCGCGGCCAGGGCTATTTCGGCCCTCCGATCCGATCCCGACGCATGGCGCGGGCGCCCGGTGTTCGTCTACGGCTTCGACGACCTGACCGGGCAACAGCTGTCGCTGGTGCAGACTTTCGCGCCCATCGCCGCCGTGACGGTCGCGGTCACCTACGAGGAGCGAGACGCGCTCGCTGCGCGCTCGGAGCTGCTCGAGCGGCTGCGCAACACCCGCGACCGCGATAGCGGAGCCGACGAGGTGACGGTCGCCGACCCCGCGAACACGGCGAGTCCGCTGCTCCACGCACTCGAGCGCGGCTTCCTCGCCGAGGGAGCGACCCGCTCCGACCCAGACCCTTCGCTGCGTCTGCTGCGCTGCGCCGGAGACCGAGCCGAGGCGGAAGCCGTCGGGGGCGAGATCGCGAAGCTGCTCGCCGCCGGAGCCGACCCGGACTCGATCGCAGTCGCCGTCCGCGAGCCGAACGTTCGCGGACCGCTGCTCGGGAAGGTCCTCTCCGGATACGGAATCCCCGCCGCGCTCGAGGCCGAGCTCCCGGTCACGGCGACGGCAACCGGTTCGGCCCTCGCCGGCCTACTGCGGGCCGCTCAACCGGCCGGCACCGCACCCGATCTCTTCGCCTTCCTGCGCGCGCCCGGGCAGGGCCGGAGCGCGAATGTCGACAGCCTCGAGCGACGGCTGCGCCAGAGCGTCACGACGGACGCCTCCACCGCCGAGGCCCAGTGGGCCGAGATGGGCGGCGGAGAGCTCGAGCCGCTCGCCGCGATTCGCGCCGCGGGGGACGATCGCCGCGCCGTGTTGCGGATCGCGGCCGAGGCCGCGCTCGACATTTCCCAGTGGCCGATCAAGCGCGACGGACGCCGGGGCCAGCTGGCAGAGCCCGACGAGACGCTGGAGCTGCGGGCCGGCGCCGCAATCGCCGCTGCGCTCGAGGAGATCTCAGAGCTCGAGGCATGCCGGCCAGAACCCGCGGCGCTGGCCGGCCTGATCGAGGCCATGACCTTCCCGCTCTGGAGCGGCCCGGCGACCGGCCGGGTGCGGATCGCCAGCCCCTACCGGCTCCGCGCCGCCCGCTTCGCCCACGTCTTCGTCATTTCCCTCCAGGACGGCGAGTTCCCCTCGCATCGCTCCGCCGGCCCCTTCCTCTCCGACGAGCAGCGCGCGGCCGCCGGCCTGCGCGAGCGGGCCGACTCCGAGTCAGAGGAGCGCTACCTCTTCCACGTCTGCCTCGCTTTGCCCACGCACAGCCTCTACCTGAGCCACCGCTACTGCGACGACGAGGGCAAGACCCTTGCCCCGTCGCCCTATCTCGACGAGATCGGGTCCCTGCTCGTCACGGCTGGCGCGGGGCCGGACGGAGCCGCCGCGACGGATCCGCTCGAGCCCCTTTATGAGACACGGTCGCTGGCCGACGTCGTCTTCTCGCCCTCCACGGCGCCGAGCGCACCCGAGCTTGCGCGCTCCCTCGCCACCGAGCGGCGCACCGAGGTTCCCGCGGCACTCGGCCTCCCCGCCGAACTCTCCGCCGCGATCACCGCCTCCCTCGCCGAGGCCGAGGCCTACGACCCCGCGCCCGGCCCGCTCACCGCTCCCGTGGCGCTCGAGGAGCTCGCGGCCCGCAAGGGGTATGGCGGAACAACGATCGAGGAGTTCGCCGGCTGCTCCTATCGCTGGTTCGTGGGCCACGAGCTGCGACCCGGCCTCCTCGACCCCCCGCCGGACCAGCTCGCCTACGGCGGCGCGATCCACAAGGCGCTGCACGACCTCTACGCCGACCCCCCCGCCTCCGGCACCCGCCCCACGCACGACACGGTCGACAGCTGGGTCGCACACGGCCGCGCACTGCTCGAAGCCCAACTCGGCGCCGACATGCCCGGCGCCTCGGCCAAGGCGAGAATCGGCCGCCGCCGCCTGCTGGGCTTCATCGAGGACTACCTCCGCCGCGACGCCCGGCGCGAGGACACCTTTGAGCCCGCGATCCTCGAGGGCGGCTTCGGCTTCGGGCGCGACGACGACGACCCCGGCGCGCTGGTGCTCGGCGACTGGGAGCTGCACGGCTCGATCGACCGCGTCGACATCGATGCCGCCCGCGGGCTGGCGATCATTCACGACTACAAAGTCGGCTCGTGGGTCGTCTCCCAGCGGCGGTTCAACCGCGACCGCAAGGTCCAGCTCGCCCTCTATCTGCGGGCGGTGGAGCGGCTCTGGGGCCGCGAGCCGGTC
>JBBSQE010000152.1:0-7565 GCA_038258095.1 Solirubrobacterales bacterium | reverse complement strand
GGTAGCGGCGCGCCAACTCCGCCACCGCCGCTTCCCGCTCGAGCGTACGTGGCCGCCGGATCCAGTCCTCGGCGATCACGTAGGTGGTCTCCCGCCCCTCCTCGGGCCCGAGCATCGCAAACCCCTCGAGAACCGGTAGCCGGGCGAGGTGGTGTCCGACACTGCCGCGATCGAACTTCAGCCCGCTGGCGGCGATGCCGTCGAGCGCCAGCCTTCTGGAGATGGTCCCCTCCTCGGCGAGCATCCGCCGCAGCACCTCCGAGACGCGGTCCTGCGCCCGCCGATCGATGCCGTAGCCCTCGGCCATGCGGCGCCTGGCCCAACTCAGCTGGCTCTCGGCGTAGAGGGGCATCTGCCAGGCGAGGTCCTCGGTGCTCAACAGGTGCAGGGTCCCCCGCATGGCCCAGACACGCACGATCGAGCGGTCCTCGGCCCGTGCCCGGTCCACATCAGCGGCGGTGATCCGCCGCGACCGAGCACGGATCCCGAGACGTCCGGCAACCGGATCCTGAGCCTGGAGCCCGGCCGTCCGGCTGACGACCTCGGCGGGGTCGGTCAGGTCAGCCGGACGGTCGAAGAGCTGGGCGGATGCCCGCGCACGCGCCAGCCGCTCCGGCGCAATGGACCTCACCCGAGCGGGCACGACCCGTCAGTGGATCTTCCGCAGGCCCGCGCGCTCATCGTGGCGGTCGACGACCTGCGCGACCAGCTTTTGGACGTTCGAGTCACCCTCCACCCTGATGTGCCCGGTCTCGACGGCGCGACGGTAGGACTTGGTAGTCCCGTTGACCGCCAGCTCGTTGAAGTGCGCCCGGTCGATGTGAACGACCACACGCTCGTCGTCGGAGAAGCCCTTCGTGATCTTCGGGCCGGGCAGCTCGACCCGGTACGGCTGGATGTCCCTGCGGCCCCGCAACTCCAGGCCGAAGACGAGCTTCAGCTTGGCGAGGGACGGCACCTCGGCCTGGAACCGCGTGACCGCCGTCTCGATCAGGGACTTGGTGTCGCCGGCCATGCTCCGATGCTATCGCCCGCGCGAATGGTCCAAGCCCCGGGGTGGCCTCTTGTTGGGTCTATCGACCCAACTTCGCGACACCCTTGCGTACCGGCATCGGAAGATGGGCGAAGTGCCCTAGATCTTGTGGCGCTGCAACAACTTCTTGCCGATGACCATCTTCTGGATCTCCGACGTCCCCTCGCCGATCAGGAGGAGCGGTGCGTCGCGGTAGAGACGCTCGATCTCGTACTCCTTCGAATAGCCGTAACCGCCGTGGATCCGGAACGAGTCCTCGACGACCTCCTTGCCGGTCTCGGAGGCCAGGAGCTTGGCCATCCCGGCCTCGAGGTCGGAGCGCTCGGCGGCGTCCTTCATCCTCGCCGCCTTGCGCGTGACCAGCCGGGCCGCCTCGATCTTCGTCGCCATCTCGGCGAGCTTGAACTGGATCGCCTGGTGGTGGGCGATCGGCTTGCCGAATGTCTTGCGCTCCTGTGAGTAGCGCAGCGCCAGCTCAAGTGCGCGCTGGGCGATCCCGACCCCGCGGGCGGCGACGTTGACCCGCCCGACCTCGAGGGCGTCCATCATCTGCGAGAAGCCCTGGCCGAGCCCCTCGGGTCCGCCGAGGATCCGATCCTCGGCGCAGAGGTAGCCGTCGTAGACCAGCTCGGTCGACTCGACGCCCTTGTAGCCCATCTTCTTGATCTGCGGGGGAACGGTGAGGCCCTTGAAGTCGCCCTTCTGCGTTTCCTGGCCCGGCACCTTCTCGGTGATGAAGCAGGTCATCCCCTTGTGCGGCGGGTCGGCCTTGGTGTCGTTCTTGACGAGGACGAAGACGAGCGTCGACCGGAGGCCGTTGGTGACCCACATCTTCTGGCCGTTGATCTCCCACCTGCCGTCGTCTGACTGCTTCGCCGTCGCCTTGATGCCCTGGACGTCGGAGCCGACCTCGGGCTCCGACAGCGAGAAGGCGGCGCGGATCTCACCGGTCGCCATCTTCGGCAGGAAGGTCTCCTTCTGCTCGTCGGTCCCGAACTTCATGAGGAGGTAGGAGCCGATGAAGTGCGTGTTGACGACGCCGGAGATCGAGATCCAGCCACGCGAGAGCTCCTCGACGATCATCGCGTAGGTCGTCAGGTCGAGACCCATTCCGCCGTACTCCTCGGGGATGGTCACCCCGAAGAGGCCGAGCTCCTTCATCTGTTCGACGATCGGCTCCGGGAACTCGTCCTCGTGGTCGTAGTGCTCGGCGTTCGGGATGATCTGCTCGTCGGCGAACTGCCGGACCATCTCGATGATCGCCTGCTGCTCGTCGGTGTACTCCTGGTACTGCACGGTGTCTACGGCCATGGCTCCTGTCCTGGGTGGGTGGGGAAGGTCCGAGCGCCCGCGAGGAGGCTTGCCGGAAGGGCGCGGTTGCGTGCCTCCAGAGTACCGAGGACAGGCCTCAGACCGGGGCCGGCGACCGGCTCAGAGATCCCATTCGAAGATCTTCGCGGGCCCGGGTGAGCCCTCGCGCTGGTAGAAGCGGTGCGCGTCGGCGCGAGCGTTGGCGCTGCTCAGCTTCAGGTTCGCGGCGCCACGGGTGCGCGCCCAGGTCTTTGCGGCGTCAAGGAGCGCCGCTCCGGTGCCCACCGAGCGTCGTTCGGGGTGTACGGCGAGGTCCTCGACCCAGCAGCGGCGGCCGAAGCGGACGGATTCGATGTCGATGTAGGCCGTGCAGAAACCGCAGAGACCGGCGGCGTCCTCGACAAGGAGCACCGCGGCGTCCTCGGCGGCGATGGCCTCCCGGAGCCGCTCCTGCGCGACGCCTGGATCCCACGCCGGCGGCACGGTCCCCGGTGGCGCGAAGAGCCACTCGTACAGCGGGACGATCGATGCGTCCTCGCCCCCACGCGCCTCGCGGACGCTTGCGCTCACGGCGCTGAGCCGGCCTGCGATCCGTGCGCCGGCCCGGCACCCGGCGAAGCGGTGCCGCCCGTCATGGCTCGCGCGCCGTCGAGGGCCTGCTCGAGCCCCGCCAGCGCAGCGACGATACGGTCGGCTCGGCTGAAGAAGCTCCGCAGCGCGTCCTGCTCGCGCTCAGCTTCCTCGGCACGACGCTCAGCGACGCGATCCCGTGTCTCGAGCTTCTCGAGCGCGACCTCGACCCGCTCGGTCAGGCTCCGTATCGTCTGCTCCGCGGCTGCGCCAGTCTCACGGTCGGCGGCCAGCATCCCCTCGGCCCGTTGCAGCGCGGTCTCGGCCTGACCGGCGGCGATGCCGGCACGGTCGGCCGCAGCCGCAGCGGCCTCCGCCGAGCGCTCCGCCTCGGCGAGAATCTCGGCTCCGGCGCTCCAGCTCGGCCCGCGGGGTGGCAGCGAGGGCCGGGGCACCGAGATCTCCTCGGCTGGATCGTCCGGCACCAGCCAGTCCTGGGTTGAGTCACGATCGCCGTGCTGCATGGCTCGAGCTGACTCTAGGGCTGCTCCCGGCGTCAAATCGGGTCATGACCGTGGGGCGGGATAGAAGCTCGAGGCTCTAGATTTCGGCGTCCAGCAAGCGCAGGCCACTGAGATCCCGACACGAGGAATGACTTGAGAAACCCGAGAGACTTCTTTTCATCACTGGCGATGGGCGCGCCGGAGCCGCTACGCGAGATTCCCGTCACCCCGTCGCGGATGATCCACTTCCTCGACTTCTCGAACGAGAAGATGGTCGCGAAGGCAGGCAAGATCGCCGAGACCACCGACATCCTGCTCGGGAATCTCGAGGACGCGATCCCGGTCGATCGCAAGGAGGGGGCCCGCCGCGGGCTCATCAGGGCCGCACAGGAGACCGACCTCGGCTCGACCTCGCTGTGGACACGGGTCAACTCGCTGGAGAGTCCGTGGGTCCTCGACGACCTGACCGAGCTCGTCACCGAGATCGGGGACCAGCTCGAGGTCGTGATGGTCCCGAAGGTCGAGGGCGCCTGGGACATCCACTACGTGGATCGCCTGCTTGCACAGCTCGAAGCGAAGGCCGAGGTGAAGCGGCCGATCCTGATCCACGCTCTCCTCGAAACCGCCCAGGGCGTCGTCAACGTGAACGAGATCGCCGCCGCGAGCCCGCGCATGCAGGGCATGAGCTTCGGGCCGGCCGACCTCGCCGCCTCCCGGCGTATGAAGACGACCCGCGTCGGCGGCGGCCACCCCGGCTACCGCGTGATGGAGGACCCCGACGATCCCGAGAACCCCGAGGACAACCGGGTGTCCTCCCAGCAGGACCTCTGGCACTACTCGATCGCCCGCATGGTCGACGCATGCGCCTCGACCGGCATCCTGCCGTTCTACGGCCCGTTCGGTGACATCAAGGACACCGCGGGCTGCGAAACGCAGTTCCGAGCCGCCTTCCTGATGGGGTGCGTGGGGGCCTGGTCGCTGCACCCTGTCCAGATCGGCATCGCCAAGAAGGTATTCAGCCCGCCGCCGGAGGAGGTCCTCTTCGCGAAGAAGGTCCTCGAGGCCATTCCCGACGGGCGCGGCGTGCACATGATCGACGGCAAGATGCAGGACGACGCGACCTGGAAGCAGTGCAAGGTGATGGTCGAGCTGGCCGAGATGCTTGCCGAGTCAGACCCGGAGTTGAAAGAGGCCTACGAGCTCTGAGGGCTCGCGTCGCCCTCCCCGGCGAGCTTCTGCTGTTCGTCGGCGATGACGATGTACTCCTCGAGCATCAGCCTGTCCTTGGTCCGGCCAGCGGCCCGCTTCATCGAGATGAGGTGATCGATCGAGGCGACGCGGACGTCGAGGCCGGCGATTCGCTCGACCCTCGAGGCTGCACGGAGGTCCGCGTAGGAGCTGATGCCGGCGACATGTGCCAGGACGTCGAATCTTCCGAAGCGAGTCTCGAACGTGAAGTTGGACCCGTTGTCGATCGTCATCTCATCCAACCGAAGCGGGAAATCGGCCGGCCCACCGGCCAGGGTCACGTCCATCTCCCGCAGAGCCCGCACGAGACGGACGATGTTCGCGGACCCTCGCTCGTAGGCGACATCCAGGTCGTAGGTCGGGTAGGCCGACCCGTGCGAGAGCCCGGCCGTGCCCCCGATCACGACGAAGTCGACCTCGTGCTCGTTGAGCAGGGCAAGGATCCGGTGAGCGTCGAGCGGGTCCGGAAGCTCTTCAGGGGTCATGCGGCCCGGCGAGTTGCGACGCCAAGGTTCTCACGCACGAAGTCGGCGAACTGCAACCCCGCTGCGACCCGTTCCTCGGGCGTGCGCCGCAGCGCTCCCTGGTTCAGCGTCCGGTCGATTCCCGCATCTCGCTCCTGCGCCCCGAGCACGAGGTCCTCGCCCAGCATGTGGAAGGGCAGGCGCAGCGTGTCGACCGACATGATCACGCTCGATGCGCGAGATCGCCGACTGAGTGGTCCCCGCGCGGATCGCAAGCCGTTTCTGGCTGACGCCGCGCCGAATACGCGATTATTGCTTATCGGCTATGCCGACTCATCAGCTCTGCATCGATCGCCTGTGGCCGTCCCAGGTGGTACCCCTGAGCGAGGTCCACGCCGAAGTCCCGCAGGAGGGCCATCACCCGCTCGCCCTCGACCCCTTCGGCGACCGTTCTCATGCCCAGACTGGTCGCGATAGCGACCATCGAGCGGACGATGCGCTGATCGGCGACGGATCCGTGCATGCCGCGAATGAACTCCATGTCGATCTTGAGGAAGTGGACGGGCAGGTGCTTGAGATAGGTGAAGGAGCCGAAGCCGGTGCCGAAATCGTCGATGGCAAGCAAGCATCCGAGGCGCTCGATCCGTCCGGCGAACTCGACCAGATCATCCACCGCTGCCGCCGCGGCAGTCTCCGTGATCTCGAAGACGAGCCGCTGCGGATCGACTCCCACATCGGATATGTCCTGCTCGAGGAGGCGAGTGAAATCGCGATCGGCGACGGTCCGCCCGGAGACGTTCATGCTCACGCGCTTGCCCGTCGCCGCGTAGCGGATTGCGCGCTTTGCGACCCAGCGGTCGATCTCGCGGATCATCCCGAACCGCTCCGCGGTGGGGAGCCACTCTCGCGGGGCGATCAGCTCCCCGCCCTCGCTTATCCGCACGAGCAACTCGGAGCCGATGATCTTGCCCGTCGGCATCGAGACGATCGGCTGGGTCATCAGCTGAAGGCGCTCCTCATCGATCGCCGAGCGCACCCGGCCCGCCCACGTCAGCCGCTCAGTGCCGGCCTCGGCCACCAGAGCGGCGCGATCCCTGCCCGCCGCCTTCGCGTCGTAGAGTGCCATGTCGGCCGCGGCGAACAGGTCGCGGGAACTCGAGCGAATGGCAGGGTCGATAACCGCGATGCCGGCGCTCGCGGTTATCGGAGCTCGGGACGCAATCGCGCGAACCCGGTTGAGGATCTCGCCCACGCGGCGCTGCGCGACCTCCTCATCGGCGCCGGGCAGGAGAACGGCGAACTCGTCGCCTCCGAGGCGCGCGGCAACCTCTTCTTCCGGCGCGCCGGTGCGAAGAGCCGTCGCAAGGCCCCGGATCGCGGCGTCACCGACGTCGTGACCGAGCGAGTCATTGACGAACTTGAGATGGTCGAGGTCGATGATCACGAGGGCTCCCTCGGGCGAGGCGTCCGACTCGGTGAATCCGCCGAGAATCTCCTCGAAGCGTCGCCGGTTGACGAGACCCGTCAGGTCATCGTGATCGGCCAGGTGGCGCAGCTCCGCCTCGGCCCGCTTACGGGCGGTGATGTCGGTGAGGATCCCCTCGACGCTTACAGGGCCGTCTCCCGAGGGTGCGAGCTCGGCCGCGTCGTGTACCCAGACGACGCGCCCGTCGCGGGTGAGAAGCCGGTACTCCACGTCGAGCGGCAGGCCCTCGAGGGCGCAGTGGGCCTCGTGGGCCAGAACGCGGCCGCGGTCCTCGGGATGCAGGCGAGCGGCCCAGAGCCCGGGGTCAGCCTTCCACTCCTCCGGCGAGTATCCGAGCAGGCTCTGGATCCGCGGCGACACGTAGAGCCAATGCCCGGCCTCCCCGTACTCGGCCAGGTACACGACGCAGGGGAGGCGCTCCGAGATCGTCTGAAAGTTCCGTTCCGCCTCGACGAGGTCGCGGGCGGTGTACGCCATATCGTCCTCGTTCTTTGAAGGGGCGACTCCCCGCCCCCGGCGTCGTCCGTGGATCTTGATTCCGCTCGTCATCGCTCCCGCCCCGCGTGGTGCGGCGCTGGGGCTCATATCGGCCGCCCCGAGGTCGGTCTTTAGGCACGAGTCGATTCGCTCGGGCGACGAGCGATCAGATACGGCGTCGCGCGGCGAGCCAGTGCCGAGCGGCTCGCCTCAGCCAAGCCGCTGCTTCAGCGCTTCGAGCTGCTCGGTGATCTGGCTCGGGAGGTCATCGCCGAACCTGGCGAGGAACTCCTCGGCCTGCGGAAGCTGATTGCGCATCAGCTCCGCGTCAACCGTCAGTATCCGCTCCAGCGCTCCGGCGTCGATCGAGAGGCCCTCGGTATTGAGGTGCTCGGGCTTCGGAACGTGGCCGATCGCCGTCTCCTCGGCCTCGGCGGTGTCGCCGCAGCGGCGGAACACCCACTCGAGGACCC
>JBBSQE010000151.1:0-7587 GCA_038258095.1 Solirubrobacterales bacterium | reverse complement strand
GCGCATCGCGACCGCATCCGTGCCTACAAGCTGAAGTGACGCCCGCAAGCCCGAAGTAGCCGCACAACCCAAGAGCCAGCGAGGGCCCGCCATGTGCGGGCCCTTCGCTTACCCGAAGGGTTTGGCCCCGTTCAAGGTCGTGACGGAGTTCGCCAACAGCCCGGGCGGGGTCTGACCCCTATATTTGGACCCATGGAAGAAGGAGCCAGCTTCCGCCTCAAGACCGGCCTCGCCGAGATGCTCAAGGGCGGCGTGATCATGGACGTCACCGACGCTTCGCAGGCGCGGATCGCCGAGGACGCAGGCGCCGTCGCGGTGATGGCCCTGGAGCGCGTTCCGTCCGACATCCGCGCCGAGGGCGGCGTCGCTCGGATGTCCCCGGTCGGCAAGGTCAGGGAGATCCAGGCGGAGGTCTCGATCCCGGTGATGGCCAAGGCCCGCATCGGCCACTTCGCTGAGGCCCAGATCCTCCAGGCGCTCGAGGTCGACTACATCGACGAGTCCGAGGTGCTGACTGTTGCCGACGAGGTCAACCACATCGACAAGCTGGCCTTCGACGTTCCGTTCGTCTGCGGCGCGACGACGCTCGGCGAGGCGCTGCGTCGGCTCGCTGAGGGAGCCGCGATGATCCGTTCAAAGGGCGAGGCCGGCACCGGCAACATCGTCGAAGCCGTCCGCCACATGCGCGAGATCACCAGCGGCATCCGCCACCTCGCCAGCCTCGGCCCGGAGGAGCTCGCGGCCGAGGCGAAGAGACACAGCGCATCCCTCGAGGTGGTCCGCGCGGTCGTCGAGAAGGGCGAGCTGCCCGTACCGCTCTTCTGCGCCGGCGGCATCGCGACGCCGGCGGATGCCTCGCTGATGATGCAGCTCGGCGCGCAGGGTAACTTCGTCGGGTCGGGCATCTTCAAGAGCGAAGATCCCGAGCGCCGCGCCCGCGCGATCGTCGAGGCGACCACTCACTTCTCCGATCCCGAGCGCGTCGCCGCCGCATCCGCGGACCTCGGCGAGGCCATGGCAGGGCTTCAGATCGAACAGCTCGCCGCCGACGGCGCCCTGCTCCAGGGACGCGGCAGCTAAGCGGGCGTGGCGGACAGCTCGCGCCCACTGCGGATCGGCGTCCTGGCTCTACAGGGCGGATTCGACGCGCATGAACGGGTCCTCGAGGTCCTTGGCGCGGTTCCGTCGGAGGTTCGCCTGCCGGCCGATCTCGACGGACTCGACGGCCTGGTGATTCCCGGCGGTGAGTCGACCACGATCGCGAAGGGGCTCGAGAGCTCCGGACTCGCCAAAGCGATCCGCGACTTTGCCGGTGCGGGCCTGCCGGTCCTGGGGACCTGCGCGGGAATGATTCTCTGCGACGACGCCCACCTCGGCCTGCTCGACGTCACGGCGAAGCGCAACGCGTTCGGTCGCCAGCTCCAGAGCTTCGAGGCCGATCTCTCCGTCGCCGGGCTCGGCGACGAGCCGCTGCACGCGGTCTTCATCAGGGCACCGCTGCTCGAGCGCTGCGGAGAGGGCGTCGAGGTCCTTACGCGGTGGGAGGGCAAGCCGGTGGCGGTCCGCGAGGGCAACGTGATCACGAGCGCGTTTCATCCCGAGCTGACCGACGACCCGCGGTTTCACGCATTGTTCATGGCTATCGCGACTTCCGCCCGTGACCGGGACGGAGTCTCAGGGGAGGCAAGCAGATGAAGGACCCGAGAGCAGAGAACCTGGCGAAGATCCTCGTCGGGTATTCGACGAAGGTGCAGGAGGGGGAGATCGTCGCGATCGACGGAGAGTCGGCCGCGGAGCCGCTTCTCGCCGCGATCTACGAGCAGGTTCTGCTGGCAGGCGCGAATCCGATCGTGAACATGAGCCTGGAGAGCCAGGCGTCGACCTACTTCAAGCACGCCACCGACCGGCAGCTCGACTGGATCTCGCCTGTGGCGGACTGGATGGTCGAAAACGTGGATGTCCGCATCGCGGTCGGCGCCTCGACCAACACCCGCGAGCTGTCGGGAGTTGCGCCGGAGCGCCAGACACGTCGTCAGGCGGCGATGGGCGACCTGATGGCCCGCTCGATGGAGCGCACCGCCGAAGGCGGGTACCGCTGGGTCTACACGTTGTTCCCGACCACGGCATATGCGTCCGAGGCGGAGATGTCGATGTCCGACTACGAGGACTTCTACTACGGGGCCTGTCTGGCCACCGACGGGAACCCGCTGACGGCATGGAAGCGCGCCTCCGAGGAATGTGAGCGCCTCGCCGACTGGATCCAGGGCCGCGAGGAGGTCCACGTCACGGGACCCGGGACAGACATCACCCTCGGCGTGGCCGAGCGCACCTTCATCCCCTGCGTCGGTGACCGAAACATGCCCGACGGCGAGTTCTTCACCGGCCCGATCGAGGACTCCGCCGAGGGGGAGGTCACGTTCCACCTGCCCGCCGTGATCGGCGGCCGCGAGGTCGCGGGCGTCCACCTGCGCTTCGAGGCCGGCAAGGTCGTCGACGCGAGCGCCGAGCGCGGCGAGGAGTTCCTGATCGGCCTCCTCGACACCGACGAGGGAGCCCGCCGCCTCGGAGAGCTCGGCATCGGCACCAACTACGGAATCGATCGCGGCACCCGCGAGGTACTGCTCGACGAGAAGATCGGCGGCACGGTTCACCTGGCCGTCGGCCGCTCCTATCCCGAGTCCGGAGGGGTGAACGAGTCAGCAGTCCACACCGACCTGGTCTGCGACCTGCGGCTCGGCGGCAGGATCGAGGTCGACGGCGAACTGCTGCAGGAGGACGGGCGTTTCGTCGTCTGAGGGGTTGGCGCACGGGTCCTGTCGGGGGGCGGGGCCCATCCAGCCTGCGATAGCCAAAGCTTTCTCGGCTGGATACACCCGCCCCCGCCACCCGCGCGACATCCGTTCAGGTGACGGCAGCGGCCAAGGATGGCTGCCCTTACTGATTCGGAAGTGGCGAGCCGGCCAGGAAGAGGAACCAGGCGCCCATCGAGAGGCCGGCGAGGATCACCGAGGCGACGATGACCGTCTCGAGGACGGTTGGGTCGGAGGGTGTCTCAGAGTCGCGAAGGCTCTTCAGCCAGTTGGGGCGGATCGGCGCGACGGTGCGCGTTCCGGTGATCCGAACGTAGAGGCGGTTCAGGCGCCCCAGCAGCCAGGAGATGATCAGGATCGAGACGACGATGCCGCCGAAGACGATCATGTACGGGCCACCCGAGGGAGCCTGTGTGTCGGTGATGTTCGACCCGATCCAGATCCAGGTCAGCGGGATCGCCGTCCAGAGAGAGAGTGCCGCGATGATCATGGTGAAGACGACGACGCCTGCGGCGAATGAGTTGCCAACTTTCTTTGTCTGTGATTCGGCTGCCATCTCCCTCGTAGAATCGTAGGCCATGTCCGGACATTCCAAATGGGCGTCGATCAAGCACAAGAAGGCGGCCGTCGATGCCAAGCGCGGTCAGGCCTTCACGAAGCTCGCCCGGGCTGTCACCGTTGCGGCTCGCGAGGGTGGGGGAGACGTCGACGCCAATCCGTCGCTGGCGACTGCCGTCCAGAAGGCGCGCGACGCGTCGATGCCGAAAGACAACATCCAGCGTGCGATCGACCGCGGCACCGGTGCGGGGGCGGATGCCGGCTCGATCGAGCACATCCTGTTCGAGGGCTACGGGCCGGGCGGGACGGCGGTTCTCGTCGATGCCCTGACCGACAACCGGAACCGGACAACGGCCGACGTGCGCTTCGCATTCGGCAAGTACGGGGGGAGCCTCGGTGAGCCGGGCTCCGTCTCCTACGTCTTCGAGAAGCGCGGGGTGGTCCTCGTCGACGGGGATCGCTACGGCGAGGACGACCTGATGGCCGCGATCGACGCCGGCGCCGAGGACGTCCAGGTTGACGGGGACATCCTCAGGGCCATCTCCGACCCAGCGCACCTGACCGCCGTCCGCGCTGCGATCGAGGCCGAGGACGTCGAGGTCATCTCGTCGAGCGTCACGATGGAGCCGACGACGACCGTCGAGCTGGATGAGTCCCATGCCAAGTCCCTCCTGAAGCTGATCGACGAGCTCGACGAGCACGACGACGTGCAGGAGGTCCACGCGAACTTCGACATCCCGGACGAGATCATGGAGCGGGTAGCCGGCGCCTGAGCCACGGCTGGGAAGGCATCCGACGCGATGCCCAGAATCAATTGCCATGAAGGTCGTGATGGGAATTGACCCGGGCGCGGCCAACCTCGGGTTCGGAGTGGTACGAGTCGAGGGCAGCCGCATGGTGGCTCTCGACGGGGGGGTTATCGAGACGACCCCGAAGATGCCGATGGAACGGCGTCTCGACCGCATCCACAGGGCCCTGTGCGAGCTGATCGACTGGCACGAGCCAACCGCGATCGCACTCGAGGACATCTACTTCGGGAAGAACGTCCGCTCCGCAATGGCGGTCGGGCAGGCCAGCGGGGTCGTTCTGCTCGCCGGCGCCCAGAACGGCATCTCGAGCTTCGCCTACACACCCCAGGCCATCAAGCTCGCCGTCTGTGGTTCCGGGGCCGCCGAGAAGGACCAGGTCCAGCGGATGGTGGGCACTCTCCTCGGGCTGCCTGCTCCCCCGACCCCCGACCACGCAGCGGATGCTCTCGCGGTCGCCATCTGCCACGCCGGAGGCGAGGGGCGGCGGTCGGCGCTCGAATTCCTCGGGGCCGAAGCCGCGATCAACGTGGAGCGCACCTCGCCCGGCGTCGGGGAGCGGCTGGCCGGATGATCGCCGCTGTGCGCGGCGAGGTGCTCGTCCGCCGCCCCGACCATGTGGTGATCGACGCAGCCGGCGTCGGCTACAGGTTGAACGTCTCCGCGGAAACGCTGAAGGCCGTGCCCGCGATCGGCAATCCACTCTTCCTCCATGCCGAGCTCATCGCTCGCGAGGACTCCCTGGCGCTCTACGGGTTTGCCTCCGAGGAGGAGCGCGACCTCTTCCGCCAGCTCATCACCGTCTCCGGCGTGGGGCCGAAGGTTGCGATCGCGACGCTTTCGGGGGGCTCCCCCCGGGAGCTGATGCGGGCGATGGCCGCAGGTGACGGCAAGCGCTTCCAGGCCGTTCCCGGCATCGGCAAGCGCACGGCCGAGCGGATCATCGTCGAGCTTCGTGACAAGGTCGCTGGAACACTGGAGCAGGAGGTCGAGCCGGCGATCGAGGGGGACGAGCGCTCGATGGCGCGCGACGGCCTCGTCAACCTCGGCTACACGCCGCTCGAGGCTGAGGGCCTGCTCGAGGACGCCGACGGCGAGGATGCGGCGACGATGATCTCGATGGCCCTGCGCCGTGCCGGCGAGTCGAAGAGCCGGCTGTGAGCGAAGCGCGAGGATTGAGCCATGGGCGCTGACGACGACCCGATCGCCGGCAACCGGATCCGCACGCCGGGGCTTGACGACGCGATCCCGGCCGACGCCGAAGTCCGCGTCCACGATGCCCGTGCCGCGGAGGGCTCGGAGGAGGATCTCGACCGCTCCCTGCGCCCGCCGACGCTCGCCGACTTCATCAACCAGGAGCAGGTCACTGGCCAGCTCAAGATCTTCATCGAGGCGGCGCGGCGGCGAGGCGAGCCGCTCGACCACGTCCTGCTCGCAGGCCCACCCGGGCTCGGCAAGACGTCGCTCGCACACATCGTCGCGGCTGAGATGGGCGTGCCGATGGTCCAGACGGCCGGGCCGGCCCTCGAGCGCAAGGCCGACGTCGCCGCCTTTCTCACGGCACTCGAGCCCGGGAGCGTCTTCTTCATCGACGAAATCCACCGCCTCGGACGGGCCGTGGAGGAAACCCTCTATCCCGCGATGGAGGATGCTGAGCTGCCGGTCGTCCTCGGCCAGGGGGCCGGCGCCCGGACGGTCACGCTCCCGCTGCCCGACTTCACGCTCGTCGGTGCGACGACCCGCAGCGGCCTGCTGACGACCCCGCTTCGCGACCGCTTCGGCGTCAGCCACCGACTCGAGCATTACCTGCCGAAGCACCTGGCCCAGATCATCGAGCGGTCCGCCGGGATCCTCGCGGTCGAGATCGACACGGCGGGCGCCCGCACCATCGCCGAGCGCTCCCGCGGAACACCTCGCGTAGCCAACCGGCTCCTGAAGCGGGTTCGGGACTTCGCGCAGGTCAAGGGCGCCGGGATCATCGACGAGTCGATCGCTGATGCCGCCCTGAGCATGCTCGAGGTGGACGGCGCCGGGCTCGATCGTTCCGATCGCGCGCTGCTCAGCCTGATCGCCGAGAAGTTCGGCGGTGGCCCCGTGGGCCTGTCGACGCTTGCAGTCGCGATCGGCGAGGAGGCCGACACGATCGAGGATGTCCTCGAGCCCTACCTCCTCCAGCAGGGTCTGCTGAAGCGGACGCCGCGCGGGCGCGTTCTGACGCCCCGCGCCTTCGAGCACCTCGGGCTGGCGATGCCCGACGGCGCGGCGAGCCTCTTCTAGGAGCCACGTAGGACCGGATCGAACGCATGCGGTCTTTACTAGCCTGTTCTGCGATGCCTTTCTTCATCTGCCCCAACTGCGGGAATCGCCAGTTGTCCGGTGACCGGACGGCGGGATTTTCGACCCGCCCCAAGGGGTGCTCGAAGTGCGGTTTCGGGTTCGTCTTCGAGCTCCTGGATGACTATTACCCCGCGCCCAACGCGGCCTTCTTCACCTGTGACCAGCAGGCCCGGGTGATCGACGCCGGCCGCGGCAGCTTCGAGCTGACCGGCCTGTCCGACGAGGACGTCATCGGTCGGCCCGTGCGCGAGGTCCTCGGGCTCCGGTGGCTCGACGAGAACGGCGGCTCCGCAAAGCCGGCGAACGGCGGGAACGGCGCCGACCCGATCGAGACGTCCCTCGAGTGGGGCGTCCGCTCGCTCGGGAAGAAGGTCTCCGTGAATGCCGAGGGCGATCTCCCCGCCGAGGCCGTTGCCGATGTCTTTCCGGCATACGACGACGACGGCGGCCTCCTGATCGTCCTCACTCCGGACGGTTGAGGCACCGCTCAGCGTGACGCGCAAGCGGCGCAACCTCGTGGTGCTGATCGTCGTCGCCGCCCTGGTGGCGGGGTCGGTCGCGGTGATCATCAACAAGCCGACTCGACTGGGTCTGGACCTGAGCGGCGGCGTCGAGCTCGTCTATCAGGGCGAGGCAAACGACGGTGGCCCCACCTCGGGAGCCGATATCGACACCGCCCTGGAGATCATCCGCCAGCGCATCGACCAGTTCGGAGTCGCCGAGCCGGAGGTTTCACGGATCGGGCCGGATCAGATCTCGATCGGCCTGCCCGACGTCACGAATCTCGAGCGAGCCAAGCAGCAGGTCGGCACCACCGCCCAGCTCTACTTCTACGACTGGGAACCGAACCTCATCGGCATCGAGAAGGCGGTCGGCGGCAAGCCCGGGACGACCCCCACGAAGCCGCAGAACAGGCTGTCGAAGATGTGGGATGCGGCGGGCCGGCGCTCCAACAAGCCCGAGAACAGCGACCTGATCCGAAGCGGGGCTCTGCCGACCCAGTACGCGGCGGCGCAGCTCGCCAGCAAGCAGCCGCCCGATCCCAACTGCGCCAAGGATGGCTGCTCGGAGAGCGT
>JBBSQE010000150.1:0-7599 GCA_038258095.1 Solirubrobacterales bacterium | reverse complement strand
CTACGACGAGGGCGGTCAGCTGACCGAGGCCGTGCGCCGCAAGCCGTACTCGGTTCTGCTCCTCGACGAGATCGAGAAGGCCCATCCGGACGTCTTCAACATCCTCCTGCAGATCCTCGAGGACGGGCGTCTGACCGACTCGCAGGGCCGCACGGTGGACTTCCGCAACGCGATCGTGATCATGACCTCGAACATCGGGGCCTCGGAGATCGCGAAGAACACGTCGATCGGCTTCACCGTCTCGGATGAGACCGGCATGTCCTACGACGACATGAAGAACCGGATCACGAGCGACCTGAAGAAGGTCTTCAGGCCCGAGTTCCTGAACCGGATCGACGAGGTCATCGTCTTCCACAAGCTCGCGAAGGAGGAGGTCCGCGAGATCATCGACCTGATGATCAACCGGGTCCGCGTGCAGGTCGCCGAGCACGACCTTCAGCTCGACCTCTCCGACGAGGCCAAGGACCTGCTGGTCGAAAAGGGCTGGGATCCGTCGATGGGAGCCCGTCCGCTGCGCCGGGCGATCCAGCGCTACATCGAGGACCCGCTCGCCGACGAGGTGCTGAGCCAGGGCGAGATGATTCCCGGATCGACTGTGATGGTCACCCTGGACAAGGACGCAGGCAAGAAGGACTCAGACAAGGAGCCCTCCGAGCGCGAGTCCGAGTTCGACCAGCCGCTGAAGCTGACGATCATCCCCCCGGCGAAGCCGGATCCGTCCGAGATCGAGCCCCCCGAGCAGGAGAAGGTCGGCGTGGGCGCCGACGCGGGCGAGGGCGACGGCGGCGAGGACGAGTCGGGCGCAGACGACGAGTAGGCCCGGGCCGGGTCCGGCCTGCAGCACCGCTCAGCTAGCGTCCTCTGCATGTCTGAACCCGGGAACACCGCCATCGGCGCCTGGAGCGGCGGGCGGTTTCTGCGCTTCGGCGAAACGATCTCGGAGGACCGCCTCGTTGATCTGCTGCGGCCTGCGGACGGGCTCGGGACCGTCATCACCGCCGACACGTACGGCCAGGGGGAGGCCGACACGCTCACGGGCCGCGCTCTGGCCGGGGAGCCGCGCGACTCGTTCAGCGTCATCGGCGCCGTCGGCCACGACTTCTACGAGGGTGAGCGCGACGGGCCACGCGGGTTCCCCCGCTTCACGGATCCCCGTCTCCGGGATCCGGGCGCCTACGGTGACTACCTGCGGATGGCGGCCGAGCGGAGCCTCGAGCGGCTGGGTGTCGACAGCTTCGACGTCCTGCTCCTCCACAACCCCGACCGGATCGGCTACACGAGCGAGGAGGTCTGGGAGGCGATGGCGGGGCTTCGCGAGGCGGGCCTCGCGACAGCGATCGGGGTCGCTCCCGGCCCGGCCAACGGCTTCACGCTCGACCTGATCTCGTGCCTCGAGCGCTTCGGTGAGCTGATCGATTGGGCGATGGTGATCCTGGGCCCGCTCGAGCCGTGGCCGGGCGAGTTGCCTCTGGCCGCGGCGGAGCGAAACGGAGTGCGCGTGATCACCCGTGTCGTCGACTACGGCGGCCTCTTCTGGGGTGACCTGCGGCCCGGCGCGGAGCTGACGGCCGGAGATCACCGTGCGTTCCGGCCCGATGGTTGGATCGAGGCCGGTCGCGAACGCCTCGAGCGGATGGCCCCGATCGGCGAGGAGGCCGGGTTGACGCCGATCCAGCTCGCCTGCCAGTGGAACCTGGCCCATCCTGCCGTGGATTGCGTGGCGCCCACCCTGATCCAGGAGGCCGGACCGGACGCTCGGGACATCGAGGACAAGCGCGCCGAGCTCGCCGCCCTTCCCGCCGAGATCCGGCTGACCGAAGCCCAGGCGGATGAGCTCCGCGAGATCGGCGACAACACCGGATCGATGGCTCTGAAGGGCGCCAACACAGCCCATGAGGGAGAGGAGCGCCCGGACCGCTGGGCTCTCACCGCGGAACTGGCCGAGGTCGGGCGCCGCTGGGGCATCGACCCCGCGCGAGACCTCGCGAAGGTCTGAGGCTTCAGGCCGGCGGAGGGACCAGGGCAGGCATCAGCGTCCGCGCCTGACGACCTCGCAACCGCGCAGGCTGTCCTTGCGGTCGGCGATGACGCGGTCTCTGCCCCTGCCGCACTCGACGACGTCCGCGACCCCGTCACGGGTTCGCACCATGTCGGCGCCCGGGCCGCCGAACAGGATGTCATTGCCGGGGCCCCCGGCGATCGTGTCGCGGCCGCCGTTGCCGCGCAGGATGTCCCGCCCGCGACCACCGGTCACGATGTCGTTCCCCCCCTGACCGCCGGCGCTGTCGTTTCCAGCTTGGCCCGCGACCAGATCGCGGCCGCGGCCCCCGAAGACGCAGTCGTTGCCCCCGCGGGCGCGGATCCGGTCGTTGCCCGCGAACCCGAGGATCCGGTCGGCCCCACGGGTCCCGCGAAGCGATCGGTCGGCGCGGCGAGAGCCCCGTACCGGCTTGGCGGACCTGCACGACGCCGGACCCCTGCCGGTGCCGCCGCTCCCCTGCGGAGCGCCCGGGCCGCCCGCCTTCGGGTCGGGCTTGGCGGGGCCGGGGCCGGGGCCATCTGGTGTCCGGGCATCGCTGATCAGGTCGTAGTCGGCCGGCGCGCCATCGGCAGCGAGGCCCCCGCCCGGGGCACACCCGGCGCGGAGATCAGCGACCTGGTCGCGACCACCGCCCGGGCGGGCGATGTCGAGCGGGGAGTCGTAGTAGAAGCTGTATAGGTCCCCGTCGCCGCCGAGGTCCACCGCGGCCTCGCGGGCGTCCGTGCACCAGCGGTCGGTGAGAAGCCTCGCTTGCGCACCGGCGTCCTCCTTCACGTAGCGATCGAACCAGGCGGTCAGATACCAGCCGACCATGTCGTAGCCGCGGAATGTTGCTGCGCCGAGAGGTATCGGGGCGGTGTTGCCCGGCAGGAAGGCGAATTCGTAGTGGGTTCCGCCGCGCACGTTGACCTGCATCGAATCGACCCCGGCATCCCTGTAGGCGGCGAACCCGGCGTTCTTCGCATCGCGCGCGGGGTCGGCGGTGAAGGGATTCTGGGTGAGGCCGTAGTCGGCCGACATCCCCAGTGCGGGCTTCGTGATCGGCGGCACGGACCGGGTGTCGGGACGGGCGGGGCATGCCGATGCGGTGTTGGGCGCCTGGAGGTTGTCCAGAGCGACGACGGCGTCGACACGGGGATCCTTCTGGCCGATAAACGACACGGCACCGGCGCCGAGCGAGTGTCCGGCGATCCCGATCCGCGTCGGGTCGAGCACCCCATGGAGAGGGTTGAAGTCAGTGTTCAGGCCGGCCTTGACGCGCCTCGCCTGCTTTGCGGCATGGCTGGTCGCGGTCCCGCCGTTTGCGTTGCCGCAGCTCACCCGCGGTGAGTACGGGCGCTGGGGCGTCGAGAGCAGAAAGTCGAGACCGTCCTCGGTGCCGTCATAGAAGGGCTGACCCGCCTGGGAGGGAACGCCCTCCTGGCGGTCGGCGCCCTCTCCGAACGTGTCGCTTCGGCCCTGGCCCTGAACGTCGTACGTCAGCACCACGTATCCGTGCTTTGCGAGCACGGCGGCAAACGCCCAGTAGAGGGTCTCCGGCGCCTGGACGGAGCCGGTCGTGATCACGACCCCGGGCCGCTTCTCGGGACCTGCGCGGGTCGCCCAGACGGTCCCGGAGATCTCCGCCCCGGAGCGGGCAGTGAACAGGACCGGCGTCGCGATCCCGTACCTGTCGCCCCAGTCGTAGAGACGGACGTCGCCCGCGCACTCGTTCTTGCGCTGAGCGCACACGTTCCCGAGCGGGTTTCGCTCCGGGTCCGACGCGAGGATCTGTGCCAGGTCCCCGGTGTCCCGCGCGTTCTGCGCCGCGAGGAGCGCCTGGAAGGAGGGCGTCAGCGTGATCTGCTGATTTCGCTCGTTGATCTTCGCGAAGTTGCGCGCCTCGGCGAGCGGGTCGAAGGCATGCGCGACCGCGGGCATGCAGAGCGCCAGCGCCAGAAGCGCCGTCGCCAGACCGGCCTTGCGTCGAGTCCCCGTCATACCCCTGCGCCGCCCCCTCTCGGGCGATGCACCTCGTCACTCTATCGCGCCGAGCCGGAGCCGGAGCCGGCGGCAGATCCGCAGCCGCCCGAATCGCATCGAGTGGCCGAAAGTGCGGAATAGATGCGCAAAATCGTCCACTCGACGGGCGGGATCGTCCACTCGACGGTTGGGTTCGGGCGGGCGAGGGTGGCCGGGTGGGGCGAAGACGTCGGAGGCCGCTCCTAACCTGGGTGCATGGCTCGCGTGAAGACCCGATACACCTGCTCTGAGTGCGGGCACGTCGCGGGGACGTGGACCGGTCGCTGCGCCGGGTGTGGCGAGTGGAACACGCTCGAGGAGACGCGCGCCCCGCCGGCATCGAGGTCGGGCGGGCTGCGCGGCTCGGGCGGGGGCGCCCGGGGCGCAGGCGCCTACTCGGGCCTCGCCGGGAAGCCGGTCCCCCTGCGCGACGTCGCCTCTCCCGACGTGCCGCGGCTCCAGACACGAATCGGTGAGCTCGACCGGGTCCTCGGCGGAGGCCTCGTGCCCGGCTCGCTGGTCCTGCTAGGCGGCTCGCCGGGCATCGGCAAGAGCACGCTCACCGGGATGGCGCTCGCCAACCTCGCCGCCTCAGGCGCCCGCACGCTCTACGTCTCCGGAGAGGAATCGGCGGCACAGGTGCGCCTGCGGGCCGAGCGGCTCGGCGACGCCGCCCTCTCAGTCCCCGCTCTCGCCGAGTCGCAGTTGGAACCCGTCGTCGCCACGCTCGAGGTCGAGCGCCCGGACGTCTGCGTGATCGACTCGATCCAGACGCTCCACGGTGCCGAGGGCGGGGCTGCCGGCTCGGTCAGCCAGATCCGCGAGGCCGCTGCAGCCCTGACCGAGGTCGCCAAGTGGCTCGACATCGCCCTGATCCTCGTCGGGCATGTCACGAAGGACGGCAACCTCGCCGGGCCGCGGGTCCTCGAGCACCTCGTCGACTGCGTCCTGCGCTTCGAGGGGGAACGCGAGCGGACCTATCGCACGATCCGCGCCTCCAAGAACCGCTTCGGCGCGACCAGCGAGGTGGGCGTGTTCGAGATGCGAGAGGGGGGACTCACCGAGGTCGCGGACCCCTCGGCCCGCTTCGTGGAGGAGGCGACGCGGGCGCCGGGCTCGGTCGTCCTCGCCTCGATGGAGGGCAGCCGGCCGGTGCTCGTCGAGGTGCAGGCCCTCGTCGCTCCGACCGAGCTCGACAACCCGCGGCGGATGGCCAACGGCATCGATCGGAACAGACTCAGCCTCGTGCTCGCCGTGCTGACCCGCCACGCGGGCATCGCCCTCGGTTCCGCAGACGTCTTCGTCAACGTCGCTGGCGGTGTGCGGGTCGATGAGCCCGGCGCCGACCTCGCGGTGGCGCTCGCCGTTGCGTCGGCTCAACGGAACCAGGCGCTCGTCACCCCCGATGGCCGTCCGCTCGCCTGCTTCGGGGAACTCGGCCTCACCGGCGAGCTGCGGCTCGTCGGCCACGCCGACCGCCGGGTCGCCGAAGCCCACAAGTTCGGCCTGCGATCGGTCCTCGGCCCGGCCGGCGGTGAGAAGCTCGCGGGCATGAGCACGCACTCGTCGATCCGGTCGGCGATCAAGGACGGGCTCGGGCGGGGCCGCGCCGAACCGGCAGCCACTTCGGCAGAGGCCCTGGGCGAAGCGGCATAGCCCGGAGCGGGCTGGTTTCTCCCGCCCGCCCGGCCCTGCCGCTTGACAAGTCCTTATCCGACCTATCCACGCGGGATTTCCCTGCTCGCGCCCTATCTCGGAATTTGCCATCATCGGTCCCTGATGGCTTCGAGTCCCGGGGATGAGCTTCACGAACTCTCAGAGCGTCAGGATCCCCGGCTGCTGCGAGCGCTCGACGTGGTCGCCCCGGGCGCTGCTCTCCGCGAGGGCATCGACAGCATCGTGCACTCCCGCACCGGTGGCCTGATCGTCGTCGGTGACACCGACGATCTCTCCTTCCTCTTCTCCGGCGGCCTCTCGCTCGAGGTGGACTACACGCCCGCGCTGCTCTACCAGGTGGCGAAGATGGACGGGGCGATCGTCCTCAACGCCGATGCGACGAAGATCGCCTGGGCGAACGTGCAGCTGATGCCGGACCCGACGATCCTCTCCTCGGAGACCGGCACGCGGCACCGCACGGCCGAGCGCGTCTCGAAGCAGACCAACGCTCTCGTGATCGCGATCTCACAGCGCCGCGACGTCGTGTCGCTCTACGTCGAGGGCACGAAGTACATCCTCCAGGACATCCCGGCGATCCTGGCGAAGGCGAACCAGGGTCTCGCGACGCTCGACAAGTACCGGGCCCGGCTGGACCAGGTCTCCACTCGCCTCACGGTTCTCGAGTTCAAGGGCGGCGTCGTCCTCTACGACGTCCTCGCCGTGCTCCAGCGTGCCGAGCTCGTGACCCGGATGGCGGTCGAGGTGGAGCGCTACATCGTCGAGCTCGGAACCGAGGGCCGGCTGATCGAGATGCAGCTCGAGGAGACGATGGTCGGCGTGGCGGCGGACAAGGCCGCCCTGATCCGCGACTACTCGTTGGAGGACACGGAGGAGAGCCTCTCGATCGTCCAGCAGACGCTCGCGCACCTGCCCCACCAGGACGTGCTCGACTTCGGTCGCCTCGCCGAGATGCTCGGCTATGACCGCAAGATGAACACGCTCGACTTCCCGGTCTCGTCACGGGGCCACCGGGTGCTCGGCCGCATCCCCAGGCTCCCCAAGCTTGCAGTTCAGAAGATCATTCGCGAGTTCGGCGGTCTCGAAGAGGTCCTCGCGGCCTCCGATGCCGATCTCGAAGCCGTCGATGGAGTCGGCGAGACCCGCGCGAAGGACATCCGCGAAGGGTTGCGCAGGCTTCAGGAGGTCGACCTCGTCGACCGCTATCTGCAGAGCTGATGACCGGATGGCGGTCGTCACGAACCAGGAGGAGGAGTAGTCATTCCCGAGCTAGATGAAGTGACTGAGGTAGGCCTCGAGGCAGACATCGCGGAGATCCCGTACGTCTGCGATTTCGAGGAGGGCGACAAGGTCGTCTACCCGCATCACGGTGCCGGCATCGTGATGAAGAAGGAGACCCGGGATCTGATGGGGGAGAGCCGCGAGTACCTCACCATCAAGATCCTTCACAACCAGCTGACAGTGATGGTCCCGTGCGAGAACGCCGGGGTCGCGGGGTTGCGCCGCATCATCGAGGGGACCGAGATGGACAAGGTCGTCCGCGTCCTGACCGACGACGTCTCCGATATGCCGAAGAATTGGAACCGCCGGTTCAAGTACAACCGCGAGAAGATCAAGACCGGTGACGTCATGGAGCTCGCCGAGGTCGTCCGCAACCTTGCGCTCCGAGAGATGGAGAAGGGCCTCTCGACCGGTGAGAAGCAGATGTACACCCGGGCCAAGAAGATCCTTGCCTCCGAGTTCATGTACGCCCTCGAGCAGGACGAGGACGGCGCCGAGGAGTACCTCGCCGGCCTGCTGGAGGACCGCTTCGCCGCCCAGACGGCCTAGCGACCAATCGCCCGGCGGTACCACGCCTCAGGCCACCGCGATCCTCGCGGCTG
>JBBSQE010000149.1:0-7650 GCA_038258095.1 Solirubrobacterales bacterium | reverse complement strand
CTGTCGGCCTGCCCGGGCTGGGGGCGAAGCGCGACGAGGTCCTCCGCGAACGCCCGGTCGGTCCCGAGCAGGGCCTCGACGGACATTGCGGCCGCTATGTCAGCGGCCCGGAACAGACTCCGCAGGTCGGCGAGCGCCATCACGAGCATCCCGAGGATGCCGTCGGTCCCGTTGACGAGCGCGAGCCCCTCCTTCGCCCGGAGGGTGAGCGGCTCGATCCCCGCATCGGCCATGGCGAGGGCCGCAGGGCGACGCTCCCCGGCGGCGTCTTCGACCTGCCCCTCTCCGAGCAGAGCCAGAGCGCAGTGGGCGAGCGGAGCGAGGTCCCCGCTCGCGCCGAGCGAGCCGTGCTCGGGAACGAGCGGAGTGATGTCGACGCTCAGCAGCGCGACGATCGTCTCGGCGACGATCGGGCGAGCGCCGGAATAGCCCTTGGCCAGTGTCCGGGCGCGCATCAGCATCATCGCCCGGACCACCTCGCGCTCGACCGGGTCGCCCATGCCGGCGGCATGCGAGCGGATCAACGACCGTTGGAGGTCCGCTCGGCGATCGGCGGGGATCGGCGTGTTGGCAAGGGAGCCGAAACCGGTCGAGACCCCGTAGACGGGCTCGTCGGAATCGGCAAGCCGCTCGACGATCGCGGCGCTCGCCGCCATCGCCTCAATCGCATCCGGGGCGAGCTCCACCTGGCGCCCGTCCCGGGCGATCGCGACAACCTCCGCCGCGCCGAGGCGCTCGCTGCCGATCCGGACCGTTTCACCGAGCGATTCGCTCATCGCCCGGAGCATCTCACGGGCGGGTCAGCTCAGGCAGCGACCTTCGACCGATCCGCGATCGCCTCGGCCAGCTCCTCGATGATCGCGACGAGCCCGCGCTCGATCTCCGCGTCGGTCAGCTTGCCTTCGTCAGAGAACTGCTCGTCGGCGCTCGGGACCGGGAGCTCCGTATCGACGACCCTCGCGCCGATCGCGCTCAGGGCCTTGCGGGTCTCGGCCTGGGCCCAGACCGCACCGAAGATGCCCGTCGACGCACCGACCACCGCGGCCGGCTTGTTTGCCAGAGGGCTGTCGGCCAGAGGGCGCGAGAGCCAGTCCAGGGCGTTCTTCAGGACGCCGGGGATCGAGTGGTTGTACTCCGGGGTCGCGATCAGGACGGCGTCGGCCCGCTCCACCTCGGCCCAGAGCTGCTGCACGGAGGCGGGGCGCTCGGCCTCGTCGGCGTCGTAGCCGGGGATTTCCTTCAGCCCGCCGTGAATCTCGAGCTCGACGCCGGGCGGCAGCAGGTCCACTGCCGCCCGGAGAAGCGCCGAGTTGTGAGAACCACGGCGGAGGGATCCGGATATGGCCAGGATCTTCATCTGAGCTCTCCAGGTCCCGTCGCGTCCGGCTAGGCCAGGTGGAACTCGAGCTCGACGGTCAGGGTGACCTCGTTCGAGAGCGCCTTGCCGCCCTTGGGGAGGTCAGCGTTCCAGTCGACCCCGAACTCGGTCCTGTCGATCGTCGTCTCGAGGGTGAAGCCGAGGCGCGTGTTGCCGGCGAAATCCTCCGTCGGCCCGTTGACGACGCCCGTAGCCCGGAGCGGCTTCGTGGTGCCCTTGATCGCGATCTCACCGTCGAGCTCGACACTGTCACCGTCGATCTGGATCGACGAGGACTCGAACGAGATGCTCGGGTTCGACTCGGCGTCGAAGAAGTCCGGGGACTTCAGGTGCGCGGCGAGATTCTCATCTTTGACCACGATCGAGTCGACCGGGACCGAGCCCGAGAGCTTGCCGTCCTCGAGCCTCGCCTCGATCTCCTCGAAGCGCCCGCTGAAGGTCGCGACGAGGTACTTGACCGAGAAGTTCGCGGCGGAATGAACCGGGGCGAAGTTCCAGGCGCCGGTGAGGCGGTCCTGAGCGATGAGTGTGTCCGGTGCCATGTGGTTCTCCTAAGTGGTTGTTCGAGTGAGTGTTGCGGACCGTAGTCCGCTTACTTCCAACAAGGTATCACATAAGCGGACTATGGTCCGCTTGATACACTCGTGACATGGCTACGGACCTCCCCACGATCGACTCCGACCTTCCCGTCGCCGAGGCCGGCCTTCCCATTGTCGGAGAAGCCCGCCCGGAGCGCGCGGATGCCGCCCGCAACCGCGAGCGCATCCTCGCGGCCGCCCACGACCTGTTCGCACGGAACGGAGTCGCCTGCACCTCGATGGACGCCATCGCCGCCGAAGCGGGAGTCGGCAAGGGGACCCTCTTTCGCCGCTTTGGTGACCGCGCCTCGCTCGCGCTGGCGGTCCTGGACTCAGACGAGCGCGCGCTGCAGGACGGCTTCCTCAGCGGTCCCCCGCCGCTCGGTCCGGGCGCTCCTCCGTGTCACCGGCTGGTCGCCTTCGGCTCAGCCATGCTCGATCACCTCGAGGCAAACAGCGACCTGATGCTAGAGGGAGAGGCCAGGGGCAGGGGGCGCCTCACCGAATCGCCGCCCTACCGGTTCCGCTGGCTGCACGTCCAGGGACTCGTCCGCGAAGCCCGGCCCGACATCGACGCCGACTACACGACCGACGTCCTGCTCTCGGCCCTGGCCGCGAGCGTCTTCATCAACCAACGCGAGGTGCGCGGCATGGACCTCGATCGCCTCAAGGCGGGCTACGAGGACCTCGTGCTGCGCGCGCTGGGCTGACGCCGGCCGCACCGGCGCCGGCAGCCGAAGGACTGAAGCGCTTGCGGCGTCCCGACGCCATCAACCCTTCAGCTAACCGGCCCCGTACACCGGTAGCCATCTCCGTGCAGGGGTGGCCATCTATGGTGAGCGCCAATGTCCTCTGACTACGTCTTCACGATGCAGGGTGTCTCGCGGACGCATCCTCCCGGCAAGGAGGTGCTCACCGACATCTCCCTGAGCTTCATGCCGGGCGCCAAGATCGGCGTGCTCGGGTACAACGGCTCCGGGAAGTCGACGCTGCTGCGGATCATGGCCGGCGTGGACAACGAGTACCGGGGCGAGGCGCAGCTCCACCAGTCGGCGAGCGTCGGCATGCTCGAGCAGGAGCCCCAGCTCGACGAGTCCAAGACCGTGAAGGAGAACGTCGAGGACGGGGTGCGCGAAACCCGCGACCTCCTCGACCGCTTCAACGAGCTGGCGGCCAACTACTCCGACGAGACCGCGGACGAGTTCGCGAAGCTCCAGGCCCGGATCGACGCGGCCGACGCCTGGAACCTGGACACGATGCTCGAGACGGCGATGGACGCGCTCCGCCTGCCCCCGGCCGACTCCGACGTGACGAACCTCTCCGGCGGCGAGCGCCGGCGCGTCGCCCTCTGCCGCCTGCTCCTCTCGGCGCCGGACCTCCTTCTCCTCGACGAACCGACCAACCACCTCGACGCGGAGTCCGTCGCCTGGCTCGAGAAGCACCTCGAGGAGTACAAGGGCACGGTAGTTGCGGTGACCCACGACCGCTACTTCCTCGACAACGTCGCCGGGTGGATCCTCGAGCTCGATCGCGGCCGGGGGATTCCGTTCCGCGGCAACTACTCGTCCTGGCTCGAGCAGAAGCAGGAGCGCCTGGCGCAGGAGGACCGCAAGTCGAGCGCACGCCAGAAGACGATCGCGGCCGAGCTCGAGTGGGTGCGCGAGAACCCGAAGGGCCGGCGCAAGAAGTCGAAGGCCCGCCTCGCCCGCTATGAGGACCTCCTCGCCGAGGAGCAGAACGTGAAGCTCGAGTCGGTCCAGATCCACATCCCCGCCGGCCCGCGGCTCGGCGACAAGGTGATCGAGGCCGACGGGCTGCGGAAGGGCTTCGACGACAAGCTCCTGATCGAGGACCTCTCCTTCTCGCTGCCGCCGGCGGGGATCGTCGGCGTAATCGGTGCGAACGGCGCCGGCAAGACGACGCTCTTCCGGATGATCGTCGGCGACGAGAACCCGGACTCCGGCGCGCTCACGCTCGGCGACACAGTCCAGCTCGCCTACGTCGACCAGTCCCGCGACTCGCTCGACGCCGAGAAGAACGTCTGGGAGGAGATCTCCGAGGGCTACGAGCAGATCAAGGTCGGCGACAAGGACATGAACTCCCGCGCCTACGTCAACGGCTTCAACTTCAAGGGATCGGACCAGCAGCGCAAGGTCGGGACACTCTCCGGCGGGGAGCGCAACCGCGTCCACCTGGCGAAGCTCCTGCGCTCGGGCGGCAACCTTCTCCTTCTCGACGAGCCGACCAACGATCTCGACGTCGACACCCTCCGCGCCCTCGAGGAAGCCCTCCTCTCATTCGCCGGCTGCGCGGTGGTGATCTCGCACGATCGATGGTTCCTCGACCGCGTTGCGACCCACGTCCTCGCCTTTGAGGGCGACTCCCAGGTCGAGTGGTTCGAGGGCAACTTCGAGGCCTACGAGGAGAACCGCCACGCCCGTCTCGGCACCGACGCCGACCGCCCGCACCGCATCACCTACAAGAAGCTGGTGCGGGGCTGAGCGGAGCCGGAGTCTGTCAGCCCCTGTGTGGATGGCGAAGAGTGTGAATGTGACCCTCGAGGACGAGCATGCCGCGAAGCTCTCGCGGTTGGCGGCGCGCGTCCACGTACCGGACGGGACGCTCGCCCGGTCGCTGCTGATCGGCGCCATCGACGAAGCGGACCCCGACGCGAGGACCATCGCCGAGATCGGGGAGCGGATGTCTGACCTCCCCGCGCGGATCGAAGCAGCCGAGGCTCAGGGTCGAGCAGGGCAAGGCTCGCGAGCTCTCCGAGCTCTTCTGAATGACTCGCGTCGTCGTGACGGACACGGCGCTCGACGACCTCGAGGGACTCGTCCGGACCCACAACCTCCACGGGAACGCGATGCGGTTCTACGAGGGCCGCGATCTGGTCGCGATCCTCGCGATCGTGGACGCCCCGGTCCGCAACCTCGCCCACCGCCTCGCGGTGGTCGATTTGCCGCACCCCGGGCGATCGATTCGCCGCAACCACCGTGGCCGCTGGGAGCGTCGGCCAGAATGGTCCCTATCGCTCTCCTTGCGCCTGCCGCGTGACCAGGAGTGCCACGCCTCCCAGCCGCAGGCTCACCGAGCCGTCGGGGTGGAGCATTCCGTCGCGAAAGAGCTCCCGGTTGAGGCTGAGGGCTGCGGGAAACGGGCTGGCGTCGAGGCGGATGTAGATCGCTTCCCCCGCGGAGGGGAGCCCACCCGTCATCGAGTGCCCGGCGCGGAGGACGCCGCCGAAGGTGGCGACGAGCTGCGGGCTGGGGCCGGAGTCGAGGACGTCGACCCCAACCTGCTCCCCGACCATGGCCAGGAGTGCCGACAGGGCTTCGTCGAAGGTCACCGGGGAAACGTACGGGATGACCACCGCTTCCCAATCCTTCCGCCGGGGTCATGCTGGATGAGCGGAACTGGCATCCTGATGTCATGGCAACGCGTGTGCGCAGGCGCCGGAGGCGCCGCTCCGAACATACGACGCTGAAGTTCTTCGTCAGCGTCGCGGTCGTCTTCGCGGTGGGACTGGCCGTCGCGGGCGGCATCGGCGCCTCTTGGGCGATCCGCGCCTACAACGACGCGCCGCCGCTGAACACCTGCAACCCGGTCGATAACGGACGCTCCTCGGTCATCTTCGCCGCCGACGGATCGCGAATCGGATTCATCCAGGCTCCCAAGATCCGCCAGCCCGTCCCGGCTGCGGATCTGCCCGACTCCCTGAAGTCGGCCACGGTCGCGATCGAGGACCGAAACTTCTACAAACACGGCGGGGTCGACATCGAGGGCATCATCCGCGCCGGCTTCGAGGACGTCCAGGCGGGCGAGGCCAAGCAGGGCGGCTCGACCATCACGCAGCAGCTCGTCCGCAACCTCTGCATCCAGAACCCCCAGGACACGATCAAGCGCAAGCTGATCGAGGCGCACCTGGCCAACGACTACGAGGACAAGTACTCGAAGACGTCGATCCTCACCCAGTACCTCAACACCGCGCCTTACGGAACCGTCGGCGGGGAGACCGCCGTCGGTGCCGAGGCCGCGGCGCAGACCTACTTCTCAAAGCACGCCCGCGACCTCAACCTCCGCGAGGCCGCCATGCTCGCGGGGCTGCCGCAGGCACCGTCGCTCTACAACCCGATCCTCGACCCCCAGGCGGCTCGCGACCGGCGCAACGAGGTGCTCCAGGCGATGGCTGACCAGGGGTACATCAGCCAGGACCGCGCTCAGCAGATCGGGTCCGGTGGCCTTGGCCTGCACCCGGGCGACAAGTACCAGTCGATCAAGGACCCGGTCCTCTACGACCTGGTTCAGAAGGAGCTGATCGACCGCTACGGAGTCAACCGGATGCGGTTCGGTGGCCTCAAGGTCTACACGTCGATCAACCCGAAACTCCAGGCCGACGCCCAGGCCGCGGTCGACGGGTGCTCGGTCTGTTACGACGGGGGCGGCCCCGCGGCCGCCCTGGCCTCGATCGACCCCGCCAACGGTGAAATCGTCGCCTACGGCTCGACCCAGTCGGACCCCAACGACGCCCAGTTCAACTATGCCCTCCAGGCCCAGCGTCAGCCCGGATCCTCGTTCAAGGCCTTCACGCTCTCGACCGCGATCAAACAGGGGATCGACCCCGCCTCGACCTACTACGACGGAACATCGCCGAAGACGCTCGAGGTTCCCGGCGGCGGCACCTACACGGTCAACAACTCCGAGGGCGAGGGCGGCGGGTCATTCCCCCTGACCGAGGCCACCTGGGCCTCGGTGAACGTCGTCTACGCACAGCTCTACCTCGACGTCGGCCCGGAGAACGTCACCCGGATGGCTCACCAGATGGGCATCACATCCGAGCTCAACTCCTATCCCGCCGAGGCGATCGGCGGGCTCACCTACGGCGTCACCCCGCTCGAGATGGCGGATGCCTACGCCACTCTCGCCAGCGGCGGAGTCCACCACGATGCGACGGCGATCAGCAAGGTGATCCTGCCCGGCGGCGAGGTCGACAAGACGAACACCGATGGCAAGCGGGTGCTCAGCGAGGGCGAGGCCTTCGAGGTCACCAGCATCCTCGAGGGAGTCATCACCCAGGGGACCGGCGCCGGCTACGCATCAACGGGCTGCTCGGCCCAGGCCGGCAAGACCGGAACGACTGAGGGTGAGTCCGACGCCTGGTTCGTCGGCTATACGCCGCTCTACTCGACGGCGGTCTGGGTCGGCCACCCGGAGTCGCGCGACGCGACCGGCTTCGGAGGACCCACCGCGGGACCGATCTGGTCCAACTACATGACCAACGCGGTCGCCGGGAATTGCCCTGACTTCATCGAGGGGACGCCGCCCGACCTCTCGCCGTTCACCAGCGGCAGGACCACCTCGTCCTCGAGCTCCTACACCACTCCGGACTCGAGCTATGCGCCGCCGGACACCACCGATACCGCCCCCGCGCCTGACGTCAACGCGCCGTCCGCCCCGGGCCCGTCGGTCCCGGCCCCGGCCCCGGTCGCGCCGGCCGGCCCTCCGCCGTCCGTCGGTCAGGGTGGCGGTGTGGGCATCGGTAACTAGCGAGGGCCGCCCGGCGGGACGGGCTCTCCGGGGCGAAGGTCGAGCTGCCACCAGGCGACGTCGCGCCAGGCGCCGTCCTTCCAGCCGATGCGCCGATAGGTCCCGACCGGCGTGAACCCGACCGCCCGGTGCAGCCCCTCGCTGGCG